>JAPKYA010000089.1 GCA_026394565.1 Methanothrix sp.
ATCTGAAGTTCCAGAAAGACAACAGCCTTCACTGCCCATACCACATTAAAGATGGCATTCCGGCTTTATCATGGTTTTCATCTTGCTTGTATGATCCCTGTCCTGAGGATCATGAGAGTTTGTGGTGAAAATCGTAACCCATAGGTTTAGCCCAAAGGTAGATTCATCTTATCGATGCAAAGCCCAAGAGATAAAATAACTCATCGTCTGCAGCAGCCGCCCCTCCCCCCCTCCAGGGTCTCGGCGGTCTTCATGGCTGCAGCAGCCTCCTTTTTCCGGCCCAGGCACTGCAAGGCTAACGCCGAATTATACCAGGCCCCAGAAAAATAAGGGTCTGCGGCGATGGCCGCCTCAAAGCAGCCTAATGCCTCGGTATATTTTTTCTGCTGGGCCAGCACCATGCCCTTGTTGCTCAGAGCTTGCTTATGCGCAGGTGCGAGCTTGAGTACCTCCTCGAAGCACTGGAGGGCCTCAGGGAAGCGTTCCAGGCTGGCCAGAACCAGGCCCTTGTTGTTCCAGGCGTCGATCAGGGTCCCATCGATGCCCAGAGCGTGATCGTATGCTTTCATCGCCTCTTCCCCCTGCCCGCAGTTGCATAGCTCATTTCCCTTCTCCAGCCAGAATCCGGCGGACTGCGTTTCACTGGCGGATGGCATCATGAGTACGGAAAAAGCCTGAATTGGAGAGAACATAAACTGGTGGAATGTCTCTCAATGCAAAAAGGTTTCGACGAAAAGAAAGATCTCTAGTCCTGTCTCTTCGCCCTCTTGAAGGCGTCCTCCACCGCATCGCGAATGATGTAGCCGCCCTTGTGCAGCACTGTGTCCCCCAGCTCCGTGTCCCTCTCCATCGATCCCGTGCAGGGGTAGGCATGATGCGCCTCGGAGATTCTCTCTCTGATGTCGGGCTGATCAGGCTCCAGGCCCAGGAGGCGCTTGGCCACAAACCAGGTGGAGCCGCAGGGCGCTGTGCGCAGCACACTGGCAGCCAGGATGTGGTCCTTGCCCGCCCGGCTCTTTTGCACAGTCACATCGATTAAAGGATCGCCAATGCCCGCCTCAGTGAGGAAGGCATAAATGTTCGGCTTGGCCGGATCTGGGCGAAGAGCGCAAAAAGGCTTGGCAAAGGCCGCCTCCATCCCCAGCTCCGCAGCCTTCTCCTCCAGTTGCTTTCTCTGGCCCAAAGGAAGCTCGCGTGGCGACTCCGAGCCGCCCACAATGCCCTTCACGCCCGCCTCCTTAAGCCTGGGAAGCAGGCCGAAGAGAATGTCGGGATGAACATTTATGACCAGGGCGATGTCCGCGGCAGGAATATTCTGGGGCAAGAGCGGCTCCACATCATCGATGAAGTCCCCGAGGGATGCGGGATCGGGCATCTCCACCAGGGAGACGATGTTCTCAGCATAGCCCGGCCGGACATTGCGGCACTGGCTGCAGGCCTCGCCACAGGAAATGCAGAAGCCCGAATAGTTGATGAGATTGCCCACCACTCGCGCACCAAATTCGCCATTGTAGAATACTACCAGTTTCAAGCCTTCACCACACTTGCATAATGCAATAGAATGCAAATAACGTTTGCGGGCTCTTTGATCCGGGCCCTAAATAAAAAAAGGTTTTTAGCCACATTATGCGGCCTTTGCCTGGCAGGATGTGGCCAGGCGGCGCGCTGCATAGAGTATGGCAGCAAAGCCCAGGCTCATGGAGATCAATGAGACCAGACCGCCCACAAACGGCAGCAGAGAGAGCACATTGAGGATGACAAATCCGATCACGAAGTGGACCAGATCGCTCTGCTTCTTCTTGGCGCGCTCGCCGATCCATTTGCCTAGGCTGAAGGAGACGAAGGTCCCGCTGAGCATGAGGGCCGCCAGGATGAGCAGAGCTGAGATCGAGGCAATGGGAAAGCCCACCACCGTCGCCGCCACCAGCAGAATTGCTATGAATGAGGCGATGATCATAACGAATCCCAGTAGGGTTTTGAGAAGAGTTGAGCTTCTCACCTCGCCGTCCACAGCCAGGAAGATGCCGGGCAGATACTTGACCAAAATCAATCCCAAAATGAAGTAGCCCAGAATGGCCAGCAGGCTGAAGATGTTAAAGCCCATATCATTGTCCGCTCTCTTCTCAGCCTGATCCTCTACCTTGTGGAATTTCACCGCGGTCGCCGAGCCGGTGTTATTGAATTGATTGGCGCTGACGGTGAGGGTGCCGTTGACCCGTCCCGCATTGACCACAAGGCCGCCGCCGATGAGTGCATCTCTTTCAATCGCCTTGCCTGGAAGGATGTTCACCTGGCCGCCCGCCGCCACCAGATTGGTGCCGATGTTGCCGCCCAGGTTGACATTGCCACCCATCACTACAACCTTTCCCCCCACATCAGCATTGACATAAACCTGGCCCCCGGCAGCGATAACGTCGCCCTTCACCGGGGCATTGATGTTCACAGTGCCTCCGGCAACTATGGCCGAGTCCACCGGGGCATTGATGCTCACCATGTTGCCCGCAGCGATGATATCGTCGGCAACAGCCGTGTCTATGGAGATTGTATCTCCGGAAAAAGTCTGCAATGCCTGCCCTGTCGAGCAGAGCAGAACAAGAGTCATTAAAACGAAAAATGCTTTAGTACACATCATCCCATTCACCGAAATTAAATAGCATCTTCTCCAATAAATAACCAGTGTATGAGCTATATCATTCAAATTCAAGTTCCAGTTTAAATACTAAGAACATATAAACGGTTTTGCTGAGAAGGATTCGTATGGGTGGCCTGATTTGAAGATCGCAGTGGACATTGACGGGGTATTGGCGGATCAAGTCAGCGCTGTCCTGGATGCAATTGAAAAGGAGTATGGACTGAAGTATTGCAAGAGCGATGTCGATCGTGCCCACTGGAGCTTTGCGGGAAGAGAGATCTGGTCGGAGATAGCCAGGTTGCTGGCCGATCCGGAATATGTTATGAGGGTGCCGCTGATCGAGGGCTCGCAAAAGGCCATCAAACAGCTTTGCATGCATGATGTAATCGTTGTGACGGCCAGACGGCCCAATGCAGAGGAGGCCACCAGAAGATGGCTCTGCAGGCACTTTCCCAGTCTCACCCAGTACTATCATGCCAGGACCGGCACCAAGCATAATATTCCCTCCGACGTGCTGATAGATGACCTGGATATGAACATCGTGGAATTCGTGAGAAGCAATCCCGATCGGCGGGGCATTCTTTTCCTGCATCCCTGGAGCTTAAATGGCACGGATATCGAAGATTATTCAGACCAGGTATACTATTGTCCGGAGTGGCAAAGTGTGGTGAGATCTATTGACAATATTATGGGCGATCGACCTTGAAAAGACTGCCTGAACTGCTCGCCCCGGCCGGCTCGCCCGAGGCCTTGGCCGCAGCCATTGCCACAGGAGCCGATGCCGTTTACATTAGCGGCAAGAGATTTGGGGCAAGAAAATTCGCCGCAAACTTCGATGAGATCGCATTAGCTCAGGCCATAGACTACGCACACCTGGCGAGCGTAAAGGTCTATGTGACCGTCAACACTCTTATCCGGGAAAATGAGCTCTACGATGTGGCCGAGTATCTTCTCCGGCTCTACGAGATGGGCGCAGATGCCGTGCTGCTGCAGGATCTAGGCGCAGGCCTACTGGCCAGCCGCATGGTGCCACAGCTGGAGAGGCACGCCTCCACTCAGATGACCATCCATAACAAAGAGGGCGCTCTCTGGGCAGAGCGCGCTGGATTTAAGAGAGTTGTTCTGGCCAGAGAGGTTGGGCTGGATGAGATAAACGAGATGGGAAAAGAGACCGCAGCGCAGGAAATCGGCCTGGAGGTATTCGTGCACGGAGCTCTCTGCTACTCTTACTCCGGACAGTGCCTTCTCTCCTCGGCCATCGGCGGGCGCAGCGGCAACCGGGGCATGTGCGCCCAGCCCTGTAGAAAGCCCTATGTGCTGCTGAGAGGCGAAAAAGACAGTTACGGCCGGCCGGCCGGCCTGGCAGCACAGCCGCAAAGAGAGCGATTTCTCATCTCCACCCGCGATCTTTGTGTTTACAGGCATCTGGATAAGATCGTCCGCTCGCCGGTAAAGTCCCTGAAGATTGAAGGACGGATGAAGTCCCCGGAGTACGTGGCCATAGTTACCAGCATCTACAGAAGAGCCCTGGAGGCCATTGCCAAAGGCAAGTGGTCGCCCTCTCCAGAGGAGGAAAGAGACCTGGCCTTATCCTTCAACCGCGACTTCACGCAGGGCCACCTGCTGGGGGCCGGGGATGTCATGGGCAGGGAGATGTCGGACAACCGGGGCATTCTCATCGGCAGCGTGGCCTCCTTCGATGTCCATAGAGGCGAGGCGGCGATAAGGCTCTCCGGGCCCATCTGCCCTGAGAAGGGCGACGGCCTGGTCTTTCTGGCACCGGGCCAGGAGATGGGACTGGTGGTACAGAAAGTGGTACAAAAGGACGGCCTGCTGCGGCTTATAACGCCGGAGAGGGTGCGCCCAGGCACCAAAGTCTATTTGACGGGCAGCACTGCTCTGGCCAAAAAGGCACAGGAGATCATCGCCTCCGCCAAGATAGAGATCCCCCTGGATCTGACCATCACCTGGCGAGAGGGCACGCCTCTGCTGCAGGCTGCGCTGGAAGAATGCCGCGGCGTCCAGGTCAAAGCCGCCTTTAAAATGGAAAAAGCCAAAAATCAGCCTACTTCCCGGCAGCAGATCGAATCGCAGATGCGCCGCACAGGTGGAACGCCCTTTGTCGTCCGAAAGATTGCTATGGACTACGCAGGGGATCTTTTCGCCCCCCTGGGAGCCTTAAACCAGCTGCGCCGCGATCTCCTGGAAAAGGTGCAAGAGGCGCTCCTGGAAAAGAGACGCCCCACGATGGAGATGGTAGAGCGGGCTCGATATATATTGAAAGAGATGAAACTGTCCGCCTCAGCCGCACCATCCACTTCATCTCTCACTCGATCCGCCACAGCCCCGGAATCTGCTGCAGGCAGCAGACCCTCACTGGCGGTTTATGCCGACAGCCTGGAGACGGTGAGGGGCGCAGTAGAGGGGGGATGCAGGCGGGTTTACTTTGAGCCCATCTTGGGAGAGGAGGAGAAAGATCGAGCATCAAAGGCAGAGATGATGATAGAAGAGGCAAAGGCCATCTGCGGGAACGAAGAGCTGATCTGGAAGTGGCCCAAAATCACGCACGCCGATTTCTTCAAGTTCGCCGGACCCTTGCTGGCCAAAGCAAATGTCGATGGGATCATGGTGGAGAACGTGGGAGACATCCAGGCCGTTATGCAAGCCGGGCCCGGAGCCCATCTTTTCGGAGCCTCCGGCCTGAATGTCTGCAATCACCTGACGGTGCAAGCGCTCTCTCCACCCCTAGAGCTTCTTACCCTCTCGCCGGAGCTGTCCGCCCGGCAATTGGCCAATACCGTCGCTGCTGTGCGCGATCTTGCGAACGCGCCCCAGATGGAGCTGATGGTGCAGGGCAACCAGGAGGTGATGGTGGCAGAGGACTGCATGCCTCTTCCGACCAAAGGAAAATATGATCCAGACGAGTTCTGGGGCCTGCAGGACATGAGGCGCATCTTTCCTCTGCGCCTAGACGATGACAGGAGGACGCATATCTTCAACTCCGCCGAGACCTGCCTGCTGGACCAGATGCCTGAGATCTTCGCAATCGGCCTGGATGGGGTAGCAGTGGATGCGAGGGGCCGGACGCGAAAGTACGCCCGCGAGATGACGGAGATTTACAGAAAGGCCATAGATATGACAGAGAAAGGCGAAAGTACTCTCCACCAAGATATGGAATGCCTGAAGGAGTCCCTCCGGCCCCTGGCCCTGGGAGGCTTAACCCACGGCCACTTCCAGAAGGGTCTGAAGGATGAGATCAGTTAGGGCATTTCCTTTCCCGAGAGGAAGCAGCAATAGCCGTAGCTTATCGGCCCCAGCTTCGTCGTCTCACAGGGAAACTCCGGGCACTGGAAGCAGAGAGCTACGCCCTTTTGAAAAGCGCAGGTGGCGATCCGGCACATCCTGTTCTCTCTGGGACGGCAGCCTGCCTCTCCATTGGGGCACTTGCCCGAGGCCATGCGGGGGCAAACCTGACAGGCTATGCCGCAAACGCCGATTTTCAGTTGATAGGGCGGATCAGAGGACATAATCCACCACTATCCGGCTCTCGCATGCTTTGCCGACAAAGTTCGCCACCTTGACGTGCTCAGGGTGCTTCTGATAGCTGTAAAGGGCTTCTTTGCTCTCGAATTCTGAAATAAGTACCAGATCATAGGCCACGCTCGCCTCGATGAAGTTGATGCCCACCTCGAAGAACTTGATCTCGTCGATTTGGTCGGGGAGGGCCACCAGCTTGGCCTTCAGCGTCATGATATTTGCCGCCTTGTCTCCGCCCTCTGCCCATTCCTTGAGCTTGAACATAACGATATGCTTGATCATCCGCAAAAGCCTCCCAGCCACCCGGCATATTTTCTCTTCTGTGCTCACATGCTTAGTTTATAATGATAATGGTTTTCCCGAAAGAGTGCAGCGAGTGTGAAGACCTGGACCACGCTGCCCTGCTTGGCGGATGGAAAAGCGAGAGCGAAGAATGGAGGGAACGGGGGATCGAAAAGCGATTTAATTGTCCTATCTTTTTTGCGTCAAGCTGGTGAGATACACTTTTGAGATGGCATTAGTAAGTGTTAAACTCGACGGATATGAATAAGGAGGGAGTAAATGGGCCATCGACTTTCGCTAATATAGAATCCTTACCAAAGGAGATAACGGAAAAGAGAGAATCGAGGTCTCAGGCAGGCCAGCGCCGAAAGCCACAGCGTCCTTTTGAAAGAGCCAGTCACCGCAGTGATGGCCTGACCCTGCCCGAAGCCCGACTAAAAGCTGGAAGGCGGCACAGCACTGGAATTTGACACAGCGTCCATTTTACGGGAACCCGTTCTCATGGGGCCATGGTGCTCGCCCTCAGCCACTGGTTTGTGACGCGCTCCTGTCCCGGCCGTGTATTAGCGCGAGAGATCCCGGCAGATTGCTAGGCCTATTATGGCCTGCAACTTTCAGCCGCCGGAATTCTTATGCCTCACAGGCTCGTAACCGAATGCATTGCCACGAAGGCATGCATCTCCTGAAACAAGGACCAAATCTTCCCTGCCAACAGAGCATTATCGGAATTACGTTGAGCCCACGGCACGCCCGCCAACCCTTGCAGGAACGCGACAAACTATCTATATAATCGTTATGGATATTTGTAGTTTGCGGTTGAGGTCGAATCCTATTCCTTGAAGCCCTCCCCTCGATGCGCTCGTCCGCCAATTCCTGCTGCCGCTTCTGGATAGCCAGGCAGCAGGCACAACGCGAAAGCAATGCGACTTTGATCTCGAGCACTATTTCATAAAGAAATAGCTTTATATTGAAACATACAACATTTTATTGCGTAGTGCGGGCAGCAAGGATTCGGAAGAAGGGCTCTGTTTCATGACATATCTTGAAAGGTTTCAGAATGCAATATTGACCCTCTTGACATGGACAATGACTCTTGTAACTTTTTTGGCCACTATGGATGTGATCTACACCCTGGCCAAATACCTGCTATTGCCTCCCGTAAACCTGCAAATCAACGAGCTATTGAGCTTTTTCGGAAGCATACTATTGGTGCTCATCGGAGTAGAGCTTCTGGAGACCTTCAAGAACTTTCAACTGGATAAGACGGCTAATGTCCTGAGTGCATTGCTGGTGGCCTTGATCGCCATAGCCAGGAAAGTTATCATCATGGAGATAAACGACGATACGAATGAGATGGGACTGATCGGGCTTTCTGCAATCATAATATCGCTATCTTTGGGTTACTTTTTAATCAAGAGAAGCGGATCTATGGGAAAATGACCTGCAGACGTAGAGGAGACTTTTTGTCGCTGTATGATCTAGGATAATAAAAGCCGGACCTCTTCCGCCCCTCAAGCTATCATTATCTCCACGAAATGCTCCCTTTGATCATCGACCAGGTGTATCGACCCGTCGCTTTGCACCTGGCCGTCAACCGTCACGCTTTGCGCTGCCCCCTCCCGCGTAACCGTGATGTGAAAGAATGTTTCACGATAGCGGTAATGCAGGCGAAACGACTTCCAATCATCCGGAATACAGGGGGCAAAGCGTAGCGTGTCAACCTCCAGCCTCAGTCCAAGCAGCGATTCTACTATGAGGCGGTACATCCAACCTGCAGCTCCTGTGTACCAGGTCCATCCGCCGCGCCCGGTGTGCGGCGGGAGTGCATAGACATCTGCGGCAACGACGTATGGCTCCGCACCGTAAGTTGCCACTTGTTCTGGTGTAGAGCCATGGTTTACCGGGTTGATCAAATCCAATAGCTCCCAGGCCCTGGCGCTGTCGCCCAGGGCCGCAAAAGCCATAATCACCCAAATAGCCGCATGGGTATACTGCCCGCCATTCTCTCTCACTCCAGGGATGTAGCCTTTGATATAGCCGGGATCAGAGTCGGACTTATCGAAGGGCGGCCCAAGAAGCTGTATCAGCGAGGCATCTCTATTGACCAGAAGGCGATCCACTTCCGCCATTGCCTCCTTTGATCTTTCCGGGTCTCCTGCCCCGGATAGAACCGACCAACTCTGGGAGATGGAATCGATCCGGCACTCCGCATTGGCAGCGGACCCGAGGGGCTCACCGTTGTCAAAGTAGGCGCGCAGGTACCAATGGCCATCCCACCCTGACTCTTTGATCTTTTGGCGCAGATGGGAGGATTCGCTACGGCATAGATTTGCGAAGGTATCGTCGCCCCGCATCAGGGCAATTTCAGAGAACTTATTGAGCACATCGTGCAGGAAGAAGGCCATCCAAATGCTTTCGCCGGATCCCTGGTAGCCAACTCGGTTCATGGCGTCGTTCCAGTCTCCCGTTCCCATGAGCGGCAGGCCGTGCCTACCCAACTGCAAGCTGCTCTGGATGGCTCGGACACAGTGCTCGTAAAGGGTGCCCGACTCCTCCGACCTGGTGGGCAGGTCATAGTAAGCTTCCTCCTCGGGCCTCAGGGGCCGGCCCAGGATGAAGTTAATCCTCTCGTCAAGCACGCCGAAGTCACCCGTAATTGTGACGTAGCGGTGAGTTGCCAGCGGCAGCCAGAGGCGATCATCGGAACTATGCGTGCGCACGCCGCGTCCCGATGGCGAGTGCCACCAGTGCAAAACATCTCCTTCCAGGAATTGATGGGCCGCACAGCAGAGGAGGTGCTCGCGGAAAAGTCGCGGCTTTGCGAAAATCAGCGCCATTGCATCCTGCAACTGATCCCGGAAGCCATAGGCTCCGCTCGATTGGTAGTATCCGCTGCGCGCCCACATGCGACAGGCTAGTGTCTGGTAGAGGAGCCAGCCGTTAGAGAGCACATCGATGGCTTTATCCGGGGTCTCCACATGCACCGCGCCAAGGGTGTGGTTCCAGTAGCTCCAAACCAGCTCCAAGGCCATCTGGGCCGGAACCGAGCCGCGAAAACGTTTGATCAGGCGGCGTGCATCTTCCACATTGTGCCCAGTTCCACATGTGAAGATGATCTCGCACTCCTGCCCGTCTTCCAGATCGATTTTAATTTGTAGGGCCGCACACGGATCCATGGCCACGCCAACTCGGTTGGAGAGCCGTTCTTGCGTTAGCGCGGCAGGTCTGACCATGCTGCCGTTTCGTCCCAGGAACTCAGTCCGATCACCAGTGACGCTGTTGATTTCCATGTTCACATCCAGGAAGACTATTCTTCCCGGAAAATCCGTATTGTAAGGGTTTCTCGCAAAGAAGGCCCCCGTCTTTGAATCGATCTCCGTGACTACATGCATCTCGGTCTTGGAGCGCATCTCTCCCAGCACCAGCTCGATGTAGCTGGTCACAGAAAGCCGGCGGAAGATGCCTGATTCATTGCGAACAACGAGCCTGCAAAACTTCACAGGCGCATCCACTGCCACATATACCCACAGCTCGGATGCAATTTTGCTCTCGTTGTGCTCGAAAACGCTGTAGCCAAAGCCGTGCCTGCAGGTGTAAGCCGTCTTGCCGCGAGCGGGCAATGCTGTGGGCGACCAGAATGCTCCGCTCTCCTCATCTCGAATGTACAGAGCCTCGCCGCTGCAATCGCTCACAGGATCGTTATACCAGGGGGTCAGGCGGAACTGCTGGGAGTTCTCGCCCCAGGTATATGCGCTGCCGCATTCAGAGATCACCGTCCCGAAATGGGGATTTGCGATCACATTCGACCAGGGAGCCGGTGTGGCCTGTCCCGGTGCGATCCGGATTATGTATTCGCGTCCATCCTTGGTGAACCCGCCAAGACCATTGAAGAATATCAGGTCCCGGCCTGAAGACTCGATCGCCTTGTGGTCCTCGACACTCGCGATCTTTTCCGGCTTTAAAAGAGGAACTGCTGCGAAGAGTCTACTCTCGCGTTCGAGTTGCTCCTCAAACGTTCCCCGGTCATCGGTGAAGATGGCACGAGCTGCGGCCTGTACCAGGACTCCTGCCTCTTCTGAGATCTGGTCCGCGTGTATTACGAAGACTCCACCCGATCGCTCCCTAGTACTGGTATCGGTGCAGATGGAGATCAGGCCCATAATTTCATCCTGAAGCTCCTGCCGATAGCCTGAGCGATCTTCATTCCATATCACCAGATCCACTGCAAGCCCCATCATATGCCAGTAGGCATGAGCCCTCAAGAGCTGATGCGCCAGACCGATGTAAGACAGATCTTTGATGCGAAGGAGGACAATTGGGAGATCTCCCGATATGCCGTAAGCCCACAGGCCTGACTGGCCATGCTGATTGCTCAAGAGAACGTCGGGACCGGCACGCCAGTTGGAGCAGGGATAAATTATTGCGCTGGCAAGGCGCATATAAAGATTAATATCGACATCTGTGATGTTGAGCTGCTGCATGATCATCTGGTTGTGAGTCCAGGCCAGGTTGTGGACGCGCTCAGCCATATGCACGTCGCTGTATTTATCAATCAGTTCAATGGCACGTTCTTGCGTCTCTGCCATTCCTGTGATGAAGTTCACCCTGCAAGTCTCTCCTGGATCTATCGTGACAATGCACCTGATGGAAACTATCGGATCCGAGACGAAGCCCTCGCTATCTGAGAGTTCTATTACTCTCGTCACGGCCACAGGATCGGCAACCGTTCTTCCTCTGCCTATGAACTTGGAGCGATCCGTCTCAAAAGAAACCAGATCACGCTCGACCTTCTCCGCCACCATAAGATGCAGCATCCAGGGCGTCCTCTCGTCCTTGGACCTTTGTCGGCGAGTGCATAGGATAGCAGATCTTTTGCGCAGAATCTTTGTCTCTACGAAGAGGTTGCTAAAAGCGGGGTGAGTTGCATCTGCCGCCTGGGTCGTCAGAACGACCTCTGCATAGCTTGTCAGCTCAATCTTCCGCCTTATCGATGAGCGATTGGTTAGACTGATGCTCCGTAACTCGACATCGTCCTCAGGCGAGACGACAACTTCAGTAAAGGCATCAATCCCCAAAACCTTTGACTGCAACTCCGCCTTAGATCCCTGGAATATAGCCTGATATGTCTTTGCATCTTTGCACACAGGCTGATATCCTGCCGACCAGACATCATTGCTGTCCAGGTCGCGGATATAGAAAAACTGTCCCTCATTGTCGCGGGTAATATCGCCATGCCAGCGAGTGACGGCCAGATCCTTCCACCGGCTATAGCCTGCACCGCTAGCAGAGATCATCACTCTGTAATCGCCGTTGGAAAGAAGGTGCACATCCGGCGAGGCACTGTTCGGATCATTGAAGACCCGCATGGACCTCTCACGCGCCGGCATGCCTGCCCTCCAGATTGATGGCGATGCCTCCGCTGCATGAGGATAGAAGGACTTCGCCATGGGAACCCTTTCTTGGAGAAGCAGATCCGCAGCCTGGAAGATGGGATTGGCCATGAACCTCCTTTGCATAGGTCGGTCTAACAAAACATAAGCCATAGCGAGAAAGCTCATGGCCTGGTGGTGGGACATGAAGGACCGCACAGTAGCGCTTCTTTGATCGTGGATCAGACGTGACGGAGTATAATCTATGGCCTCATAGAAGCCATACTCTCCCAGATAGCCTTCGTCTTCCATTCGCTGCAGATTGATGCAGCTTTCTGCGGGGGAAACCATCAAGGCCAGAGCCGAGGCATAAGGTGCGATCACCAGGTCTTTGGCCAGCCCGCGCTTAAACCCAAGGCCCGGCACTCCGAAAGCCCGGTACTGGTAGATCTGATTGACATCTATGAGATTGTAGCCGGATTCTGAGATGCCCCAGGGAACACTTCGTTGTTGCCCATATTCGATCTGCCGTTTGACCGTGGAACGGTAGGTCTGATTGAGAAGGGTGTTCTCATAAGTCGGCATAATCAGTAGCGGCATGAGATACTCGAACATAGTCCCACCCCATGAGAGCAAAGCCAGCTCTCCGCCTGCGGTGGTTAGCATGCGACCTAAAGCAAACCAGTGCTCCTGCTTAAGCCGCCCCTGAGCAATAGCCACATAGCTGCATAGCCTCGCCTCAGATGCCAAAAGATCATAGCAGCTCTCATCGCGTCTGGAGTCGTCGACATTGTAACCGATAGCAAGAAGCCGACGCGACTCATCGAAAAGGAAATCGTATTTTAGATCGGCCAGCTCGCCGCAGTCGAGTGCAAGCCTCTCGATTGATGCGATCCTCTCGCCGGCGCGTTTTTCTGCATCCATTGTCTTCGAAGCGAGCTCTTGCAGCCACAAACTTTCCGTTTGGCGGTCAACACCCAGGAAGTAGCTGCTGATTTGATCTATGATAGGCATCAATTTTCGGGCAGTCTCCGGGACCTCTCGCAGCAATGGAATGCCGTCAAGTCTGAGCAGCTCATCTTGCAGCTCGACTCTCCTTCCTTCCTGCTCTGTCGAGCCATGCGCCGGAAATTCCTTAGGGAGAGGATGCCCCATAATCCACATAGGCAGCATGAACCACGGTGCCATGAGGACCAGATCCTGCAAATGATCCCAAAGCTGCAGCTCATAAGAGCGTGTCCACCACAATAGATCATCATCAGCATCTGAGCCCAGGCGATCCCTCAGCAATGCTACTGCCTTTGCCTGGCCGTCCAGCAATTGCCACGCTGCAGAGAGGTTGCCCGGAGGCGCCTCGAGCTCCGTCCAGAGTAGATCGATCTGCGCGAGCAACTGTGAGGACACCAATTCCCTCCCGTCCCTGTCTGCAATCCCGGCACCTCCGCTGGCAGCATCCCTTATAATCTGCAGCGTATCCTGAAGACCGCTAAAGGCCTGCTCCGGCAGGATCTTCTGGTCCATAAGCTCGATAATCCCTTGCTGCACAGTCAACAGATGACCTGCCAGGTTACCGCTGTCAACAGTCGAGATATACTTGGGCTGCATCGGCTCTAGTAGCTTGATATCGTACCAATTGTAAAAGTGGCCCTGGAACCGTTCCAGGCAATTCATTGTATGAAGAGCGCAGGCGTTCCGCTCTATCAGCTTTCCTGCCGAGATGTAACCGAAGTCGTATGCTGCCAAGTTCGCGAGCAGTGACAAGCCCATATTCGTAGGAGATGTGCCGTTGGCGACCACGGAGCGCGGGTCCTCCTGGTAGTTGTCCGGCGGAAGACAGTGCTGTTCGGGCAAAACGAACGTCTCGAAGAACTTCCATGTCTTCCGAGAAAGCTTGCGCAGGAAGATCGTCTTTCCCTCGTCAAGTTTTGCTCTAGGTGAGGCAAGAGGCAAGCTTATCCACCAGGCAACCGCAGGCGCGAAGCTCCAGGATAGCAGCAGCGGCCAGACGAAGTACAGAACATCAGGACGCCAAAACAATAGAGAAGAGGATAAGGCAACGGCTAACGTCGGGGCTATCCACATCGACTGGTAGAATCCCGCTAGATCGCTCTTCCCACTATTCCGGGTGCTGCTCGAAGAGTTCCATTCCAGCAGCCTCTTACGGGTGAATAGCATTCGCCCACCAGTGCGCACAACCGCATCCAGGCTGAAGAAGGCCTCATAAGGCAAAAGGGTCAGGCTGAGCCCTGCCTGAGCCAGGTACCTGACAATCGCTCTCCCGGCATAATGCAGGTGCTTATCCAGGGGCAGCTCGACGGACTTGTTCAGAGTGGCTCGGATGCAAGAGAGTACCGGTAAAGCCAGAACCGCTCCGATCACCACAATTGTCCAGAACCTGGGCTGCGGCAGCATCAACCAAGCCGAAAACAGAAGCAAAATCTGGGCCGGGGTCACCAGGCTGCGCCGAAGGTTGTCGAGAATCTTCCATCTGGATAACGCTGAGATGGGGTTGTCCAGGATCAAGCCGCCTGGGCCCGGCACACGCATAAGCAACCAGCTGGCAATCTGCCAGTCTCCCCTGATCCATCTGTGCCTCCGGCTAACGTCTGTAGTGTAACGATAGGGATAGTCCTCATAGAATTGCACATCGCTGACCAGTGCCGCTCTGGCATAGCTGCCCTCCAGAAGATCATGACTCAGGATAAGGTTATCTGGAAAGCGTCCGCCCAGGGACTGCGAGAAGGCATCCACGTCGTATATGCCCTTGCCGGTGAAGGAGCCTTCTCCGAAAATGTCCTGGTAGACATCCGAGACCTCCCGCGTATATGGATCAATTCCCGGCTCGCCTGCAAAGAGCCTCGCAAACCTGGATCGGTCTGCTTCAGGCATGCCTGAACTCAAGCGCGGATGGAGTATGCTGTATCCCTCCACCACAGATTGCTTATGCTCATCGAATCTGGGCCGGTTGAGAGGGTGGGCCATGGTCTCCACCAGCAGTCGGGCAGAGTCGTAGGGCATCTTGGTATCTTCGTCAACTGTGATGACGTACTTTATGCCGGGCAGGATCGATACGTCGCCCGCGATTGAGGAGAAGCTATTTTTGGATCCGCCCCGTAGCATTGAGTTGAGCTCCCCGAGGATGCCCCTTTTTCGCTCATATCCTCTCCAGATCTCCTCCTTAGAATCCCAACTGCGCTGGCGGGGGAAGAGAAAGAAGATACTATCATGGTACTTTTTATTCAGAGCCTCGACTCCCTGACGAGCCATAAGCAAAAGATTCTCGTCCTTAGGCACGACCTCCTGCCGGGCGTCGCCCAGATCCGTCAGAAGGCCGAAGTGGAGGTTTATATCCCGGTTTGCCAGGTACCGAACCTCAACACCCTCCAGCAGATCCATAACTTTTTCAGGGCTGGTCAGAACAGATGGTACCACCACCAGAGTTCGCAGCTCTTTTGGAATGCCTGATGAGAAATCCATTCTGGGGAGAGCATGAGGCCTGACCAGCAGAGTGGCCAGCCAGTTCACCAGGCCGACCGCAGGACTGCTTATGCAGATCACCAGGAAGAGGAAAGCTAAGACCTGCACCCATCCGCCCGATCCGAGCCCATATGCCAGGCCCAGCACAGACGCGGTGATGAGGGCCGTGACCAGCGTTATCGCACCCAGATAACAGAGCAGAGGAAACTGGTAAATCGTCCGGCTAAGTGACGCCAGCAGCGACAGGCTCATGCCGGCAGCCCTCTCAAGCACAGGTAGCCCCTTATCTATCAGATAGAACCCAACGTGTGCACTTCTATCTTCGCTGCCATTGGCCTCAAGGCTCTCCTGGGCTAACTTTACCGCTAAAAGTGCCACCTTTTCCTCAGAATGCAAGCTGCACCTTGCGATCCTCTCAACTGCGTGGCGATAACGGTCACGTGTGGCGAAGTCCATCCGGCTATATGTGCCGTCAGGATCCATGTGCAGTGCCTTCTCGACAGCGCTCGTCCCCTCTACAAACTTCCTCCAGTCCATGGACTCAAGAAAACGAAAGCTTGCAATGTTGTTGCCAATGGAGACCTTATCTGCCGCCTTTTGCTGGATATCCTCCTGGACCATCTGCCCAATGGTCTTTCCCTTCTCAGAGAGACGCTCTTCAATCCACATTAACGGGAGAGACAGTGCATGACTCTGTCCTTCCAACCTTCGGGCAAATTCAGCAACAAAGGCACAGGACATTGATGGGTCTGATCCGGCCAGATCAGCCACCACAGCGATCATGCTCTTTGGTTCTGTCTCTGCCGTCAGAATAACCTGATCTGCCCAGTAGCTGGCCAGGTTGCGGTCAATCCTGCCCTTGGCGATTCGCAAAGAGATGCGCCGCAGGTTCTCGATCAGTGCCAGGCGGAGCATGATGGCAACAGCCCAAAGCTCGCCCAGGTTAAGCACTGTGATCGTCTGATACGCATCCACGAAGCTTTTTAGGCTTTCTGCATCCAACCGACCATCGGTATGAAGGATCAGCTCCTTAGCAATGTCATAAATGCGCGGGTAGCCGGCCAGCGGCCCTCTCTGCATATGCGGCAGCTCTTTGCTGTAATCTTTCGGCAGATGCCGCTTGGCCATGACAATTTGCTCTTCTATCTTGTAGAAGTTGTCGAGCAGCCACTCAGAAGCCGGCGAAATCCGCAGGTTCGATGCCGCGGCCTCTGTCAGCAGCTCGTTTGCCTGCTGCAGGATTGCCTCGTTCTCAGCAAGCCTAGGCAAAAGCAGGTCCTTGCCGGGCATTGGATCAACCTCATGGCGTTCTGCCAGCGCCTTAGCATGCCGCTCCAACTGATAGGTGCTGAACAGCTCAGATCGTAGCGGCAGCTCATCGCTGTATTGGCGTAGGAAGGCATTGCTGTCGAGGCGCGCCTTGAGACGGTTTAAGGTCCTTTGAACTTGATTTTGGCTTAGAATCAATTCTTGACACCCGGTTAGCTGTACAGTGGTCCAATATCGGTTGTCTGCCATTCTGTGACAGGAAGATGCCCAAATTAGCATCCTGTCGCCCTCGCCCCAGGAGGCCTGCTCATTAGGATTGTGGAGAGGGCGTCCTGGGTGGCAAATAGACGGCCTGGTGAGGGATCAGAATGATACGGCCCGAAAAGAACCCGGCAACTGGGGAGTAGCACATGGGACTTCCGGGCCGTATGAATATAGAACCAAGATGTTTATGAAGGCTGTGGGATGAGGTACAGGATGATGTCATCTTGCAGTTCCTGTTTTGACCATATAATAAAAATTAAGTAATGATAAAAAGCGTCAATTTTAAATATTTTTACTAGAGAGTTATAGTTAATGGTTATTACTGTTAAACTGAGAGATGGAATGGACTATTCTATCGGGCAAATCGCAGATAACCATTTTACCTCTCGACGATGTACTCGATCTTTAGTATTGGCCAGCACGAGCATCCCGCTGCCGGGACTGTAGGCCCCCCCATCCGCCCCTCTGCCGTGAGCCGTTGCGATCTTATCTCAGCATCACTCGGCTTAGTGTCACCAGGAAGAGGGCCATGAGCAGCCATCCCAGCAGGGTCTCCATAACCGTCAGGAACTCGTAGCCTTCGACTATGCTGAAATTCTGAGGGCTCCTGCCTAAAAACTCCATGCTGCTGAAGTAAAAGGCATCGTTGAGCGATACGCTCGCCTTATCTTGCCGGTGCGTATCCGCGCCGTCCGGCTGCAGAGCCCCACCCCCCCAGAAGATGCCCGTGAAGAGGAAGATGATGGCCATGCTCAACAGAATGGTATGAGAGGGACGCACCCCGTAGCCGCAGGAGATCCAGGCCAGACGATCAAAGAGCTGGGGGAAGGTCTTGTGCGAGCGCGCCTGCTTTTCCTTTCGATACTGGTAATAGCAGTCGTCCTGATCCTCGAACTGCTCCTGGTTCCTGAAGTTTTTGGTGAGCGTCAGGTACACCGAGCCGTTAAAGGGAATGTGCTCCTTGATGGAATTCCAGCGCACATCTATGCGGTTAAAATTGAAGTCCTTTAGGTGAAGGCTTGATCCTTCCGAGAAGACTGCATCGGACAGATTCAATGTGTATACCTTGGCATTGGCCAGGTGGAAATATTTCTCGAACCTCGCCCGGCCGAAGTCGGCATCATTGAACTTGGCCCGCGAGAAATTGGCATCGATTGCAAAGTGGGCCCGAGAGAAGTTGGCCTCTCCCTGAAACTCTGCATCGGAAAAGCCGGCATCCTCCTGAAAATGAGAGCCTGAGAAGTTGGCCGCCTTGGTAAATGTGGTGCCGTCAAAGTCCACCAGCCCGGCGAAGGCAGAGTGATCGAAGAAGACATCGCCCTTGATAACCGAGTATTCGATTTTTATTATTGATTTTATAATTTTAAGCTTATTTTTATTGAAGGACAGATCCAGGCGGTGCAGATCCAGGTCTCCGTAGATGATGACGTTCTCATACTCTACCGGTTTGCCCTTCTCGATCTTTTCCAGGATCTCCTCGGCCTTGATCATTAAGAGACTATCGACCATAAACGAAGGGAGAAATCGATAAAAGCAGATATCCTTTGCGGTGCCGTTGGGTTACTATGGACTCTCATCTTTCATCCGATCCCGTCCCCAGCAACATCCTCTCCACAAAGTCCCAGTCATGCTCGTAGATGTGAGCTGAGGCGCTGGTGGTCGAGATCGATCCCGGCTCCGCCCCCACTTGGCTGCTGACGTATTGCAGCAGCCTGGCCAGGCCGTAGAGATTAGCGGGATAGGCCCCGGCAAAGTCGTGGCTGCGAAAGAAGATGGACAGATGCAGGCGACCATCGCGCAGCTTGAAGTCGTCCACAATCATGCAGGGAACCTCATCTTTGGCCGCATCTACCGGCGCAATCCAGGTTACGGCCGTGGCCCGGCGCGTATTGGCCGAGGCCTTGAGCCGCAAGATAACCTGCTCGATCTGATCCAGAGCAGGCATTCCCGGCAGATGCCAGGCACGCAGGCGCTCGCCGTAGGTGTACTCAAAGCCTGGATTCTTGCCGGATAAAAGCTGCTGGGAATACTCTTCCAGACGCTCCTCGTTCCAGGAGTACTGGGCAGGAATCATCTCCAGGTAGGGGTCCTCCACTACCACCTGTAAAGACAAGAGCTCCCTTATCCTGGTGCCCCTCTCATCAGTGATCTTCGCCCCCTGCCGCCAGATGAGGTTAAGCCCACGCTGCCAGGCATCGGAGATGGTTCTTGCGCGAATGAATCTGCCCAGTCTCGCCATGAAAAAGCTCCAAAGATGGGGTTATAGCCTTGCCGGCTTGAAACCGGTCATGCCGTGCTCCCCAAGCTGCAGCTTTCTCACCATCTCGCCGGCAGCATAAGCGTCCTCCGCCTGGGCTAAAACCCTTGCTTTGCCAAGAAGAGTTCTCTTTCCGCATGGGCAGGTCCTCGTCTTGGCGTCCAACGGGGCGTAGAGGTGGCGACCACAACTACACCGGAAGACGACGAACATCTAAAAGAGAAGAGGTTTTAAACGGCAGGCAGCAGCATGGCATTGATGACGCCATCCTGGCCGGGCCGGTTGGTTATCCTGGCATCTCCCATTTCCGTCTTGATGACGGCACCCTTGGTGAGAATGTTCCTTCTCATGTAGTGCAAATTGGCCTTGTTTTCCTTAACAGTCTCAATCTTGACCATCTTGGACTTGCCTGTCACCGGATCGGCAATTGTGGCCATATCGCCCCGCAGCATGCGCATCTTCAGGTTTCCGCCTTTTGTCTCGATCTTCTTGACCCGGACCGCGGCAATGGTGGTATCGCTCTGCTCTCTGCCTATCTCACACTTTCTCTTGCCCCTGGCGGGAATCAATTTTCCCCCGGAGGGCTTCCTTCCAGATTTGCCTTGCCAACGCATATTATAATTCCTCAGATCGAAAATCTTCTTTGGTGCACGGTATTTAATGGTTGTGGTACTTTGATCCCATTCCCATTTTCAATCGCCTGGCCATGTAAGACCCGCATAGCTCATATCCCAGCCGCCGGTAGTAGCCTCTGGCTCCAATGCCGCTGGTAATTTCCAGGGAGCCGTAGCCTGCCTCTTCTGCCAGGGCCTCTGCCGCATGCACCAGTCTTGCCCCATATCCACGGTGCTGCCACCCTTCCGCTCTGCTGCCGATGGGAAGCATAGGCCCGTAGACATGCAGCTCCCTCACCCGGGCGCGGGCAGAAAGCCGTAGGCGCAGGAAGCCGACTATTGTCTCGTCCTCCCCCACAAATGACAAAAAGTGCTCGGCACCGCCGCATGCCTCATAATCCTCATGCATAAGCCGCACATCCCCATCCAGGACCCGGCGCAGTCCCGCCTCCCGGCAGCGGATGCAGCTGCAGTGAAGGCCCCGCGCCAGCAATCGCCGCTGGGCCAGTTGGCGCAGATTGGATTTCTTGACCCCCGCCACGATGAGCTGGGCGGGAATGTCTCTCTGTACACGCTGCAGCCGAACATAGGCAGGCAGAATCTCTTTTATGCGAGAGACCAGCTCTGCCGCAGCGTCATCGCCCAGAGGGACGTACTCGCCTCTCAGGTATTGCCGGTAAAGCTCGGTTCCCTCCACCACCAGCGTGGGGTAGATCTTGAGGTAGTCCGGGCGAAAGCGGCTGTCCGAGAAAAGCTCGCGAAAGACCTCCAGATCCACCTGGGGAGAGGAGCCGGGCAGTCCCGGCATCATGTGAAAGCCCACCTTCAGGCCCGCCTCCCGTAAAGCGCGATTGGCAGAGACTGTATCCTCTACCGTATGGCCTCGCTTCATAGTCTGAAGGAGATCATCGCGAGTGCTCTGCACCCCCAGTTCCACCTTGGTGGCCCCCATGAGCAGCATGTTCATTGTCTCTGCCGGGCCGCAATAGTCCGGCCGGGTCTCGAAGGTGGTGCCGATGTTTCTAACTGCGGCAGTCTCATTGGCCGCGGCCGCATCGGCAAAGGACTGGTACTCTGTGCCCGGTACTTTTGTCGCGGGATAATCATTCATGGCCTGCAGACAGCGCTTGACAAACCAGTGCTGATAGCCCAAAGGGCGCGCCGTGATCGTTCCGCCCATGATGATCAGCTCCGACTTGTCCAAGGGATGGCCGATCTCATCCAGTTGAGACAGCCGGGCCGTTACCTGGCGGTAGGGATCGTAGTCGTGCTGCGCTGCCCGAAGCGCTGCAGGCTCGCGACCGGTGTAGCTTTGCGCTGAGGAGCAGAGAATGCCGCCCGGACAGGGAACGCAGATTCCGTGCGGGCAGCGGGCGGGTGAGGTCATGGCCGCGATGACGGCCACGCCGGAGAGGGTTCGCGTGGGCTTTCGCACCAGCATCTTGAGCAGGGCGCGCTCCGGAGGAGAAGCAAAGCCGAGTATATCTGCATTGCTGGGCAGAGATGAGAGGGCGAGGCGTGATGAGGCGTCCTTTTTATGCGACTCCAGATCCGCCTGCGTCTTGATAACGCCTGCCAGTATGGCCTCAACTATGCTTCGCAGCTCCCGGCCAAGGGCCTTGCCGTCCCGGCATGCACAAAGTGCCTCACTCATGGCGAAACGGATGCAAAGGGACCATCAATCACAACCACAATCCGGCTCAATTTTTCCTTCTGCTTTCGCCTGCTGATACTGCTGCTCAACCTGCTGGGCAAGGTTGCAGCGCAGCAAGCCCGAGACGAACATGCCTGCCATCAAGACATGCTCTTTGTGCATATCTTTTAGCGCCTCCTTGAGCTTTGCCACAGCTTCCTGCTCGCTGCCGGTCTGGGGACCGAAGAGCAGCATTTTGAATTGATCGCCGATCTTCATCATCTCCTCAGAGGGAATGTCAAAGAAGCCGCGCACCATCTCCATGACCAAGGATTCCTCGTTTGGTTCGAACATGTTTTGACCTGGATGATACAGGATGAAATAGGTTTGGCATCTAGAGAAGCTCGCATAAAAAAAGAGGCTTTTTCCGGCCCAGCTCCCTTATGGCCAGTCCGCCTTCATCCAGAAGCAGATAGGTATCGGGCGTCTCAAGGCAGGACCGATCTCCCTGCTCGCGCATAAAGCAGCCTGTATTCACGGCCAGAGGCCCTCCCTTTCTCTGAAATATGCCGGCTCGGTGCGTATCCCCATAAATGAAGCAGTCTATTTTGCCGAGGCTCCTCTCGCGAATGAACTTCAATATGGCCTCATATTGCCCCTCGACAGAAGCCTGGCGCTGGTTGGAAAAAATACCCGCATTAAACCTGAGCAGAAGGCTGGAGGCCTTCCAGATGGAGTTCTCGAAAGAGACCATCTCTCCGATGCAGGCGGAGCGGTAGATGCCCTCGTAGGCGTAAGTCATCATCATCTCCAGGTCTGCAGGAAGAAGCTCCTCCCCGGAGAGCCGGCGCAGCTTCTCCACCATCTGCAAAGTGATGTTTTGAATGCCGTCCAGATGATGGCCGTGCGTGAATAGGAAGGTCCGATGGCAGCATCGTGACCGGTAAGCAGGATAGAGCATCTCGATATCAAGGCCGCAAAAAGTCCGTTTCCAGCGTAAAGAAGGATAATAAATGGGATATAGATCGCCGCGTGCCGCCCTTTCCATGAACTCAGCCTCCTGCTTTTGTACCACCAGGTGATGATCGTGATTCCCCACAACGTAGCGAATCTTCAGACTCTCCTGGGAGAGCCGTTTTAAAAAAGGGATGGAGCCGTGCACAGCATTCTCCGGGCGCACCCTCCAGAAATCGAAGATATCGCCTAAGAGCACGACCTCTTCGCAGCCGCTCTCAAATTGCGATATCTCTTGCATCAACTGGTCTACCTTTGCCGAGCTCTTGA
Source organism: Methanothrix sp. (assembly GCA_026394565.1). GTDB lineage: Archaea > Halobacteriota > Methanosarcinia > Methanotrichales > Methanotrichaceae > Methanothrix. Next base: position 22,619 of record JAPKYA010000089.1, read on the forward strand.
GAGTCGATGAATCCAGGCCGAAATGAGTATCAGAGATAATCAGAGATGACAATTGCTCGCCCCCATCCTATAAATGTTTATTACTGTTGTTATTTATAAATATTGTGAGCGGCGAGTTCAGGAAAACGGGGAGCAAAACATAGATCCTCGATAGGTCTACCCCCTCGAGCAAAAGACAAAAATATGTTCTAAAAAAGCAAAACATCAGAATGATCGACATCGCCATTCCCAAGGGCAGCCTGCAAAATCAGACACTGCAGCTCTTCGAGCAAGCCGGGCTGGAGGTTAAGAGAACAGAGCGGGAGTACAACGCCCGCATTGAAGATCCTCGCATCGGCAAGGTGAAGATCCTCCGCCCCCAGGAGATACCGGGATATGTGGCCAAAGGCTACTTCGACCTGGGCATATCCGGAACGGACTGGATAATGGAGTCCGGAGCGGTAGTGGCCCGTGTGGCTGAGCTCAACTACGGCAAACAGGGGCCGGGCATTGTAAAGCTGGTGGTTGCCGTGCCGGAGAGCCTGGATATCCACTCCGCCCGCGAGATAAGACCGGGCAGCCGCGTATCCACGGAATATCCGAGCCTCACCCAGGCCTTCTTTTTGAGCCTGGGAATACCGGTGGAGATCCAGTTCTCCTTTGGAGCGACCGAGGCCAAAGTCCCGGAGCTGACCGATGTGGTCGTTGATCTCACTGAGACCGGTTCCACACTGAAGAAGAACGGCCTGAAGATCATTGATGTCATGCTCAAGTCCACCTCGGAGCTGATTGCCAACAAAAAGAGCTGGGCGGATCCGGAGAAGCGCGAGGAGATCATCGCCGTGCAGACGCTTCTATCTGCGGTCATAAAGGCGAGAGGAAAGGTGCTGCTCAAGATGAATGTGCCCGAAGATGCCATCAAGGATGTCATCTCCATGCTGCCCAGCATGAAGAATCCCACCATCTCCAAGCTCTACAACTCCGGCTACTACGCCGTGGAGACTGTGGTGGACAAATCCACAGTCAACCTGCTCATTCCCCAGTTGAAAAAATCAGGTGCGGAGGATATCCTGGAGCTGGCCATCTCCAAGATAGTGCCCTAATCTGTTTTCAAAAAAGCAAGCGGGCGCGGGGGGATTCGAACCCCCGATCTACAGCTTAGGAGGCTGCCGCCTTATCCGGACTAGGCCACGCGCCCTTTTCAGGCTTTCCCGTTTAACCAACACGTATATCAACCTTTCCGGATTGGCACGCATCAGCGAATGAGCACGGCGCTCAACACCACCACGAAGAGGCCCAGGAAGAACCAGCCCAGGATACCTTCCGCCATGGCCAGATACCTGTAAACGCCTACGGGATAGGTATTCACAGGCGCCTGGGAGGTGGTGAACATGGCAATGCTGAAATAGAGGGCATCGGTGAAAGAGACGCGCTTGCTTGGCACAAGCCGCGCATCTCCGGGTAGCTCCACGCCCTCGATCACGAACTTGTCCATGCCTTTTCCCGCCCAAAAAATAATGCCGAAAATAAGAATGGTAAAGAGGCACCAGAAGGCTGTGTAGCTCACCCGAACTCCATAGCCGCAGGAGAGCCAGGAGATGATGTCCGAGAATTTGTCCCAGCCCCAGGGCGCCAGCTCTTGACCGATTCTGCGGTATTGATAGTAACATTCATCTGCTTCGTCAAACCACTCCAGGCTCTTGTAGTTCTTCACCAGTGCCAGGTAGGCGGCCCCATTATACACCATGCGATCCCGCATGGTGCTCCAGTGGACCACGAACTTAGTGAAGTCAGTGCTGTTGAGATTTATTTTGGATGTCTTATTGAATGAGACATTATCCAGTTGCATGCTGTACAGCCGGGCACCCTCCAAGATAAAATCCCCATCAAACCTGGCATTGGTGAAATAGGCCAAGTCTGCTAACTTCACTCCGCCAAAGAAGGCCGTCTTTTTGAATCCGACATTGCCATAGTCCGCCAGGCCCCCAAAGCTGGACAGGCCGAAAGTGCTTCCTTTCCAGAAGCGGGCCTCACGAAAGAGCACATCGCTCTCGAAACGGGTGGCTGCAAATGTAGCATTGCCCCGAAACTGGGCAGATCGAAATGTGACCTGCCCGGCAAACTGAGTCTCAAAGAAGCTCACATCTTCAAAGTTCGCATTCCAGAAAGATCCGGAACGCAGGAACTTGGCATAATTAAAGTCGACATCACTGGCGAAGCCGGCATCCAGAAAGACTGCATCCCCATTGAACTGGGCGTTGCCAAAGCTGCTATCGCTCTGAAAAAGCGTGCTGATGAAGGAGGCCGGTCCTTGAAAATAGGTCTCGGCAAAATCGGCCTGCCTCATGAATTTTGCTCCGGAAAACCTGGCATCTCCCTGGAACCTGGACTTGATAAAGCTGACATTATCTTGAAAGATGCATCCCCGCAAATCCAGGACCTCAGCGAAGGTCACGGCCTCAATTCTTAACGGTCCCTGGAAGCGGGAGTTGGTAATTCGTATCGATTGCTTGACCGGCTCAACTCCCGGCCCCAGATCCAGCAGACCGGCGATGGTTACATTGTCATAGTTCAGCGGCTCGCCCGATCTTATTTGGGCCAGGATATCCTGGGCGGCGATGGCCGGAGAGGCCAGGCCCCGGGAGGCCGGCGACGAGGCATCAAGCCCGGGCTCTTCTGCCGAGACGCTCTCGACAAGCAGGAGGAGTAGCAGCAGGGCCAAGCGCAGCATGTGCCATCTGGAAACTGTAATCACTGCCTAATTTGAAGATGGCTCAGGATTTAGTATTAACGGATCATAACCCGGCCCAAGGTCACCAGGAAGAGCGCCAGCAGCAGCCAGCCCAAAATTCCTTCCAGTATAACATAATACCTGTGCCGGCCCACGGGCAGAAAGTCGATGGGCCCCTGAGAGAGAAAGACCATGGTGCTGAAGAATAGGGCGTTTCGTAGTGTGACGCGTTCAGGCACGCTGTCCACCTCGGCGGGCTCATTGAGGGGCCTGGCGGAGCGGCGGATGCCGTCCCCTCTCCAGAATAGCAGAGCGAAGGCCAGGATGGTGAGAAGCGACCAGGCTACGGCATAGCCGGGGCGCACCCCGTAGCCGCAGGAGAGCCAGGCCAGGAGATCGATGGCCTTCGACCAGCCCCACTGCTTTTTGCCCTGATTGAGACTGCGATATTGATAGTAGCAGTCGTCCTCGTCTGCCGACCAGCCCAGGCCGTGGTAATTATTCACAAGGGCCAGGTAGGCCCCCGGATCCCAGACCACATGCTCCTCGATCTCATTCCAGTGGGCCTTGAAGCGGGAGAAGTCGGTGTCGTTGAGGATAATGCGGGAATCCTTGCCGAATTTTGCTTTATCCAAAAGCATGGTGGAGATCGATGCGCCCTTGAAGTTGAGATCCCCCTCGAACTTTGCGCTCTGCAAGCTGGCGATGTCCTGGAACTTGGTCAGGCCGAAGAGGGCAAGCCCGCGAAATTCGGCTCCCGAGAAGTAGGCGGCCTGGGAAAAGCGGGCCAGATTGAAATTCGCCTCCTTCGCAAAGAGCGCGCCGCCAAAGGAGGAGAGGCCGGAGAAATCTGCCAGGCCGAACTGGACTGGGCCGGAAAAGACTGCATCGGAAAAGCCGGCGCTGCTAAAGCGCGACTGGAAGAAGTTGGCCCTTCCGGCAAAGGATGCTGCAGAAATGTCCAGGGCTCCCGAGAAATCGACATCCGAGAAGAGGGCGTCGCCGAGGAAATGCGCGGCTGCAAAGTAAGAGTAAGAGGCAAAATCGGAGTAATTGAAGTCGGCGGTGGCCAGGAAGCGGGCTTCATTGAAGAAGGCATCCTTGCTAAACTTTGTATCCGCAAAGCTCACGTTATCCCGAAAGAGCACTCCATCGAAGAAAGCCGGCTGGGCAAAGGATGCGGCGGTGAAGCTGGCGTTGCAAAAAGTGGTGTTGGCAAAGTCGGCCTGGCCCTGGAAGGCGGCTTTCTCAAAGCTGGCATTGCCGAAGGTGGTGCCCCAGAAGACGGCGTCCTTCGCGAAGGTGATGCCGGTGAAAGAGGCATTGATGATGGTAGAGTTCGTAATAGCGAATGAGGCTGACACCTGAGCCTCGGGCAAGGATTTGAGATCCAGGTCGCCCAAAACCCGGATACTATCATAATAAACAGGCTCATCGCTCGCTATTTTGGCCAATATCTCCTCGGCAGGTACAACCTGCTGTGCGCAAGAAGTTGAGACTGCCACCATCGCTAAAACGGCTATCAATGCAATAGATCGCCAGGCCATCCATCAGCATCTTTGAGACTTCCGGGTCATATTCTTTGCTATATTGGAAGGCATTACACGTAGACACGTAGCTATATATCTGCGGATATTCTTTTTGCACTTGGCATGGAACCTGAAAATCAAGCTACACAGACCCTCACCAGGCAAGGCTACCACCTCGTCGGATCGGGCGCAGTCAAGCCCTGCCTCTGGCTGAATCGCTCCCTGCGAGGCGGAGATCAGTGCTACAAGCACCACTTCTACGGCATCTCCAGCCACCGCTGCGTGCAGATGACGCCCACCCTGGAGTGCAACCACCTTTGTCTGCACTGCTGGAGGCCGATAGACGATCCTGTGCCGGGAACTGCACCACTGGAGCCCGAGGCACTTTTGGACGGCATCCTGCTTGGCCAGCAGAAGTTTCTCTCCGGCTACGGCGGAGCCAAGACCACGGATATGGAGAGGCTGGCTGAGGCCCGGTTGCCCAAGCACGTGGCCCTCTCCCTCATGGGCGAGCCCACCCTCTATCCCTATCTAAAGGAGCTTATCGAGCTGATCCGCAAGAGAGGCATGACAACATTTGTGGTGAGCAACGCCACCCACCCCGAGGTTCTGGCCGAGCTGCAGCCGACGCAGCTCTACCTCAGCATCAATGCTCCCGATGAGCAAATGTATCGCCGCGTCTGCCGGCCTGCGGCAGATCTATGGCCGCGAATTCTGGAGAGCCTGGAGATCATCAAGCAGCACCGCTGCCGAAGCGTGATGCGCCTGACTTTGGTGCGCGGCCTGAATATGGTTAGGCCGGAGGACTACGCCCGTCTCATCGCGAGGGCCGAGCCGGACTTCGTAGAGGTCAAGGCTTACATGCACCTGGGCCGCTCCCGAGACCGCCTGACAAGGGAGGCCATGCCGCAGCACTCCGAGATCCTGGAATTTGCTCGCTCCTTAGGCGGAGCCCTGGGCTACGAGCTGGAGGCAGACGTGCCCCTGAGCAGGGTTGCCCTTCTCTCCAGCCGGCGCATGGAGAGAAGCCTGATAGATAAGAACTAAAAAGGCAAAACTGGAGAGAAGCGGAGTGCGATTCATCTCACTCAAAATAAAGATACATATGCCCGATGATCACTCCCGATTAAAGACACACTTCTGATCAAAAATCAGAACTACCGCAGACGTTGAATATTCATAAATTCATAAAATATAAAGATTTTGAGCAAAGATGGTTTCACGCTCAGTATTAAGATACAGGGTTAAGCTAAGGGAGAGCATTTAAGAGCAAATTTTTCCCGCTCAGTGGGAAAACTATTTTTGTGGGTAGTTGCAATAACTCCTTTAGCCTTAATAATTAAGGAAAAAAAGTGGGCGCAAAGCTCCGGGTGAATCTATGGACTTAGAAATAAAGATCCTGCTGGTGGAGGACAATCTTGAGGACGCAGCCGTAACAAAGCGCGTGTTATCGCACAATAAGCTGAATAAGGATCTGGTTATTGCAGCCAGAGGCAAAGAGGCCCTTGCCGCTCTGCAAAATATTACTAAGGCAGATTTGCCCCAGCTAATCTTGCTGGACATCAACCTGCCCGACATCAGCGGCATAGATCTTCTCACCTCCATAAAGAAAGACAATAATCTTCGGAGCATTCCTGTGGTCATTCTTACCGGGTCCAATGTGGATCAGGATATTCAGAAGAGCTACGATCTGGGAGCCGACAGCTACCTGGTCAAGCCCATCTCCAATGACGCCTTGATGCTGGTCATCAAGAAGCTATTTTATCCCTGAGGCAAGACGCCTCGCCACTTCAAGATTCCCTCTATCATCCCGGCGGGCGTCCACCGGCGTCTCCAGTATCATGGCCAGGTCGACAAGAGCGGGATGGCAAAGAATTGCCCGAAAGCCCTCCACGCCTATCTTCCCCAGGCCGATATGCTCATGCCTGTCCAGATGCGATCCGATGGCCCCCCTGCAATCGTTGAGGTGGATGAGCATAAGCAACTCCAGTCCGATGCAATCCTGAAACTGATCCAGCGTCGCCTGCAATGCCCGAGGAGTTCGCAGGTCGTATCCTGCGGCATGAAGATGGCAGGTGTCCAGGCACACGCCCAGACGACGACGCTCAGACGGCAGGGATTCAAGGACTGCAGCAATATCGGAAAAAGTGCTGCCCATGCTGTTCTTTGTGCCGGCGCTGTTTTCCAGAAGCAAGACCGTATCGCCATCATACTCAGAAAAGACAGTCTGCAAAGCAGCTACAATCCTCGCGAGCCCATTCTCCGGCCCCGCGCCCAGGTGACTTCCCAGATGAGTCACAAGATACGGTATGCCTAAAGTCTGGCAGCGCTCCAGCTCCCTGGCTAGAGCCTGCAACGATTTGGCATAAACCTCTTCCTTTGCCGAGGCAAGGTTGGGCAGGTAGGGCATGTGGTCCACCGCCGGAGAGAGGCCGGACTGCTTGAGCTGGGCAAGAAAGCGCTTTGCAGATTCGTCGGGGATGGGATTTGATCTCCAGCCGCGAGGATTGGAAGAGAAGATCTGAAATGCATCACATCCTTTTTCGCGAGCACGAGAAACGGCCCTGTCCACGCCGCCCGCCACGGAAACGTGCACGCCCAATCGCACCATATTCAAGGCCTATGAGTGCTTCTCAGATCAAACTTGCCCTGAGACCCGGGCCCCAGGGATAAATTGATCCCCGAAAAATGCACCCGGATTCGGTCCATCTTAATAGTAGACGAACTATTTAGGGCATGGATCCAAGTAAGCGACGCCGATGATGATATAGCATGCTCTGATGGCATGATGAGCCCTATGAGTTCTGAGGCGCGCAAAAAAAAATAAGGAATTTCAAAAGAGGTAAGGGAAAAAAGGCTCCTTGTTTTTTCCCGTTCTTTCCAGGCCTCAAGAAGGCATGCGAGCTTTCGCCCATCGGCCAATATTGTCGATCAGATTCAGCTCGACGATCTTTCGAGTATCATAAAGCATCTCTGCCACTTCATGAATTGCGATGCTCATCTTTTCGCCCTTCTTATCGACAACTTCGATGACCTCTTTGGGCATGGATTTGCCCATCTCCCGCATCTGTTCTGCCAGCAAAGAGCAGGCATTTTTTAGATATTTTATGGAGTAGTCTGATGTAGACTTCCTGTCGGCGAGGTTCTTATTGACCTCTTTGATGGACCAGCATATGGTGAGGATATCTCTGTACATCTCGGCACCCTGCAGGAGATCGCCCCGAGGATATTTAAGAGCTGTGGGGGGCATAGGGAGATAGAATAAAAAGGTGGGGCTGGTGAGATTCGAACTCACGATCGACGGGTATCTCCGATATTCAGTGCTCCAACGGATCATCAACGACCTCCCCGTCGAGAGATCTCAGTAGACCCGTTGCTCATCATTAAATTATACCGCTGGAGCCCATCGCCCTACCTGGCTAGGCCACAGCCCCGGTCGTTTTGAAGCGGGCCGAGAGGGATTTGAACCCCCGACCTAAAGGTTAAGAGCCTTTCGCTCTGCCTGACTAAGCTACCGGCCCGGACTCCTCCAAGGTTGATGCCATATATATACGTTTTGGGTGACAGATTATCTGAGAGCCCCGGCGCATGCATTTAAAACGCATTGATATACCTATCAATCTCCCAGGGATGGACGTAGGTGTTGTAAGCCTCCCACTCCAAAAGGCCCAGGCGCATGATATTCTCATAGACGTGCTCTCCCAAAGCGTCGCGTACGACCTTATCCGCTTCCAGATAGTCCAGAGCCTCCTTGAGATTGGCGGGCAGGGTCTTGATGCCCAAGGCTTTGCGCTCGGCTGGGCTGAGATGATAGACATTCAGATCCACCGGCTCTCCCGGATCGATGCCCCTCTTGATTCCGTCGAGGCCGGCCGCCAGGATAACGGCAAAGGTCAGGTAAGGATTGCAGGTCGGATCGGGTGAACGGAACTCCACACGCGTGGAGAGGCCCCGGCCGGCAGGAATGCGAATGAGGGAGGAGCGGTTCGGCCCGGACCAGGTGATGTAGACGGGTGCCTCAAAGCCCGAGACCAGTCGCTTATAAGAGTTGATGAGGGGATTGGCAATGGCGGTTATGGCGCAGGCGTGCTCGATCAAGCCCCCTACGAAGAACCTGGCCAGATCGCTTATGCCCATGGCAGTCTCGGAATCGAAGAAAGCATTCTCCCCGCCTCTGAATAGCGAGATATTGGCATGCATTCCCGTGCCGGCTGCACCGTAAATGGGCTTGGGCATGAAAGTGGCGCGCAGGCCCTCTCTCATTGCGATGGTCTTGGTGACATACTTGAAGGTCACTACCTTGTCTGCGTTCTTCAGAGCATCGTCATAAACAAAGTCTATCTCGTGCTGACCCTTGGCAACCTCGTGATGAGAGGCCTCGATGGTAAAGCCCATCTGCGTCAGCGCCCGGATGATCTCGCGGCGCACATCCTCAGCCAGGTCCACGGGACCAAGGTCAAAGTAGCCCCCAAAGTCGTGCGGGATGGTAGCTGAGCCACCATTCTGCTTTTCGAAGAGGAAGAACTCCAGCTCCGGGCCGACATTCATCCCAAAGCCCATCTCCTGGGCTTTTTCGAGCTGCTGGCGCAGGACATGGCGGGGATCGCCCTCGAAGGGCTTACCGTTGGGCAGGTGCACATCGCAGATCAGCCGGGCCTCGTTGGAGCCGTCCTTGGAGCGCCAGGGCAGGAGACTGAAGGTGGACAGGTCCGGTCGCAGGACCATATCCGACTCCTGGATTCTGGCAAACCCCTCAATGGAGGAGCCGTCAAAAGATATGCCGCTCTTCAAGGCTTTTCCTATCTGGGTGGCCGGAATGGCCACGTTCTTCACAATTCCCGATATATCCGTGAACTGTAGTCGGAGGAACTCTACGTTCTTCTCCTGAACGATTTTTTGCACCTGCTCTTGGGAGTACATTGCATTATCATCTCCTATAGCGAACCCGCGGAATGCATGTTATGAAGATTTATGAATCTGGCTTTCCTGGTGTCTTAAATAGCTAACCGATGGGAAACGATGTTTTGACAGCACCCGAGCAGCGAGCGCAAATATGCTTATCTAGGGTTATACTCTTCAAAGTGAATTTGATGTCCGGCAAAAGAGTTTTCGTGGTGGACGCGGGAGGCAGAGGAAATGCCATAGCCCACGCCTTTGCCCGGAGCGAAGGCGTGGAGACGGTATTCGTAGCTCCCGGCAATGCGGGCAGCGAGATGATAGAGAAGTGCCGCCTGGCAACAGTGCAAGGCAAGCCTCCTAAAGCCATCTCGGAAATGCTCGCTTTTGCAAAACAAGAAAATATTGACCTGACCTTTGTCGGGCCGGAAGGCTACCTGTCCGAGGGCATTGTCAATATCTTCCAGGAGGAAGGCCAGAGAATCCTGGGCCCCAAGAGGGAGGCGGCCGTCCTTGAGAACAGCAAGTGCACGACCAAAGATCTTCTTAAGAGCCTGAATGTTCCAGTGCCGCCCTGCGAGAGCTTCGATGACCCGGCTCTTGCCAGGGAGTACGCTCATCAGTTCTGCTCGGAAAATCCCGGTCAGGGCCTGGTGATCAAGGCCGACGGCCTCGCCGCGGGAAAGGGCTCAGTGGTCTGCTCCACAAAAGAAGAGGCTCTGTCTACAATCGAGCGCATCATGGTCAGCCCCAAGCTCTTTGGCCGTGCAGGAGAGAGAATCGAGATCGAAAAGCGGCTGGAAGGGCGCGAGCTGATGTTCTTTGCCTTGAGCGACGGCAGGACGGTTCAGCCGCTGGAGTCGGCTCTGGACTACAAGCAGGCCTTCTCCGCTGACGAGGGCGTAGCCGTCCGCCTCTTCAATAAGCTCTCCAATAACCCCAATCAAGAGAACAATCCCAACACGGGCGGAATGGGCGGCTTCTCGCCCCATCCCTGGCTGGACGAGGAGCTGACGCAGAAAATTATGAATAAAATCGCCATTCCGACGGTGCGCGGCTTTCGGGAAGCCACCGGGCACGAATACGTGGGCGTGATCTACTTCGGGCTGATGATCTCAGAAGAAAGGGAGCCGTCTGTGTTGGAGATCAATGTGCGCCTGGGAGATCCCGAGACGCAGGTCATTTTGCCCCGCCTGGAGACGGACTTTTTCCTGCTTTCGGAGGCTATATTGGACAGAAAGCTGGACTCTGTGCCGCTTCAGTGGTCGCGCGACGTCTGCCTGGGGGTTTGCGCCGTCTCCGGCCGGGCCATCAAGCCGTTGGCTTCAGCCGGAGGCGGGGAGCGGCCCGGCTATCCTGGAGAGCACTACACCAACATGCCCATTTCCGGATTGGAGACGATGGACCCGGAGGTTGTCGTCTACCACAACGGCACGGCCTTTGGCCAGGATGCCACGGGCAAGAGGAGGCTCTTTACCACGGGCGGCCGGGTGCTGACCCTGGTTGCCCGAGGCCGCAGCCTGGCTGAGGCCAGGATCAAGGCCTACGACAACATCAAGAGGATCAGGTTCAATGGAATGCGCTACAGAAAGGACATAGGCCAGGGCGATCCATGATAATATTCGGTCTGGAAGGAACGGCCTGGAACCTGAGTGCTGCCCTGGTGGATGAGCAGGGCGTGATTTACGAGAAGAGTGCCACCTACACCCCGGCCAAAGGCGGAATTCATCCACGCGAGGCGGCCCAGCATCATGCAGAGTACATGGCCAAGGTAGTGGGAGAGGTACTGGCTTACTCTCGCGAACAGAGCTTGAAGATCGATGCCATCGCCTTCTCCCAGGGTCCGGGACTGGGGCCGTGCCTGAGAACAGTAGCTACCGCGGCGCGCACTCTCAGCTTGCGCTTTGCCGTACCCCTGGTGGGCGTCAACCACTGCGTGGCGCACATTGAAGTGGGCAAATGGCAATCCGGCGCCCGCGATCCGGCTGTGATTTACGTGAGCGGGGCCAACTCGCAGATTCTGGCGCTGCGCCAGGGCCACTATAGAATTTTTGGCGAGACCCTGGACATAAGCGTGGGAAATGCCATAGACAAGTTCGCCCGCTCCGTGGGCCTCTCCCATCCTGGCGGGCCCAAGGTGGAGGAGCTGGCCCGCAAAGCGTTGCAGTACATCCCCCTGCCCTACACAGTGAAGGGCATGGATCTCTCCTTCTCCGGCCTATCCACGGCGGCCACGGAGGCTGCCAAGAAGCATGACCTGGCCGACGTCTGCTACAGCCTGCAGGAGACGGCCTTTGCCATGCTGGTGGAGGTCACTGAGCGGGCCATGGCCCATGCCGAGAAGAAGGAGGCCATGCTGGTGGGTGGCGTGGGGGCCAACAAGCGCCTGGGCGAGATGCTCAATATCATGTGCGAGGAGAGAGGCGCGAAGTTCTTCTTGCCGCCGCGAAAGTTCATGGGCGACAACGGCAGCATGATCGCCTACACCGGGCTGATCATGCTGAAAAGCGGGGCGACAACGCCGCTCGCGGAGTCGAAGGTGCGCCCAGGATACAGGACGGACGATGTGGCGGTGACGTGGGCCTAGCCGATCATGACCTTTCCAGCGCCTCTTGATATGCGAGAACCAAAACAAATAGCCATATCGTGCCGATGATATAACTACCTAAAACATCACTCGCCCAATGTGCTCCAAGAAATATACGTGATGGTCCGATTAGAACGATCAATGCAGCGCAAATGGCAATGACGATCATCCGCACGCATCCAGTAAAGTGCGTCCAAGCAAGATAGGCGAAAAATCCAAAAAAGACGACAAAGAATAGGACATGCCCGCTCGGATAACTGTATTGGTTGATCTTCTGTATGAGCCCGGTTGCATTTTCCGCTACTGGGAATGGACGCGCTCGATGGATGACCTCCTTCAGCGCAAAAGTCAGCAATAAGCTGCTGGTTGTCGCTAGCATAAAGATTGCCTCTCGCCATTGGCGCCTTAATGTAAAGATCGCCACCGTGATGACTATCAGTGCCATCGAAATCACGGTTTCGCCGAGATAGCTGATCCATTGCATTAAAATGTTAAATAATGGGTTTGCTTCCTCTTGCAACTCGTGGTAGGACTTCAGGTCGAAGGGCAAGACAGTGAACTCGCTTGCTAAATACGAGAGCGTGATTGCAGGCACAAGCATCAGCACAAATGCCAGGGCGATCTTTCTATTCACTAATTTTTTCTTCATAGATTAGCACTTAAAAGTCCTTTGGCCAACCCTAGACTGGGAAGAAGGTTATGGCGCCGCTTGCTCGATGACTAGCTTTGGCATTTCTAGTAGAATTCCCTCGGATAGCATATTTTCGAAATGCCAGTCCTTTCTTGAAGCCTAATAATCCTACCGCATTGAAACCGCATTTATATCCTGGAGAGGCAATTCCTTGGTTGTTGACTATTTTTGCCTGCGAACGTTCCCAGTGTTCGCAGGTGTTCACTGAGCCTAATGCTGTGAATATAGCAGAAAAAGCTTGTGAACCAAAGGCGTAGTTTACAGGCATCGAATACTCGGGCAACAAAATTTGTCACCTATTCCTCAAGTCTCCTTTTGTGCGCCAATAGGATCAACACAAAGCTCAAAATAATGGGAGTTCCCAAAGCAACAGGAAGAACCTCTCCCGGATTGAGATTAATTTTGGGATTCACATGAAACTGGATGATGCTGCTCACTTGAGGCAATTCGTTTCCAGCGGCTTCTGCAACAATAATTAAGGAGTAGGCACCGGATTTCACAAAATGAATCTTCCAGTTGAGCGGTAATGTTTGGCCAGCTTCGATAGTGCCAATGTGCAGCCCCTTTTCTGCACTCCAATCTTCGAGATCGACAGGGAGCTTAGTTTCATTGTCAACCAGCGATAAATATGTGACAATATCCTGGTGTGGTTTTTCTCCTGTATTTGTTATAGTTCCGTCTACCGTCACATAATCTCCGGCGGTGCCATTCAATGTTTTTGAGGATGTAATATCTATGGAAAGAGCTGGAGGGCTGCTCATGGCGGGAGCGCTGCTCATTAAGTGGATAATAAAAATACCTGCGACTAAGATGGATCTGAATTTTATCTTCTCAATCATTTTTGATAACCCCCTGTTCATTGAACCTTCTGGCCGCAATAACCAGGAATCCAAGCATCAATAAGCAGAATATGAGAAGTGGCAAAATAAAACGCCAATTTTGCAAGAGTGTGGTTTGATAGTCAACAAGTACATTATCAAGCGACAAAAAAATGTTGTCGATGGGATTTATCTGGCTCAAGAGCTGGGATGGAAGATTATTCTTAAGAGTAGTAGAGAAGAGCGCTGGTGTAGTGAGAACTAGAATTACGATAAGAGAGGTTGTGAGAGTATTCTTGGTTGAACGAAGGAGCAAAGAGATAGCGAAAATAAAAGCCGTCACGCCTGTGAGTCCCAATGTGCCTAGAAGTGGAGTGAACCCCAGATAGTAGACAATTAGTTAAGCCGCAGTACTTAAAGCAACCCCCATTTCGAACTGTTCTGGAGATCTATAGCCAAGGGCAGAATGCAGCCTCTTCTTGTTGTACACCATCTCAATAAAATGCCATA
>JAPKYA010000035.1 GCA_026394565.1 Methanothrix sp.
AAAACTCAACGTAGATACAGGCCTGCTGCTCACAGGCGAAGAGTCCAAGATGAGCATCTTCACCATTACTCGAAAGGGCGAGGCGGTGGAAGTGGAGCGCAGAAAGCAATACCACTACCAGAGCCTGGCCAGAAAGTTCGCTCATAAAAAGGCGGAGCCGTTTATAGTCACCATCGATCCCAGGAAAGGCAGCCCATCATTCTACAGTCATCCGGGCCAGGAGTTTGAATATGTGCTCGAGGGGTCTTTAAAGATCACCATTCACGACAACGATGTGGTGCTAAATGTTGGAGACTCCATCTTCTTCGATTCGTCTTATGATCACTTTATGGAAGCCTTAAACGACAAGCCGGTGAAGCTGCTGGCTGTGGTCATGTAGGAGAGAAAGAGGAAAGGAAAAATGTCGTCATTATTGTCCAAGTTCGTCTCTCGGGTCGAATACAAATCATACGAGGATTTTAAAGAAAATCTGAAGATCCTGGTTCCCGAGAATTTCAATTTTGCTTACGATGTAGTTGATGCCTATGCAGCAGAAAATCCTGATAAGCGCGCCCTCGTCTGGTGCAATGATCACGGAGAAGAGCTGATCATCACCTTCAAAGATCTGAAGATCATGAGTGATCGGGCCGCCAATATCTTTTCTAAATACGGTCTGCAGAAAGGGGACACGGTCATGCTCACCCTCAAGAGCCGCTGGGAGTTCTGGGTCTGCATGGTGGGCTTAAACAAGATAGGTGCCGTCTCCATTCCGTCCACGCATATGCTCAAGGCCAAGGACTTCGTTTATCGCATCAAGAAGGCCGATCTGAAGATGATCATTTGCATAGCGGAGAACGGAGTGCCTGCCGAGTTCGATGCGGCCCACAAGGATCTGGGCAATATTTCCCTGGTCAAAGCGCTGGTGGGGGGTCTTGACCAGAAGCGCGAGGGCTGGATCAACTTCAATAAGGAGCTAGAGGAGGCCTCTGCGGATTTCGCCCGCCCCACAGGAGAGCAGGCGACGAGAAATGGGGACATCCTGCTGGGATACTTCACCTCCGGAACTACCGGATACCCAAAAATGGTCAAGCACGATCAGACCTATCCTCTGGGCCATATCCTCACTGCCAAGTACTGGCAGAATGTGGAGGACGACGGACTGCACTATACTGTGGCGGATACGGGATGGGCCAAATGCGCCTGGGGCAAGATCTATGGCCAATGGCTGGCCGGCTCGGCGGTCTTCGTCTATGATTATGATCGCTTTGACGCCGGAAAGATGATGGACGAGATGGGCAAATATGGAGTGACGACCTTCTGCGCTCCGCCTACCATTTTCAGGTTCATGATCAAGAGCGACATGTCCAGATACGACTTCTCCCGGCTTAAATATGCGGTCACCGCCGGAGAGCCGCTCAACCCATCTGTGTATGAGAGCTTCCTGGAGACCACTGGTCTACGGCTCATGGAAGGATTCGGCCAGACGGAAACAGTGGTCTGCATTGCCAACTATCCCTGGATGCATCCCAAGCCCGGCTCAATGGGCAAGCCTGCACCGGGATTCGATGTCGTACTGGTGGGCAAGAACGACAAATTATGCGAGGTGGGCGAAGAGGGCGAGATTGTGATCAAGACGGACAAGGGAAAGCCTGTGGGCCTTTTCACCGATTACCATTCCGATCCGGGCAAGACCAAGAGCACCTGGCATGACGATTACTATCATACCGGAGACACCGCCTGGCGAGACGAGGACGGATTCTTCTGGTTCATAGGCCGAACAGATGACATGATCAAGAGCTCAGGCTACCGGGTCGGGCCCTTCGAGGTTGAAAGTGCACTCATGTCTCACCCTTCTGTATTGGAAGTGGCCATTACCGGTGTGCCTGACACCATTCGAGGACAGGTGGTGAAGGCAACCGTGGTCCTGGCCCGCGGATATGTCGGCTCCGAGGAGCTGAAAAAGGAGCTGCAAGACCATGTTAAGAAGGTCACTGCACCCTACAAGTACCCGAGAATCATCGAGTTCGTTGAGGAGCTGCCCAAGACCATAAGCGGAAAGATCCGGAGGGTGGAGATCAGGGATAAAGATAAGCCCTATCCGCTCATCAATGCCCTGGAATGCAAGGCCTGCGAGCGGTGTATTGAGGCATGCCCTGCGAATGTATTGAAGATGGGCGAGGATATCAATTCCCGAGGCTATCACTATGTGGTCTATGGCGGCGACGGCTGCATTGGCTGCGCAGCATGTTATTACACCTGTCCTGAGCCGCTGGCCATTGAGGTTCATGTGCCCCAGAAAGAGAAAACCGAGGAGAGCTGAAGAATGGCGTCTCAGTTAATTGACGGAAACAGCGCCGTGATCGTGGGCGCTCTTTATGCAGGCTGTGACTGCTTCTTTGGCTACCCCATCACTCCCGCCAGCGAGATATTGCAGGAAGCTTCTCGCCATTTCCCGATGGTTGGCCGCAAGTTCGTGCAGGCGGAATCGGAAGAGGCGGCAATCAACATGGTCTACGGGGCGGCAGCCGCAGGACACCGCGTGCTGGCGGCATCCTCCGGCCCGGGCATGAGCCTGAAGCAGGAGGGGATAACATATCTGGCCGGAGCACAGCTTCCCTGCGTTATTGTCGACATCTGCCGGGCGGGGCCGGGACTGGGCAACATCGGGCCGGAGCAGTCGGACTACAATCAGGCCTGCAAGGGCGGAGGGCATGGCTGCTATCACAACATCGTTTTAGCCCCGGCAAGCGTGCAGGAGATGTGCGACTTTACCCGGAAGGGCTTCGCTCTGGCCTTTAAGTACAGAAATCCCGTGCTGATTTTGGCGGACGGCGTGCTGGGGCATATGGTCGAGCCCCTGGAGTTCCCTGAGTCGGCGCTCGCGCCCACCATTGACACCACCTGGGCTGTGGCCGGTCGGGCCGAGACCAGAGGAAATCTGGTAACATCAATTATGCTCAACTTCGATGATTTGGAGAAGCACAATTACTTGCTGCAGGAAAAATACGAGCGCGTAAAAGAGAGCGAAACGGCATGGGAGGGCTACCGGCTGGAGGACGCCCGCGTCGTCCTTGTCTCCTACGGCATCAGCAGCAGGATCGCGAGGTCTGCCGTGGATGCCGCCCGAAAGGAGGGCATCAAGGCTGGCCTCTTCCGGCCCATCACGCTCTTTCCCTTCCCGGAAAAGCCAGTCCGTGCGCTTGCAGAGAAGGGCTGCAAGTTCATCTCTGTGGAGATGAGCAACGGACAGATGCAAGAAGACATTCGCCTGGCCAGCGGCTGCCAGCCGGTAGAGCTGGTCTGCCGCTACGGAGGAAATTTGATCAGGCTGGACTCTATCTTGGAGAAGATCAGGGAGGCGGCTTAAAATGGCAGCAATAGAAAAGGTTATCGGAGGGCATCCCGGCATGTATGCCCAGTTTCCCAGAAAAGGGGGAGCAGCTCCCACAGCCACCCATTACTGTCCCGGCTGCGGGCACGGCATTTTGCATAAGCTCATCGGCGAGGCCATGGCTGACCTGGGCATTCAGGACAGGTGTGTTGTGATCAGTCCCGTAGGCTGCGCCGTCTTTGCCTACTACTATCTGGACTGCGGCCATGTGCAGGCTGCGCACGGCCGGGCTCCGGCCATAGGCACAGGCATATCCCGGGCCGAGGACAATGCTGTGGTCATCTCCTACCAGGGAGACGGCGATCTGGGGTCCATCGGCCTGAACGAGACCATTCAGGCTGCCAACCGGGGCGAGAAGCTGGCGATATTTTTCGTCAACAACAGCGTCTACGGCATGACGGGCGGCCAGATGGCGCCCACCACCTTGATTGGTGAGGTCACGGCCACCACACCCAATGGGCGCGATGCGCGCGAGCAGGGCTATCCCATTCATATCTGCGAACTGCTGGATACGCTAAAAGCGCCGGTATTCATCGAGCGGGCATCGCTTTCAGACATCGAGCATATCAGAAAAGCGCGCCGGGCAGTCAAGAAGGCTCTGGAGATTCAGAGGGACAAAAAAGGCTACGCCTTCGTGGAGCTGCTCTCCCCCTGTCCTACTATCCTGAGGATGGATGTGCATGGCATTACCAGGTTCATCAATGGGCAGATGGAAAAGGAGTTTCCTTTAAAGAGATTCCGGGACAGATCCGGGGAAGCGGAGACCATAACCAGGGCCGAGAGCGACTTTTCCCGAGAATCCCTGGATAAGATCTTCGGGTGTGAAAGCGGGATATGCGTGCAGTCTCAGGAGGACCCGGAGTTTGCGGCCATGGGCGTGAAGATCGCGGGTTTTGGCGGGCAGGGAGTGCTGAGCATGGGCCTGGCCCTGGCCCAGGCAGGCTTCGGCTGCGGGCGCGCTGTCTCCTATTATCCGGACTACGGGCCGGAGCAGAGGGGTGGGACATCGAACTGCTCGGTGATCATTTCCGGCCTGCCCATCGGCTCGCCGGTGGTGGATCATCCCGATGTGCTGGTGGCCTTTAACCGGCCGTCTCTGGAGAAGTTTGCGCCAACCGTCAAGAAGGGCGGCTTGATTATCTATGACTCCTTAGCCGGACAGTTCCAGGCTCCGGAGGGCGTCAAAGCCATATCCGTCCCGGCAACAGAGATCGCCACGGAGCGGGGGGCGACGCAGGCGGCCAACACGGCCATGTTTGGCGCTCTGATGCAGGCGGGAAAGCTGGGCCTGCCCCGCGAGGCTTATGGGAACGCCTTCCGGGTGACCTTTGCCAAGAAGCCCAAGCTCATCCCCAAGAACCTGGAGATTCTGGAGGCAGGGGCGCAGGCTACACGGGTGCTGGAGATGGCGGCCAGGAAGTAGGCAGAAAATATTTTTTTTTAATAAGTCTGCAATCGGCTCTTCGCTATTTCCAGTGGCTAACCTCTGTGGTTGAAACGTCGTTAGCCGAATCTCAAACTTCAGATCTGGTGAAATAGCATCGCCAAATCAGTTATAGTGCAGGGTAGTCGATATAACCTCTTTCTTCACCGGCATAAAAGGTCGTTATGTCCGGGGTATTGAGTGGAGCGTTCCTCTTAAAGCGTTCCGGCAGGTCCGGATTTGCCAGGAAAGGGGAGCCATACGAGATAAGGTCCGCAACGCTCTTTTGAATGGCAGCATTTCCTTTCTCTGCATCGTAACCCCCATTTAAAATGAGCGTTCCCTTGAAAATATCGCGAACGGCGGAGGCTAACCGCGCATCGGGCGCCACAAGCATCGGCCCTCCGACGGGTTCTATCATGTGAAGATATCCGAGTTTAAGTTTATTTAGCTCCTCTGCAAAGTAGCAAAAGGTTTCGTGTGGATTTGAATCGGACATTGAATACCTTTGGAAATGAGGTGAAATTCTATATCCAATTCTGTCCGCCCCAAATACGTCTATAACAGCTTTCGCGACTTCAAGCGGAAGGCGGGCACGATTCTTCAAACTGCCACCAAATTGGTCGGTTCTATGGTTTGGGCCGTCTCTCAAGAATTGATCCAGCAAATAGCCGTTGGCTCCATGGATTTCGACGCCGTCAAAACCAGCGGCTTTTGCGTTAAGAGCTCCTCTTCTAAATTGATTGATGATACCTGGTATCTCTTCGAGTTCGAGGGCACGTGGTTTCTCGATTTTCTTCTTGCCAAATGGCGTATGGATGTCGCCCTCAACCGGCAGTGGAGAAGGTGCAACCGGCAATTCTCCGCTGAGAAAATCGGAATGTGACACCCTTCCCACATGCCAGAGTTGAAGGAAAATCTTGCTTCCTGATTGGTGAACTGCGTTCGTCACTTTCCTCCAGCCGGCAACCTGCTCCGGAGAATAGATTCCAGGAGTGCGAACGTAACCAACTCCTTCTGGGCTAACTTGCGACCCTTCCGTAATGATTAGACCTGCTGTGGCTCTCTGTACGTAATACGTAATGGCTAACGGATTCGGGACATTCCCACCAATCGCACGACAGCGGGTCATCGGCGCCATAACCATCCGGTTGGAAAGTTTGATATTGCCCAATTTGTACGGAGAGAATAGATCCATATCCAACCCTTTGTCCTTAAAGATACTTCTTTCTTATCGTCTTAGCCTGCCCTTGTTCATACAAAAAATTAATATTATATATATGCTAATTCCACGGATCTATATGGAATTCTCGCCAACTGTCTCCGTCCGATATATGTAGAATCTGAGGGTGTCGTTATTTGCGGTTCGTAGCTTTATGTCAGGCATTAGAATGACATCGGTTTTTTTAGCGAGAGTTATCTGATTATCTTTGTTATCCATGACGATGACGCCTGCGTTTGCATCGACGCTTCTTATTTTCATCTTGCCGTATTGAGTGTCGGCCCTGACATCGATAGGCGTGTCGGATATCTGCCAGATGCCGTCGACTGTGGCAACTGCCAATTCTTCATCTTTGTAGGTATTCTTGAAATGGACAGCAATGGTAACCAGATTTTTCTGGTTGCCTACCAGCGGCATCTTATAATAGTAGGTCTTGTCAACATCGGTTGCGGAATCCCTGGATGGGGATGCGACTTTGCTATCCACAATAGATCCATTCTTGAATAGTTCGAGATATATCTGTCCATCGGAGTTTACTCCTTTGAGGACCAGAGCATATCCCTCTTTGAGCTTTATTGATTCTCCCTTCTTGACGATGATATTTGATTTTTCATCCATCAAAATCCTTTCTAGCTGTTCGCTGGAGAGTGAGTTCTTGTCGGTAGACTCAGCATAGAACATATTGGACCCAGAATCCTCGCCTTCATTGTATCCAGCGAAGTACCTCTCAGCCTGGAAGCCAATAACCCTATGCCTCCCCCAGAGAGCCCGCTCGAAAGCCTTGATCTGGGCGCTAGTGGTATAGGTAACACCGTATGGCACATCTCCACTGAGCGTCTTGCCGTCGTCTCCAGAAAGATCGAATCTGATTGTTTCAGTGCCGAGATCTTTCTTTACGTCGTAGTAGAACCCTGCGAAGTTCTGAGGATTCCAGGTGAAGGAGTTGTCTTCCAAATTGCTCTGGCCATTGATTGTGCCTGCGACGGCACCTCTTATATCATAAGTTCCAGGTTCGGATATATTCTTATATATATAATACCTTAGCGTGTCATTGTCTGCTGTCCTAATAAAAATGCTGGGTAAAATCTCAATGTTTCTGTTCTTGCTAAGGACTATGGCATTGTCCTTGTTGTCCAGTGTGATCGTGCCTGTAGTTGTATCAATGGTGCTGACGCTTAATTTGCCATATTTCATGTCAGCCTGGGCATTGCTGAACATCTTTGTCCCGGTTCTCGTTTCATAGACGATACCATATGGATAGTCTCCACTCAGCCTACTTCCTTCGGTCAACATCGTCGTCAAAGTATCAGAGCCTACATCGCGATCAATATCGTAGGCAAATCCCGGGAAGTTCTGAGGGTTCCAGGTATAGGAGTCGGTAGCGACTGAACTGCGGATATCCAGTGCATGTACCGAAATCGCTGTATTCGCTATCATCAACAAGATGCATAGTCCCATCATCCAATTTGACCTCATTTAATTTCCTCCACATATTTCTGTTGATTCCAAAATGAAAAAGGTTTTGCGCTTGCGATGGCTGTCGGAAGCTACCGACTCCTAAGTCTCTAGCTTACGGTCACCACATCGCTCTGGCCCAGGAGCTGGTAAGCCCCTTGATTGATATCTGTGATGTCGGAGCGGAACATCCTGAAGTCGTACTGCCCGGATTCATAGGGAAGCTGCCAGGTCATTCTGCCACAGTTCTTGCTGCCGATAGACCTCTTCCCCAGAGGGAACTTGTCAGGCCTGTTCATGCCGTACATGCCGATAATACCCGTTCCTTCCTGTGGTGCTCCCCAGTAGGTTACAGTAACTGTACCTCCAGGTGCAACATGAGTTGACGAGACTACGACTTTGGTGCCATTTCGGGTTTTGGCATCTACATTGTTGCTGGTGGTTAGCCGAGTGTAACTATCGTTCTCGAAAATCCTGAAGTTGTAGCTGCCCGTATCTGGAGCCTCCAGGATCACAGTGCCGTTCTCTTTTCCATCTAAATACTGGCGGGTGATGTAACTGGTGTCGGACGATCCGGATTCGTACATGGCTATCCAGTCATTTTCATAACCTGGAGCCCCTGTGTAGTTGATGGTGATCAGCTCACAGGTGTTTACCGAGGCAGGAGTTGCAATAATGGTTGGGATGCCGACGTTGAAATTCAGAGAGGCCATCTCCTCACCATTGGTAATGTTGTACATGCGAAGAATGTAGGACCCCTTATCAGCGGGAGCCTTTAGCTTCAGTATGCCAAATAAGCCTGCCAGGCTCTGATAGGACAGAGCCGTATCCAGGCCGGCTCTTTCACTGGGCTGATCTGTCTTCATAATCCCCACCCAGCCTGAGAAGTTCCCTGGTGCCACATACTCCACATTGACATCGCTGCCGGGCAAGTAGGTTCTCTGCTCCATCTTCAGCTCAAAGCCCCCCAATCCCTGGGACTTGTAACTGAGTATGGCGTCAGGAGAGGCTTTAGGCAGCCGGTCCACGTTGCGTCCTCCTGGAATGCTGTAGCCGGCGTCGCATATCCCGTCTCTGTTGCGGTCCAGGCATCCCTGCTCACGGGCATCGTAGTTGCTGTAGTGGTTGCCTGTCAAGTCATTATCCCACTGGTTGTAGCCGTCGTCGAAGGCGTTCTGGTCGTTGTCCTGCAGGTAGTTCTGATAGAGAAGGTTGGCGCCGGGAGAAGAGCTCGTGCTGTTCTTGTCAATGTTGTAGGTGGTTGACTGGCTGCTGGAGACGTACTTTATGGATACCGCCTTGCCCTTCGCAATGATGCTATCGCTTAAATTGATGTTCGAGATGTTTATGCCCATCTTGTTCCCGGTCAGGTTGTTGGCATTGATGGTATTGCCTCGAGAGGTTTGCATGGAGATGCCATTCCAGTTCATGCCGGCATAGTTGCCCCAGACCTGGTTGTTGTTGGAATGAATCAGCAAGATTCCGCCGTTTTTGTTTTCCGTCACTGTATTCAAAAAGACGGTGTTTTTGTCGACGTGGTAAAGGATAATTCCGTAGTTATTATTTTTGATGGCGGCATTGTCCTTGATTATATTTCCGTTGGAGAGCACCCTTATGCCGGCATCGTTGGCATCTTTGCCGGATCCTGTAGCAGTAAATCCCAACAGAGTTGAACCGTTGGCCGAGATGGTTATAGCGCTTCCAATCCCGCCGGCGTCAATAATCGGCTTGCCCACGCCTTTGAGGGTGAGCGGTTTGGTTACATTGATCCTCTCATTAAATGTGCCGTTTTGCACCTCAATGATTTGGCCTGGATTGGCGGCGTCTATGGCCGATTGGATGCTATTCCCTGGTTTGACAGAGAATGCGGCATTTGCTAAACCAGAAAGCATTACTGCTATGACGGCCAGAATTACCATCGCGGATTTACTCATCCTGGGGCTCAACCCGTTCTTCATGTTCACTGGAATGCTATAAGCAGTATAAGATGGTGATCGTTAAGGATCGTTAGGGAGAATGCATGATATCAGCTATTTTGCCTGCCTTCTCTTCCTCACCTTCGGGCACGGGGATCTCAATGTCGAATGGGGAGCGGATATTGAGTCCGACAAACTGGATGAAGGAGAATATTAGCACCGCAGGCTTTTTTCCTGTTCTTTTATGGAATGCAGTTGCATCCATCCTCATCAGGAAGGATTGGAACGGATAAACCGCCCCTTCATAAACAATCCCGTTCTCAGCGATATATGCCTCTCTGGGAGATCCGAGCGCATATTTCAGCGCGATTACAGGTGCAACCCTGGAAACGATGAAAAGGAAAACCGTGAATGCCAGAAGAAATACCCCGGTGATGAAGCCCCCCTCTCCGGCAAAGATCATCATAACCAGTGCGACGAGAACAAGCATTCCCCCAATAACGAGAAACATAGCCCGATTTCTTTCCTGATAATTCGCATATTCTCGTCGTGCACTCTGCTCTGCCTCGTCTGCTGAATAGATCCAGTGGGCAAGAAGCCGCGTGCTATTCAGAATGGAATCCATGACCTGGGCCCGGCGGAAAAATAATGCCGCGACGGCAATCCCTGTAACGGCGAGGAAGAATGACACAAACGCGACAGCATAACCGCCCGATATGCCGTCAATAAAACTGAATGCATAGATGCAAATGGTGCTACAGATCGCCGTCGAGAACAGCGATCTGTAGCACCATTTCCACTGAGTATTCTCCATCATCCTTATCAGCATCCTTAACTTTGGCTAGGAATTTACGTATCCAGGAGAAGCACCTCCTGTCATTCCCAGCAAGCTCTTTCCCAAATATAGATATTGTTGCCAAATGAAACGATTGAATATCTTTAATAGCTCATAGATCTATTATTTCGTAATAGGTGAGGTTGACATGAACAAGAAATTTGTGGCCTTATTGCTATTGCCGGCTATGTTGCTGGTAGCACCAATTTGCTCAGCACAATCGGATCATGATAAAGAACAGGTCTGGCTTCCTCCTGGTTGGGTTTTTGGCAGTGGATACTCCCCATATGATTATCCTAGCAGCGTGGGTGGCTGGGTGTACGATCCTTTTTCCTATTATAACTATCAAGGGAAAACCTATCATCCATACCGCTATTCCAATTACTACTATCCAGGTAGTACCTGGCATACATCCAATTATCGATACTACTACTATCCGTACACTTATCGCAATTATTGGTATCCATACACTTACCAAAGCGGTTACTGGTGGTCTTGATAAACTATGCTGGGAGAACATGAAAATGATTGGCCAAAAGGGCGACTTCACCCAGAAGGCCGATCTGGTTTTTGCTGGTGGACAACTCAAAAAAAGGAAAGCCTGAAGCTACCACTAAACCAAAATAAAAATCATGAAAATCGCAATCAAGAGAATAAAATCTATGCGGGGAAAGGGATTCGAACCCTTGAACTCCTGCGAGAATAGATCTTGAGTCTATCACCGTTGGCCTGGCTTGGTTATCCCCGCATCCGATCTGCCTTGGGAGCAGATCGAGGATAATGCAAACACCTCCGGGTTTATGAATCTTGCCATCCGCAGCGCTCCGCGCCCGCGGGCGCCCGCTCGCCTCCGCAGCCGCTCACGCATCCACGTGATTTACGCAGATCCAGTGGTAGTACCCGTGAATGCCCGTGCCCGTGACCTCGTCAAACTCCTCCAGCTCCTGGCCGCAGATCTGGCATATCTCGCCATCCGGCACCTCGATCTCGGCATCATTGCATAGTACTACTACCATTCAAGCTCTTAGGAGGGGTTGCAAGGGCCATGAAGCTTTCGGGCAATTGGGAAGGCTTGATCGATTTCTGATGGTTCTTCGCTGAATTGGGTAGGCAAGGCCTCATCTCCAAATTTCGGCTTGGTCGTTCTTTGTGCCTTTGTGTCTTTTCCATGAAAACACACCAACAAACCGGAGGAGATCAGCCTCCACCCCCCGGTTTAGCCTTTCCAATCTCATTGTAATCACTTTCAAGTGGTCAAAAAATTTTTAATACTTGGTCACCTAATTATATTGTGTCAGGCTTGGGCCAAGTATCCAATAGGAGGCAAGAAATATGACACACGCAGAAAACATGATGGACCCGTTCAATATCGGGCTCTACGCCATCGAAGCGGGACTCGTCGGGATAGTAATCTACGCCATGGCAGTATTGCCTGCTCTCTTCAAGTCGATGATCTGATCAATTGGATTGATCGGGCAGAGCACTGTGCAATCTTCCGAGCAGTACTTTGCCAGTCATTATTCAAGATGCGTCCTGGCGATGGTTATTAGTTCCAGGCAGCACTCATTTCCGCGCATGGATTTATTGGACCGCTTCCGGGGCTGTCTCTTGGGATTGGCTGTAGGCGATGCCCTGGGAATGCCCACGGAAGGCTACACTGCCCGGGAGATTAGCTCTAAATTCGGCATGGTTCGTGAGATGATGCCGGCACCCGATGGCCACTTTCACAGCGGCCTTTTAGCCGGCCAGTTCACTGACGACACGGAAGAGACGCTGCTTTTGGCCGAATCGCTAATTGAAGCCTCCGGCTTCTCGCCTGACAGATTTGCAGAAAAGCTCATTGCCTGGGGAGCGGCCTGGACGCTGGACGAGCGTCTCAACAGGGGGGTGGGCTTTGCCACCCGCTCTGCTGTGGAGAGCATGATCGCAGGAACGGCCTGGCAGCAGTCGGGCCTGGCCATTCCCACGTGCGGCTCGGCCATGCGCGCTGCACCCATCGGCCTTCTCTACAACACCGATCTGAACATCGTGAAGAGCTATGCCGATCTGCAAAGCCTGCCCACCCACACCTCAACCTCCGCCCGGGCCGCGGCTGTTGCCGTCGCCGTTGGCGTGGCCCTCTCTTGCAACGGCTTTTCTAAGGAGATGATATTGAGGAATGCCGCCTCCCAGGCCAGCCGCCTGGATGCCGAATTTGCGGAACGGCTTCTCTGGGTCGGCACGCTCTTGGACCTCAAGCCGGAGGATGCTCTGGGTCTGATCCGAAACTCGCCCCTCGCAATGGAGACCGTTCCTGCTGCCTTCTACTGCTTCCTCAAGTTTGAGCCGGAGGAGGCGCTCATCATGGCCGCCAGCAGCGGGGGGGACACCGACTCCATTGCCTCCATCGCCGGCTCTCTCTTCGGCGCTTCCTATGGCCCCTCCTGGATACCGCAGAGCTGGCTGGCCGCCCTGGAGGGCAAGGAGAGAATTGAGGACGCAGCCCGTGGCCTCTCCGAGCTTTCCGCCTCCTTTTAATATCATTAGCTCGTGAGGGATTTTATGATAGATGTAGGAATTGTCGGTGGTTCAGGCTACACCGGCGGGGAGCTCTTGCGCCTGCTTGCAAATCATCCCGATGTCAACGTAGTTGCCGTCACCTCCCGAAAGCTTGCGGGAAAGAGCGTAACAACAGTTCATCCTCACTTAAAGAGCATTTATTCTCTCAACTTTGAGGCGCTCAAGGGCAAAGAGGTCGCAGAGCGTTGCGACATTGTCTTTACCGCCGTTCCCCACGGCACCGCCATGGACTGGGTGCCCGAGCTTCTTGATTCCGGCACGCGGGTCATCGACCTGTCTTCCGACTACCGCCTGCCTACAGACGTCTTCGAGAAGACCTATGCCACAAAGCACCGCGCTCCCCGCGAGGCGGTCTTCGGCCTGACTGAACTGCATCCCGAGGTGGCGCGGGCCAAGCTGGTGGGCAATCCCGGCTGCTATCCCACAGGAGCAACGCTCGCCGTGGCCCCGCTGGCCAAAGCCGGTCTGGTGGAGCGTGTGGTCTTCGACTCCAAGTCTGGCATCTCCGGCGCGGGAGTGGAGCCCACGGAGACCTCCCACTACCCCAATATGTCGCAAAATGTCATACCCTACAAGCTTACTACGCACAGGCACGTCCCTGAGATCAAGCAGGAGCTCTCCCGCCTCTCCCCAGGCATAAAAGTGAACTTCACTCCCCACGTTATCCCCTCAGTGCGGGGCATCCTCACCACGGCGCACGTCTTCGCCCGGAAGGGAGCAGAGGAGACGCTGCAGGATAAGAGCCAGGTAGCTTCGATCTATCGCGAGTTTTACAAGAACGCCCCCTTTGTTCGCATGGCGGACGGCATTCCCAGGCTGTCCTCGGTGCGCGGCTCCAACTTCTGCGACATAGCCTTCGAGCCGGAGAAGGAGAGCGACCGGCTGGTGGTCATATCCGCCATAGATAATCTGGTGAAGGGAGCATCCGGCCAGGCCATTCAGAACATGAACCTCATGGCAGGCTTCGATGAGAAGGCGGGGCTATGGTTTCCAGGCATGGCACCCTGAACTGATCCTGAACTAATAAGTGAAAAATTAGGTGAAAATAATGAAAGTCAGAGATGTTATGAACGTCAAGCCCGTCACCGTCCAGACAGAGGCTCCAGTGAGCGAGGCGGCCCGTCTATTGCGCGAGAATAAGGTCAGCGGCATGCCGGTGCTGGATGGAGAGAAGCTGGTGGGCATTGTATCGGAATCGGACCTTTTGCGCCTCTTATCTGTGGAAGAGAAGGAGGGCGGTCTCTGGCTTCCCAGCCCCTTCGAGGTCTTCGAGATTCCACTGCGTGATCTGGTGAAGTGGGAAAGGATGCATGCCAGCCTGGAGGAGATTCCCAAGAAAAAGGTGGGCAATATCATGAGCCTTAATCTGCATGAGGTGGGACCGGACGACTCCATTGAAGAGGCAGCAAGCATCATGACCCGCCACCGCATCAACCGGCTGCCGGTGGTGAAGGACGGAAGGCTGGTGGGCATAGTGACCAGGGGCGACATCATATCCGGCCTGGGAATGAAGCATGCAGAGAATTGAGGGGGGCATCTGTGCCGTTCCCGGCGTTCGCGCCGCGGGGGTGCGCCAGGGAAAATACGGCCTGGCACTGATCGCCGCCTCAGGGGCCGCAGCCGGCATGTTCACCACCAACCGGGTTAGGGCCGCCCCGCTGGATGTCACTGCAAAACATTTGGCCGGAGGCTATCTGGACGGCGTCATCGCTAACAGCGGCTGCGCCAATGCTTATACCGGCCCGCGGGGGCTGGAGGACGCCCGGGCCATGGCCCGGCTTTTAGCCGGTTTTCTGGCAACGGAGGAAAAGAAGATCGGCGTGGCTTCCACGGGCGTCATCGGCCGCTACATGGATCTGCCGCTCATCTCCCAGCTCTTCGAGCAGGCCAAAGTGAGGCTACGTAGCGACGGCGAGGCGAGCCAGGAGGCAGAACGGGCCATCATGACCACGGACACACGCGTAAAAGAGATCGCTGTGGAGCATGAGGGCATGCGCGTGGCCGGCATCGTCAAGGGGGCAGGAATGATCGAGCCCAATGTGGCCACCATGCTCTGCTTCCTTTACACGGACGCTGATTTCCCGGCGGAAAAGCTGCACGAATGCCTCGCTGATGCTGTGAAAGACAGCTTCAATATGCTCACAGTGGACGGGGACACAAGCACCAATGACACTGTGCTCCTTACCGCCACGGGAAAGGCCAAAGGCCGGGAGGCGGATTTTCGTGAAGCCTTGCGGTACGTCTGCATGGAGCTGGCGCGCATGATGGCCAGGGATGGCGAGGGCGCCAGCAAGTACTTTGAGACAGTGGTCCGCGGAGCGCAAAGCGTTGAGGACGCCCGCCTGGCTGCCAAGGCCGTGGCTGGAAGCAGCCTGGTCAAGACGGCCGTCTACGGAGCCGATCCCAACTGGGGCCGCATCATCTGTGCCGTGGGATACTCGGGTGCGGAGATGGACCCGGCGAAGATCACACTGGGCCTGGAAGGAATGAGCCCGGACGGAAGAAGCCTCAAGGTCTCGCTGGTGGAAAAGGGGCGCATCGTGGACGGAGCTCTTGATCAGGCCAAAGAGATAATGAAAGGGGATACTATTACCATTAACATCGACCTTGCCCTGGGCAGCGCAGAAGCTCGCGGCTTTGGCTGCGATCTGACCCACGAGTATGTGAATGTAAATGCCAACTACACAACCTAAATGAGCTGATATGTTTCGCGATCAACGTCTGGGGGAGAGCCGGCAGGATGTCTTGGACTACCTTTCCAGCCGAGAGGCAGACGAGCGCATCTTCGAAGCCGATCTGCTGGTGGATAAAGCCCATCTGGTAATGCTCAGGGAGCAGGGCCTGATCTCAGGAGAGGTCTGCTCCAGGATCATGGCTGCTCTCGACGATCTGATGGAAAAGGGATCGCAGTCGTTGGGCGCAGGGGAAGATGTGCACGAGGCCATTGAGGCTTATGTGCTGGCACAGGTCGGCCCGGAAGGGGGCAGAATGCACACCGGTCGCTCCAGGAACGACGAGGTTGCCACCTGCATCCGCCTGGCGCTACGCGCCGAAATGCTGGATTTGATGCGTGAGCAGATCTTGCTGGTGGGGACGCTTGTTCGGCTGGCGGAGAAGCACACCGAGACAATCATCCCAGGCTTTACTCACACCCAGCACGCCCAGCCCACCACTCTGGCCCATCATCTCCTGGCCCATGCCGATGCCGCCCTGCGGGACCTCTCCCGCCTGGAGGATGCCTACCTGCGGGTTAACCTGAGCCCACTGGGTGCGGCTGCCTTTGCCTCCACCGGCTTCAAGATCGACAGGCAGAGGACCTGCCAACTGCTGGGCTTTGAGGGCCTGTTGGAAAACAGCATGGATGCCGTCTCCACGCGTGATTTCATCCTGGAGGTCCTGGCCGACCTGTCCATTTTGATGGTCAACCTGAGCCGCCTGGCAGAGGAGCTGGTTCTGTGGTCCACATCCGAATTCGGCTACCTGGAACTGGATAACCTCTATGCCTCCACCAGCTCCATCATGCCCCAGAAAAAGAATCCGGACACGGCTGAGCTGGCCCGCGGCAAAACGGCTTCGGTTCTGGGAAGCCTGATGGCTGCGCTCTCCATCTGCAAGGGCCTGCCCCTCAGCTACAACCGAGACTTGCAGGAGGTCACGCCCCACCTATGGCGCGGCTTGGACTGGGCGAGAAGCACTGTGCGCATCCTGGGCGGCTGCGTATCCTCTCTCAAGTTCAACCTTGAAAGGATGCAGCAATGCGCGGGCGCGGGCTTTTCCACAGCGACGGAGATCGCCGACTCGCTGGTGCGCATCACTGGCATGCCTTTTCGGACAGCGCACAGCATCGTGGGCCGCATTGCGGCCTCGGGCAGCAGGCCGGGCCTGGCCGAGCTGGATGATATCGCTCTGGAGATGGCGGGCTATCGAGCCAGAGAGCGCGGCTTTTCTGCGGCGGACCTGGAAAGGGCACTGGACCCGAAAAGCAACGTTGCTCTGCGGGACAACACGGGAGGGCCGGCGCCCGCGGAGACACAGCGCATGATCAAGGACCGGTGGGCCAGGATTGCGGCGGGAGAAGAGCGGCTGGCCGGGAGGCGGCGCCGGGTGGAGAGGGCGCTGGGGGAGCTGGGGGCAGAGAGATAGCTAAAAAGATAAATCCATATTTGCTAAGGTTGGCCGCACCAACGGCCTTTTCTATCAATTATTCTGTGACCGCGGATGGAGTCGCCGACCTCAAGCCCCTTCACAGTGCAACCTCCATTTGGCCTTCTTTCTCCAGATCATCCATGATCTTGCATACCAGCTCATAATCAAGCTCAAGGTCCAGGCTGGCATCTGAGGCATAAGCTTCGCCCTTCATTTTGAAATATCCCGCGACTTCTTTTTTTGCAGTTTCATAGTCTACATCGCGATATTCAATGACCTTGATTACCGATAGCTTTTCTCGGACAGCTTCACGAATGAAGTCGGAGGGATTAAGGTAGAAACCAGCTTCAACAAGTTTATTGATTTGGCCGATCTCATTTCGGGTAAGCTTGGCGCCAACCACTTTACCTATGCTACCAACGATGCCAACATCCGCTCCCATATCCTAATCATTAGTTAAAACTAATTTATAGGTTTATCGGCATGTATTTCGGCAGGCTGCAATTGTGCCTTCTTGATATCGCCTAGCACACAGGTGCTCTAAGGAAGGCATCCACTTTCGGACAGCGCATAGCATCGTGGGCCGCATTGCGGCTTCGGGCCGAAGGCCGGGAATGGCCGAGCTGGATGAGATCGCCCTGGAAAGGGGCACTGGACCCCAGGAGCAACGTCGCCCTGCGGGCCAATACGGGCGGACCGGCGCCGGCGGAGACGGAGACGGAGCGAATGATCAAGGATCGGTGGGCCAGGATTTCGGCGGGAGAAGAGCGGCTGGCCGGAAGGCGAAGCCGGGTGGAGCGGGCGCTGTGGGAATTGCGGGATGAGACTGCAGGAAGAATTCAAACTGCATATAACCTATAATTCCCATTCCAGACCCCCATCCCAAGACCAGCTTTAATTTCTACCAGCATATCCTCTTTCCTGGCGAATTCGTCGCAACAATGCAACATCCACACATAAGTAAACTTAGATTTAAATATCAGGAATTAATATGGTTCAC
>JAPKYA010000086.1 GCA_026394565.1 Methanothrix sp.
TGATGGGATGATTGGCGAGCTAAGGAGAATATTCATTTTTTATGATATACTTTTAGGAATATAAATCTGAAGAAAAGTCTAATGTAATAATATGACAACTATAAATAGATTAAGTTAATTTAAGCAACACAGCAACAAGATGTTTTTATAAATACCTTCCTGACCTCGTAACCCCTTGATATTGCGCTCTGGATTATATAGGGCTTCTTTATTTTCACTGATGCAGATAATTCGATAAAAGGCAATTATCGATAAATCAGTCCATAGTGTACTGTTATGATCTGTTTGCAGGAAGCGATTTGGGACTTGTTACGTGATAGCCGGAAAAGAAGGATGCTTCATGCAAGTTATATGCACTTGCCTTCAACAAATAAGGTAGTATCATCCAGTCGGATCAGGGCCACAGCACCAACGGGTCTGTCCTCCGGCGCAGCCGTGATTCTGCCCCGTTGTACTAATCCTGATTCCACCATCGTTCATGGATTATGCGGGCGGTTGTGGCGCAGAATTGCAATACTCCTGCCGAGACACCGAAACGACTGGCCGGGGACCTTGATCAGAGTGTGCAGAAGGCGGCGCGGGGGAGAATTTGTCTGGATTAGCTCCTTCTCGCCCCTGTCGCCTTCCTCCAGACCTCATCCGAGGTGTCCATGGACTCGATCTGGTCGTGGATATCGATACGGTGCTGCACATCGCCCGCACGCAGCCTCTTCTCCATGGAAACGCGCAGCATCTCCTTGGCAGCATCCCGCAGCTCTTCCGCCTCCTGCCAGAGCTTCTCCGCCAGCGCGGCATCGGCGGGCCTGCTCTCCACGGACCTGGCCCGCAGCTCCATCTCCTTTTGCAGGGCTGCCTCATGCTCCTCTTTCAGGCGCTTGGCATCGGCCAGCAGCTCTGCTACCTCTGCGGCCATATCCTCTTTGCTTCTGGCAACCAAATCATTCTCCGAGAACATATCATGCCTCCAGCATCTTCAGGAATATATGATGAATCCTTGGGTCTTCTGTCAGTTCAGGATGAAAGGCTAACGCCAGCAGATTCTTCTGGCGCGCCGCCACTACAGCCTCGCCCACCCGGGCCAGTACCTCGACCTCTCTGCCCGCTGCGGCAATGGCCGGGGCGCGGATGAAGACGGCCCGGTAAGGCCGGTCCAGCCCTTTTATTTGTATATCCGCCTCAAAGGACTCCCTCTGCGACCCGAAGGCGTTTCGGCTGATCTTGATGTCCATGAGGCCTAAAGGTTTGACCAGGCTGTCGCCCTCTATCTCCTGGGAGATGAGCACCAGTCCGGCGCAGGTGGCCAGGATGGGCTTGCCCCGGCGCGCTGCGGCCTTCAGCTCCTCGGTGAGGCCGGAGCTCTCTAACTGGCGGCAGATGGTTGTGCTCTCTCCGCCCGGCAGCACCAGGGCCTGGCACTCTTCTATCTGGCCGGGCTTTCTGACCTCCACCGCCTGGACCTTTCCCTGTCCCGCCCTCTCCAGGGCCAGGACATGCTCGGATACGTCCCCTTGCAGGGCTAATACTCCAATCCTGGCCACTTACCTGCCCCTACCAGCCTCTGGTCTGCAGTGCTTCTGCCTCAGGAATCGTAGAAGCATCCAGCCCCTTCATGGCCGCGCCCAAACCCTTGGATACCCTGGCCAAGAGAGCCGCATCATCATAATGATGTACCGCCTCAACAATGGCCCCGGCCATGGCCTGCGGATTTTCGGACTTGAATATGCCTGAGCCCACGAAGACTCCGTCCGCCCCCAGTTGCATCATCAGGGCGGCATCAGCCGGCGTGGCCACTCCGCCTGCGGCAAAGTTGACCACCGGCAGGCGCTGCATGCGGGCGCACTCTCTGACCAGATCCAGGTCCGCCTCAATCTCCCGTGCCACCTTCATCAGTTGCAGATCATCCATGCCCTTCAGGCTCCTGATCTGGCCCAGAATCATCCTCATGTGCAAGACTGCCTGGCTCACGTCTCCAGTTCCAGCTTCGCCCTTGGTCCTGATCATGGCCGCGCCTTCCTTGATGCGCCGGCAGGCTTCGCCCAGGTTTCGAGCGCCGCAGACGAAGGGAATGGTGAATTTGGTCTTCTCAATATGAAACTCGTCCGCAGGAGTGAGCACCTCTGACTCGTCCACCATATCCACACCCAGTGCCTCTAAAACCTGGGCCTCCACAAAGTGGCCGATCCTGGCCTTGGCCATGACGGGAATGGTCACCGCCTCAATGATGGCCTCGATGATGGCAGGGTCTGCCATCCTGGCCACGCCGCCCATCTTTCTGATGTCGGCAGGGACAGCATGCAGGGCCATTACGGCCACAGCACCCGCCTCTTCCGCAATAACCGCCTGCTCTGGGGTTGTGACGTCCATGATGACGCCGCCCTTCTGCATCTTTGCGAAACCGCGCTTGAGCAGTTCCGTACCAAATCTAAGATTTTCAAGCTCCATGAATTGCCCCAAACGTTCTTAAGTGCGAGGCTAATGCAGTGAGAATAAATAAACTTTTGGGCAGGGGCAGGCACAGCCTAGCTGCCTGCCCCTTTCCATCTTACGGCATATAGTTTTCGTAGAGATAGATATCCTTGTCTCCGCTGCGATCATCGGTCCAGACGATTCGTCCCGTCTTTATGCGCGGCTGGGTCTGGTTTCCCGCATCGGTGCAGATAGCCTTCTCTTTTTGCACATTGCGATCGTAGACATAGATATCCCAATTGCCGAACCGATTGTCCTGCCAGACAACCACACCGTTTTCGACATCGGGATTGGTCTGATCCGCCAGATCCTTAGTTATCTGTATCTCCTTGCTGGTGTTCAGGTCGTAGGCATAGATATCCCAATTGCCGTTCCGATTGTCCTGCCAGACCACAGTATGTCCGTCCGTGGCGGCATTGATCTGATCGCTGGCATCGCTTGCCAGTGCCACGGGACTGCCCCCCTGCTTCAACATCCAGATATCCCAACTGCCTTTCTTGTTATCCTGATAGACCACATAGTCTCCTCCCGCTCGCGGATTGATGCCGCTGGGCGGATAGTCGGGGGTGATCGCCTTCTCATAGAGCGGTCTCATGTAGACCATCCAGCCGAAGTAATTCTTTCGCAAATAGGCCAGGTAGTCTGCACTGAGGGAGATCGGTGTGGCATTCTCCAGACCGTATACCAGCTCTGTGGAATTGACAATGGATATGTCAAAGGTCCGGATGGACCAGTAATCCTCGATTTTATACTGGTTCAAGGGATTTCGGGATATCCAGGCGATGATGCTTCCGTCGATATCCGGATACATATCCTCATACGGGCCTGCAGCGATGGGCAGCTCAATCTCCTGAGCCAGGCTGTAAACGTAGATATCCGGTTTTCCGGTGCGATTATCCATCCAGGCTACATAGTATCCCACCTGGTCGTTGCCGCCCACGACAGGGTAGCTCTGGTCGCCGGGTGCTTTGCATATGATGCTCGTCTGACCCGCGGTCACGGGTACAGTCCTCGGCCTGCCGCTGTGGGTATTGAGCCAGACCAGCTTTTTGTCCATGCTGGGCTTGACTTGCCCTGGCCCTGTCTGAACCAGCTCATCCTTCCAGTTGGAGAGATCCAGCTTGCGAATGGATGTATCCGGATCGGTTCCGTCCACATAGGAGATGTATTTTCCAGATACTACCGGATTAGTCTGCTCTCCCGGTCGGGGATAGGTCTTGCCCCATTTTTTGTCCCAGAAGTAATAGGCGATATCTTTGCTCTTGGCGTCCTCCCAGGCGATGGTGTTTTCGGATATGTCGGGATAGAGCTGGTCTCCGTCTTCTGTAAGGCGGGTCTCATTTCCGGTCATTAGGTCTTTGACATAGACATCAAAGTCGCCGTTTCGGTTGTCTTGCCAGACGACCAGATTGCCGCTGATGATGGGATACATCTGCTGGCCTTGTCCCTTGTAGACGGCAACGCTCTCGCCTTTCGCCAGATCTTGCATGTAAACATCCCAGTTGCCGCTGGAATTGTCCATCCAGACGACCCTATCTCCGGAGATGGAAGGCCAGGTCTGATCGCCCTTGCCCGTCACTATGGCCGATTCGATGCCGGTAGACAGGTTCTTCATATAGACGTCTGCGTCTCCATTTCTGTAGTCTGCCCAGACTACTTTGTCGCCGGAGGCTTTAGGATAGAGCTGATCCCAATCTCCCTTA
Source organism: Methanothrix sp. (assembly GCA_026394565.1). Taxonomy (GTDB): domain Archaea; phylum Halobacteriota; class Methanosarcinia; order Methanotrichales; family Methanotrichaceae; genus Methanothrix. The sequence continues at coordinate 4,170 of JAPKYA010000086.1, forward strand.
GAGATGGGCTTTTCCGCCCTTGTGAAGAAATCGAAGCCGTAGATATTCCAGTTGCTTCCCCTGTTATCGCTCCATACCAGCAGGCTGCCGTTGGTACTGGGAAAGTCGGTGGAGAGCAAAAGCAGCGGATCGGAGTTGATATATCTCCACTTGATCTGGGTAAAGCCATTGCTGTTGTCCATCCAGACGATCTTATCCTCGCTCAGGATCTTTGAAGAGCCATAAGGCTTAACCCGCTCAGGATCTCCTTTTCCGTCGTTCGGTGCCTGGATCATGGGCAATACTGCAATCGGAACTTCTACTCCTTTTATTAGATCATAAAGGTAGATATCCGGATCTCCTCCCCGTTCATCGAGCCAGGCAATATACCTGCCAAAGACACAGGGAGATCCCTGGTTGGCCGAATTGGTGGCAATAGCTCGCTGTGTCTTGGTAGTCATATTATAGGCATAGATGTCCCAGTTGCGAACACTGCTATCAGGAGCATTTCTGCCGTCCGCCCAGACGATAGTATCCCCATAGATCCAGGGCTGGACCTGGTTCTTGGGGTCAGTGCAAATTGGTATCTCGCTATTTGTGGTCAGGTTGTACAGATATATATCCCATTTACCAGTTCGCTTATCCGCCCAGACCACATTCTCCCCGTTTATAACGGGTGATAGCTTGCCGCCTTTGTTATTGGTTAATTGTCTCTCCGCTGCCTTTGAGATATCGTAGAGATATATCTGATCATCACCCGTGTCGTTGTTCAGCCAAACAACGTAATTGTCTTCGATCATGGAATATCTGTGATCGGAAGAGCTTTTTGAGATCTGCTTCTCTTTTCCGGCCAAAATATCATAGAGAAAAACGTCGAGATGGCCATTTCTCTTGTCTGTAAATATCACATAGTTGCCGCTGACATCAGGACTGCTGTGGTCCATTTTGTCATCCGTGACGGCCTTCTCTTTTCTTGTAGTGGTGTTGAATAGATAGACGTTGTAGTTACCATTCCGGTTGTCTGTCCAGACTATGTTATCTTTGGATATGGAGGGATTCGTCTGGTTGAAAGGCCCGCTGCTTATGGACATATCAGCCAGGATCTTGAAGTCGAACATTTGAATATCAGAATCCTTCGTGCCCCTCCGATAATCCGTCCAAACGACGCCTCGGTCGCTGATGGCCGGTTCCATCTTGATGGTGCCGGGAACCAGAATTCTCTCCTCGCCGCTCTTGATGTCATAAAGAATGATATCTGTGTGGTTGTTGAGGTAGGCTATAAAGTTGCCAAAAATCCTGGGATCTGTCTGCATGCCGGGCTTAGTTAGCGTAGTCGTCTTTTGAGTCGTAATATCCATGAAGGCGATGTCGGACTCGCCTGTACGATTGTCGGCCCATACCACGATGTTGCTGTAAACAGAGGGAAACGATTGATCTTCCGGCCCTTTGGATATGGCAGACTCTTTTCCGGCGGCAATATCGTATAGATAGACATCAAAATCGCCGGAGCGCTTATCCATCCAGACTATTTTATCTCTATTGATCTTGGGCTCAATCTTCTCACCTTCTCCGGTGGAGATGATGCTCTCCTTCCTGGTCGTCAGGTCGTAGAGACGGATGTTGTAGGTGCCGTCGCGGTCATCGGCCCAAACTACCAGATCTCCGCTGATGTCGGGTTGGGTCTGGTTGCCTTCGGCTGCAATCACCGCTGATTCTGTGCGGTTGACGGCATCGTACATGTAGATATCCCCGTTGCCGGCGCGCATGTCCTGCCAGACAATGCGCTCGCCGGATACTGCAGGATTGATCTGGAAGAACGGATTAATGCATACCCATTTCTCCAGGCCGGTCTCCAGGTCGTACATGAATATGTCGAAGTTTCCACTCCTGTTATCCGACCAGGCTACAATATGTCCGTCTATGGCAGGCTGAATCTGCTCCGAACCCGCCAAGATGGCTATGGGGCGCTCTTTTCCATAGTCAGCACCGCCGGCAGCGCCAACATAGAGAAGTGCTGCCGTTATGATCATAATGAAGATTGCCTTTTGCATCTTATCACTCTGTGATCGAATCTTTTTTTTTTTGCGATATCTCTCAGGGTCCTTTTGGCGAACCCATATAAGGACTTTTCTCGACGTTTGTCGTGATCAATCCCAATTAACGGATCATGGTTCTGCCTAAGGTTACCAGGAAGAGGGCCAAAAGCAGCCAGCCTAAAACCGACTCCACTGTAGCCAGGTAGCGGAAGACGCCTACAGGGAACCATTTTACCTGCGTCTTGGCGGTGAAGACCATGGCGCTGAAGTAGACGTTGTCTGGAAAGTTGAGAGCTTCTTGGGGGGCGATACTGGGGCTGCAGCCGTTTAGCGGCTCCACCACAATGCCGTCTCCCGCCCAGAAGAGAAGGGCAAAGAGGATGATCATAAAGCCGCTTAGAAATACGGTATGCCTGGGCCGGACGCCGTAGCCGCATGAGATCCAGGCCAGGCCGTCCAGGAGCTTGGACCAGTTGATCTTGATCTTCGTTCCTTCCCGTAAGATCAGGGTCTTGCCGGACTGACTCATGCGCCGGTAGTGGTAGTAGCAGTCGTCAGCGTCCTCGAACCACTCCAGATTCCTGAAATTCCTGGTTAAAGAAAGATATGCTGCACCGTCGTAGGCCAGGTGATGGCATAAAGCGGGCCACCTGACCTCCAGGCGGGCGAATTCAGAGTTATGCAGATCGATCTGCCCGGCAAACTCAACATCAAAGAGACGCATGACATGGATTTTCGCATTTGCCAGAAACAGGTTTTTGTGAAAATTTGAGCCTGAGAAATTTGCCGTCTGCGTAAACTGCGTTCCCTGGAAGGATGCCTTTTTCGGGAATTGAGATCCGGAGAAGAGCCCTCTGCCCAGCTTTGCCTGCGAGAATTGCACATCGCCGCCCAGTATGGCATCCGTGAAGTTGGCATCCAAAATTCGAGCCCGGAAGAAATTAGCCTCTTTCGCCATACTTGAGCCTAAAAAAATAGCATTGCCTTGAAAGGAGGCAAACTCCATATTGAGCTCTTCGTTGAAGTTTGCGCCGCGAAAATCGGCGTTTCCGGAGATTGCGGTGCTCTGAAAGCCGGCATAGCCCTTGAAGTTGGCACCCTGGAAATTGGCATCGGCAAGAAAGCTCGCCTCCCCGAAGTTGGTGCAAAGCTCGCTGAAACGAGCCGATCCGAAGAGGGCCAGGCATTTGAAGACTGCATTGCCGAAGTTGGCTATGGCGGAAAAATTGGCCCCCTGGAATCGAGCCTGGCCGGCGAAATTTACATCTCGGAAGGTGGCATATCTCTTAAAGCTGCAGGATTCAAATCCGGCTCCGCCCGAGAAAGATGCTCCTTTAAAGCACACCTCCTGCCGGAATATGCAGCCGCGCAGGTCCAGTTCTTCTCGCAGCAGGGCATGAGCGAAGTTCACGTTTCCCAGAAACTCGCAGTTCCTGATCTGGATCTTAGAGGCTACGACCCTGGAGATGTCTATGTCACCGACTATGGCCACGTGATCGTAGATGAGCGGATCGCCATTCTCGATCCTGGTTAGAAGCTCGCCTGCCTCAATTACGGGAAGATGCGGCTCTTCGGATATGACCCTCGCCCCCATGGACGACAATTGGTTTAAGAGTTATAATCTTTTTTGACAGCTCCTCTCCCCTGCTCAAATTAGCAATGACTATATATTCCTTGTGTCAACCCCTAACCACACCGGGAGGAACCGAGTTGAAGGATTATCTCACAATGGATGATGTCATGCTTGATCATAAAAGGGTCCTGGTAAGAGTGGACTTCAACTCTCCCATGGACCCCAGCGGAAATATCCTGGATGATAAGCGCATAAAAAGCCACTTAGATACTCTGCGCGCTCTGGAGGACTGCCGGGTGGTTCTCATGGCGCATCAGA
>JAPKYA010000087.1 GCA_026394565.1 Methanothrix sp.
AGATAGATGGCGTAGTTCCCAAAAACCGGACCTTAAAGCCAAATGAATCCACAACGGCTGAAGCTAATTATTTAGTTCTCGAAGAAGACCTTCCAGTACTGATCAATGAAGCCACCGCGAGAGGCTGGGATAATAGTGGACGGGAAGCAAACGATACTAATTCCACACGAGTGGATCTCATAAAAGTTGTCTTCAACAAAACACCCGACCTTGAGATGGCCCATGTCGGAGATAGAGTAAATTATGGCTACGATATTATCAACAAAGGCTCAACAGAACTGCACAATCTGAGCATTTGGGACAATAAGACGGGTACCTTTGCGCCCGTAAGAACAACTCTGGGTGAAGGAGAGACGACCCACGCCAATAGCGTTTATTCGGCAAAAGAGACGGACTGCCCTGCTGTGACAAATGAGGCGATTCTATACTATCTGGATCGAGAGAACAAAAATAGAAGCATATCTGCAAATGCTTCAGTCCCAGTAAGTAGTTGTGATACTATTAATATATCCCTAAGCAAAAAGGCTGACAAGAAGCTGGCCGAAGTCGGCGACAAGATCACATACTACTACGAGATCCGGAATACTGGGAAAGTGACTTTGAATAATCTGACACTTAATGACAGCAAAATGAATGAGATAGTTCCCAAAACACGGACATTAAAGCCAAATGAATCCACAACGGTTGAAGCTAATTATGTAGTTCTTGAAAGAGATCTGCCTGTCTTGATCAATCACGCTACTGTGTGGGGCTGGGATAATAGTGAACGGGAAGCAAACGATACTAATTCCACACGAGTGGATCTCATAAAAGTTGTCTTCAACAAAACACCCGACCTTGAGATGGCCCATATCGGAGATAGAATAAATTATGGCTACGATATTATCAACAAAGGCTCAGCAGAACTGCACAATCTGAGCATTTGGGACAATAAGACTGGCAATTTTACACCCGCAAGAACAACTCTTGGTGAAGGAGAGACGACCCACGCCAATAGCGTTTATACGGTAAAAAAGACTGACTGCCCTGCTGTGATAAATGAGGCGATTCTATACTATCAGGATCGAGAGAACAAAAATAGAAGCATATCTGCAAATGCTTCAGTTCCCACCATAGAAAAAAATAGTATCTCCCTAAGTAAAAAGGCAAATAGGACGCTGGCTGAAGTCGGCGATAATATCACATACTACTACGAGATCCGGAATACCGGGAAAGTGACTTTGAATAATCTGACACTTAATGATAACAAGATCGGCGAGATAGATCTTGGAATAAGGACTTTAAAGCCCAATGAATTCACAACGGCTAACGCCACTTATGTAGTTCTCGAAGAAGATCTGCCTGTACTGATCAATAATGCCACCGCGAGGGGTTGGGATGCCGGTGAACGGGAAGCCAATGATTCAGATTCTGCGCGCGTAGATCTCGTAAAAGTTGTCTTCAATAAAACGCCCGATCGCAACCAAGTATGCGTGGGAGATGCGATTAATTACACCTTCCGCATCAAGAACGCCGGTTCCGTTCCCATCACCCTCCTCAATCTCTTCGATGATTTAATTGGCGATATACCGATCAACAAGACGGTTCTCGCGAGCAATGAATCCCTGGAGGCCAAAGCGGCTGATAGAGCAGAGAAAGCAGGCTATCTGAATAACACCGCCACACTGGAATTTCTCGATCCCGATGGCAGGGCTGGAAGGGCAACGGCATCGGCTTCAGTGGATGCCAATTGCGTAACCTTCCTTAAAGAGGCGTCCGTAGATACCGCGGATGTCGGGCAGACTATAATTTATAATTTCACAATAATCAATAAGCTTAGCCTGCCCATAAAGGATTTGGCAATAACTGATGGCTTAACCGGACCTGTACACCTGGACAAAAATACACTCCAAACGGCTGAAACGGCTAAGGGCACGGCATCTTACACGGTAAAGTCGGGGGACCTGCCCGGACCTCTGGTTAATAAGGCAACATTCACAGCGTATGATTACTGGAATGAGAAAATAACCGTCTATGCCGCCGCAAAGGTAATACTAAATTCCTCAGATCTCCAGATCAGCAAAAACGGACCGAAGGAGCCGATAACAACGGACGACATGATCAATTATGCCATCACCGTGACCAACAATGGGCCGTCCCTGGCCAGAAATGTCCGGGTAAAGGATATAGTTCCAGCCAATTCCATTCTCCAATCAGTGACCCCCTCGGGCTATGATCAAACCACAGGCATCTGGAGCATTGGAGATCTGGATAAAGGCCAAAGCTTTGTTATGCGCATGACTTTAAAACCCTTTTCTCCGGGAAGCGTAATAAATGCAGCCGGAGTTTATTCCGAGACTTTTGACCCCTATCCTGCAAATAACGAGTCGACAGCCGTCGTCATTGTGCTGCCGGGGCCATGCGGGCAAAATTGCTTCGATTGCTCCGCATCTCAAACAAATTACGTCAATGTTACCAGCCATGGGCAGAATATACAGGTATTCTCCAACGGTCCGGCCACAATCAGCAACATCAGTCAAAAAATGAAAAACTCGGCAAATAATTAAGACAAACGTACATCATTGACCACCACGAAGCCATATGTCTCCTCTGCCGGTTCACCCAGATTTGTAGATACATCCAGATAGGCCAGATCCGGCTCATCATACAGGGGTTTTCCATCAAATCTTATATTCCCATTCAAATTATAGAAGCGGAGCTTATAGTGAAGATTAGTGGCTGGAAGCCCACGGTCAGGATCATGGCCATCCACGAGAGTCCCGGCGGGTCCATTCGCGAAATAGCTTAATCTCAGATCCATTCGGCCTATTTGGGGCAAGCTGTTGTTGATATGAAAATAAACCGGGTCCAATAGATCATATCCTTTGCTTCCGTATTGATCAATGAATACTATCCTGGATTCGGGAGGAAATCCTTCGAATAGGTGCTTGTTGATATCATTGTCGTCAGCTGCAACCTTACTCCCTGGAAGATGGTGGCCGTATTTAGTAAGCCGGATATCGTCAAGCTCTGTAAAATTAGTGTTCTTATTTATGTGAATGTAGACGACATCAGCCGCGTCAAATTCACCTTTAATCAGGCCTACATCCCAGTAGGCTATGACGGGCTGGAGGTCAAAGTCGTAGAGCATTCTCCCAATATCGCTATCTCCATCCGCCACTTTTGATCCAAACAAATGGTTTTGAAATTGATTAACAGGCGTTCCATCACCATTGTGTGAATTTTGCGTTGTTGATCCATACGAGCTTGGACCGATAATAGACGCCACGGTTGCTCCTTGAAGCATAATTGCAGCTAGAACGGCGCTAATCAGGATATTTCTTTTTATGTCCACGTTATTTCCCTCCCCTCCTCCGCCGACATAATGCGCAGATCTCGATCTAGATCGCGAACCGGAACACCGGCAAGGATCCAGATGATCCATGTCTCTCTATAGTATCAGGGACAATATGAAATAAATAGTTGATGTATGGGTGACTGAGCAGCCAAAGAATGAAGGCTTGAAATTCGATTACCTGCTGTCGGCGCGGCCATTGTGCCGCAGGCCGGCAGAAATCGTTCCGCGGCATTTCAAGCTGCAATGATAGACGGATGAATACCGCATAGAAAAATGCATATCGGTGATTTCTCTTCAAACCAAGCCCTTAACTTTCTGTACGCAAGCCTTATAAGCTAGAATAAAGTCATTGAGTATATCCCAAATGCAGCGGGGTAGGGTAGTCAGGATATCCCGACGGGCTCATAACCCGTAGATCAGTAGTTCAAATCTACTCCCCGCTATAATCTTGCCAATAAAATGCGACCCGTTTAGGCTTTTAATGAATATTATGTTGCCACTAGCCGCATGGGAAGGTCCCTATTGCATCACGGAAGGAGTCTATCGCTACTCTAAATGCATCTCCTGGATAAGGCTGTACATCGATGTGGTAGACGGAGTTTTTTACGGCGGCACCTGCGGAGCCTGCAGCAACTTCGAGGTGGCGCAGGAAGGCGGTCGGTGGATGCGCTATGAGACCGATCTGGCCACAACGCCTGCAGGCGAGCCGGTTTTGCGGCTGCGGGGATACAGCACCTGGGAAGTTGTTTACGAACGCATCTCAAAAGGCACGGCCATCGATGAGACGATGGAGAGCATCGAGGATCTGGCGGCGTTTCTGGAGAGGTGCTTTGTGCGTTCTTTGTGATCTTTGTGATCTTTGTGATCTTTGTGGTTTATATTCGTAGCGTGATAATTAAATCGGGTGACTACGGGATTAGAACCACGAAGCTCACAAAGCGCACAAAGGCCTTACGAAGTTAGAGACATTTTCGTCCAAAAACGCGCCTGAGAAAAAGTTAACATCATTGCCTTTCATCTCTCTTCTCGAACATGGACATCTTCGATGTGGCCGTCATCGGCGCTGGGCCGGCTGGCATTATGGCAGCCAAGTATGCAGCCAAAGCCGGGGCCTGTACAATTTTGCTGGAGGAGCACGCTGGGGCGGGATGGCCGGTGCAGTGCGCCGGACTGCTGGGCCGGGAGGCCATGGCCGAGTCTGAGCTGCCGCTTGGCTCCTTCCTGCTGCGCGGCATGTTGGGCGCAACGGTCTTATCCCCGTCGAGAGCCCGTCTGGACTTCAAAGCCAAAGTTCCCAAGGCCTGGGTCGTGGACCGGAGGCTCTTTGACCAGGCGTTGCTTCGGCGAGCCTTGCAGGAGGGGGCGGATCTGCTGCTCTGCGCATCGGTTCGACAGATAAGACGGGAAAAAGAGGCAAGCGTCCTCTGCCTGGCTGGGGGCGAGGAGATCTCCGCAAAGATTGTGATATCGGCAGAGGGCGTATCTGCCCGTCTCGCCCGCCGGGCCGGCATCGCGCCGCCTCAGATGATCCTCTCCGGGGCGCAGGTGCAGGTACCCTTTGCGGTAGAAGATCCTGAGAAGGTGGAAGTGCACCTAGGGCCGGCGCCGGGGCTTTTCGCCTGGGTGATTCCCCTGGACGAAAGCTCGGCACGCATCGGTCTGTGCGCTCGTGATCATGGGTGCAAGCACTTGCGCTCTTTCTTGAAAAAAGATATTATTGCAAAAAGGCTGCAGGGCTCCCCCGTGGCCCTGAATGTGGGCGGTCTGCCCCTGGGCCCGCCCCCCGCGACCGCAGTCGCGGGCCTGCTGGCCGTGGGCGATGCGGCAGGCCAGGTCAAGCCCACCTCAGGCGGCGGAATCTATCCGGGGCTGGTGGCGGCCAAGATTGCGGGCGGTGTGGCTGCTGCTGCTGCAATGGAGGGTGACTCTTCTGTAGAGCGACTCATGGAGTACGACCGGCTCTGGAGGGCGGCCTTGGGCCGGGAGCTGGAGATCGGCATGAGGGTGAATCGCATGCTGGGCAAAATGAGCGATGCTGAATTGGATGCGCTGGTGGGCTATCTGGCCGGCAAGCCCCGCCTCATAAAAGCCATAGAAGAGCACGGCGATATCGACCGGCCCAGCCGCCTCATGGCCCGCATGCTCCGCCACCTGGACTGGGATGCCATCCGGCTGGCCAGGCTGCTGGGATACGCCTTAGGATAATGTGAGTTTTATTTCGAGCCTCGCTGTACTAGCTGTGGCCCTCCGCGGTTGTATGCCGTCTTATCCAGGACCGCCAGCCAATCGAAATCGGTGAAGCTTTGAGGAGTTAGTGCGAAATAGGTCGGGTTCATCATACTGCCCGAGCGAGTCGGAAGAGCTACGATTGCTGATGTTGGAAGCCCCTGGCCTTTGTGAGTTGGAATGAAGCGCGCTGGCCCTGGGCCGGCAGTCAGCCGCGCCTCAAGAGTGCCGGCTTGTGGCTGGCCAATGCCGTTGGCATCAGATACGCCCACGGCCGTTCCGAAGACGGCATAGCCCGGGCCGAAGATCTCATCGAGGTGCGATCCCGCTGGCCACCATGTGAGCAGGTCGGTGCCCAGCTGCCACTCTGCCTTCCCGCGCTGTAGATGGCTGTTGTGAGCAAAGGCCAACACTTTCCCCCGGCCATGCTCGCGGGATACGATACCTGCTAAAATATCCGACATCATCGCGTCGCGAAGGCCGAGACATTGGACAATTCGTTTGCCAGATTCCGATTTTCGCGCCAGCGCGGCGTGATAGTTCAGCAACCATCGTGCGACCGTTGCATACTGCATGGCTTCCAAATAGCGATTTTCGTCGCTCTTCGCCACCAATTCAGGACGGCGCACTTGCAGCTCTGCAATGAGATCCTCTACCTCAATCCGCAAGGCAGTGGCCGCTGGCGACAAGCCTATTGACTTCGTTGGGTCCATAATTGCCGCGGGGTTCTCCCAGTCAGAGTCCAGGCCTAAAAGCGGCTCAATGCGTAAGCGATGCTCCTGGGCGCTGGTGCTCTCAATCGAGGTGAGGTAATCTAGAACAAAATGCAAAACTTGTCGTGGACTATCGCAAAACATCATTTCTGTCGGACTGTCGAAGCCGTAGAACTGGAGTTTGACGCGATGCGTTGCATCGGCATTGTATTGTCGCATCCACTCCACGAGTTCTCGATTCGCGTCGAGCCGGCCGAAGCCGTGGCTAAATCCAGCCTCCTGCACAGCCTCATACGATGCCGGGCCGCGACCGGCCACGTACTCGTTCACGGCGCGCGCCCTGGGAAAACTGCTCTCGATGGCAATGGCGCTGTAGCCATGCGTTTCCACCAAGCGCTGGAAGAGCCGGTTTCTCAGTATCAGAATGTCCTCGCCGCCGTGGAGAGCTTCTCCAAAGCCAAGCAACTCCACAGAGTCGCCAAGTGACGCGATGACCTTGTCGATGGAGGCGTTGAAGGTTTCGGACGAATCGACGGAAAATGGAATCGCTTCGTGTAGAATCCAATCGTCGAAGGTGATATACACCGGGCCGGAACGTTTCTGAAGAAATAAACTTTTTTTCATTTTCTCAAACATTTTAGCCATTTTCACTATTTAGACCTATACTTTCCTATCGAGATTGAGAGCCGCTCTCGACCTGAAGCGATCGAACGAAAAATCTAAATCTTAAATCGCCTCCACCTTGCTATTCCCCAGCTCGTCCTCCACCACCAGGAGTGTGTTGTCGAACTGCCCCTGCACGTCGCTGATGTGGCTGATGGCGATGATCTGGGGAAAGCGCTCCTCCAGGCTGCGCAGCATCTGAATCATCTTCTCTCTGTGCTCCTGGTCCTGGCTGCCGAATACCTCGTCCAGAATAAGGAAGGAATAGCTCTCTCCATCCGGCCCGAAGCGCATCAGGTACTCGCTGATGGCCACCCGCACCGAGACGGCGATCATGTCGATCTCGCCGCCCGAGTAGCGGGAAATGGGATACCATTCGCTGCCGTCCTCGACCTGGATATTGAAGTCGTCATCGATCTTGAGCAGGCTGTACTTGCCTGAGACCTCCTCCAGGATCTCACCAGCTGTGCGAGCGATGTCGTTTTTGACCCGGATCAGAACCTGGTCCATGAAGCTGTTGACTAAACCACGGGTCACCTCCACCACCTCCAGCCTGCGGCTTGTTTGGGCAGCATTTCTCTCTAGATCCCCCTTCCTCTGCGCTTCCTGGATAAGCCTGTCCCGGGCGGCCAGCAGAATGCCCAGGTTCACTTGCCGCTCTGAAACTGCCTTCCGGGCCATTTCCAGCTGCGCCTCTGCGCTCGCAAGCATGGCTTTCGCCTTTTCGTGCTCCTCAGAGCTGTATGCCAGAGCGAAGAGATGCTGCCTGCACTCCTTGAGATCCAGATTGAGCTTTTCCAGAGCTGCCTGGGCTGCTGTCAGCCTCTCTCTTGCCTCGATCTCGCCTGCCATCATCAGACGAATCTTCTGGCTCTCCTTCTCAGCTGCTCCGAGGTCTTTCTTCTCCTTAGAGAGTGCCTCATATTCCTGTGGATTGTAGCCCAGATCCCTTTGCGAGATATTCAGAGCCTTCAGTGCCAAGTCGAGCCTCTCCATCTCTTGTTCTTGCCCTTTTATCCTCTCTCTTAGGACGGGAATTTGTTCCGCCCTCTCGGAAAGTTGGAGAAAACGATCGTGCAGCGGCTTGAGGACGACCTGGCGCTTTCTGGCTTCCAGGTAATCCGATTCGGCGTAGCCCAGGCCCCCTATCTGCAGGGTGAGCTGCTCCTGCCTCTCCTTTAGAGCAGCCAACTCCTTCTCTCGCATGGCCTTCTCCGCTTCCAGGCCGGGCAGATCCCCCAGTCGCTGGGAGAGGCCGGCGTATTCCATTACCAGAGGTGCCAGAGCTTTTAGAGCCGCTTCCACCTGCTCCAGCTTGCCGGATTCGAAGCTGACCGTTCCCAGGCCCTCGATTTTAGCCGAGAGATCCTTCTGCTCGGTTTGTGACTCGTGCATCTGCATGGCCAGGCTCTTCAAATCGGCCTGCAAAGCCGAACGCCGGCTCTTTTGGGCATTCAATTCATCGAAGGCCGTTCGCAAATTGCTCCTCGACCTGGTCGCCCCCTCAATCTTCTCTGTTTGAGCGGCGATTACGACAGCAAGCTTTTCCCTATCCGCTTTTGCATACATTGCGGAATTTTCATACTTTTTGATGAGCAGATCTCGCTGGCCTTCTAGCGGCCTCTCGCAAGTAGGGCAAAGCCCTTCTGCTCCCAGGGCCTTGACCTTCTTAATTGAGCGCTCCGCCTCGGCCAGGGCTAGCTCCTCTACCTTGTAGCTTCCTCTCAGATCTGCCAGAACGCGGTTAAGCTCGCTGCCGAGCATATCCAGATCCTTATCCTGGCGGCGCAGCAGTGTCTCCTTCTCTTCGATGCATAGAAGGCTCTCCATCTCGGCGCGCGCTCCCGCCGCCTCGCTCTTCAGCCTGGCCAAACGCCCTTCCTGAGCATTCTTTCGTGCCAGCAGTCCGTCCAGCTCCTTTTGCAGCTCTCTTTGCAGGACAAGCTCCGCCAGCTGGTTCTTGCACCTCTTTTCTTCCTCCGGGCAGGATGCAATCTCCTCTCGCCTGGCATGAGCTTTGTGGAGATCATCGATCAGTTTTTTCGTGCGGGAGATGCTGGCTACGATTGCTTGCTCTCGGATGGCCTCTTCCTTCATCCGGGCCTGCATCTCGTTATGCTTATCACGCAGATCCTCCAGGGCGAGTAGCCTGGCCTGCAGCTTTGTATGCTCCTCTTCTCGGGGCAGGAGCTCTTCTCGCATTGCTGCATCTTTGTCCAGCTCCAGGAGACTTCTCTGGCTTTCAGCAAACGCTTTTTTTTCGCCCTGCAAGGCAGCCTCCTGGGCGGCCATGCCGCAGGCCGTCTCCTCATAGACCTCTCTCAAGGGCAGCAAAATTTCCAGCCTATCCCTTATGCCTTCAAGCCTCTCCAGCATGGGCTGAATATCCGAGAGCCTCTTTTTGCAGGCATCGATCTCAAAGAGCCGCTTTTCCCCCGTCTTTATCGTCTCTTTCAGCTCTCTATCCGAAGATTCCAGGCTCTTTACCTTCTCCGCCAAAAGGCCATGCCTGCGCATCTTCTCGGCCATGGCTTCCAGCTCCTGCTGTCTCTTCTCCCCGACATCCGCTAGCCTTGCCAGGCTTCCATCAGCTTCCTGCAGGCCTTTTTCTCCGGTTAGAATCTCCAAAGAGGCGTTCTCCAGCCGGGCCTCTACGTCTCCCGTCTCCGCCAGCGCTCCCGCCAGCCAGCTCTTTTGCTCCTCCAGGGAATCACGATCGGCTTTGATCTGCATTATGGCATTTTCTTTGATGTCTTCCAGGCCCAGGAGCTTGAGCAGATATTCCCGTTTGCCCATTCCCCCCTCTTTGAGCAGATTGTCCAGATCTTTTTGCCGGGCGTAGAAGGTCTTCATGAAGTCCTGATAGCTGATCTTCAGGATCTCCTCCAGCCTCGTGTCCACCTCTTTGCTTCCTGTGGCAATCCTCTGTCCATCCAGCACGAGAAAGGCCTCTGCCATCAAGCCCTTTCCTTTCATGGCCCGGTAGATGACCAGCTCCTGCTTGCCTAAGGAGAGAGTCAGGCGGGTCTCCACAGCATCGGATTCCCTGGCCCGTGCATTGCGGATGAAGTCTCTCTTGATGGCTGAGGCCCGGTTGCCGTAAAGAGCCCAGGCAATGGCCTCCACTATGGTGCTCTTGCCGGATCCGTTGCTGCCCACGATGCCGGTTAGCCCGTCGGAAAACTCCAGCTCAGCGTGGCGAAATTTCTTGAAGTTTTTCAGGACCAGCTTGTTAAGATGCATCCAATGCCTCTTTATGCCTGGCCAGTACGGCCTTCTTCATAATCTCCGATCCATAGGCCACTACCTCATCCTTAATCTTTGCCGGTATCAGTTCTCGTGAGGATTCCTCCTCCAGGTAGACGGAAAACTCCTCGTGCAGCGTGCGGCGATCAACGGGCCGCTCGAAATGCTCCTCAACATCTGCAAACTCCGGCCTGATCTTGAAGTAGAGGGCAGAGGCACCCAGTTGATTCAATCTTGTCTGATCTATGCTCCTGTAAGCTGCACGGCTCACGTTTTTCAGAGTGATGCGCACCATTTTGTCTCTGATTTCATCAACATGGCATAGCTCCAGCAGGCACTGCGTTATCTCCTCCGATCGCATGCCGCTGCAATCTATGGCCGGGTGATCTATCATGTACCTGGGCTTTACCGGCACGCTCTCGGCTTTTCCTGTCTCCAGGTCCACCAGCAGCATTCCTTTCATATCCATGGCCTCGCCGAAGTTGAAGTACTCCAGCGAGCCGCTGTACCAGGCGTTCTGGGAAAGCTGTGCCTGTCCATGAAAGTGGCCAAGAGCAATATAGTCAAAATCGCTTTTGAGGAAGCTGTCCTTCAGCTCATGCTCTCCCACGCTCCTCATCTTTCGATTCTTAAGCGACTCCACCAGGCCGTGCATGACCAGCACATCTCTTCCCGAGCGTTCTATTTTCTCAAACTCAGTCAGGTAGTCCTGCGGCTCCAGGCAGAAAGGAATGCAGTGAAAATAGTGGTCCCCCACTTCAATTCTTTCATACTCATACCTCTGGGCGATATGCACGCCCCGCAGATCTTCAAAGAGGCGAAAGGGGCTGGTTGATGAGAAGCTCTTGGGGGCGTCATGATTGCCGCTGATTATTATCACAGGGATGTTCTCTTCCATAAGCCGCAAAAGGCCCCTCTGAAAGACCACCAGGGGCTTGATCTTGGGGCGGACGTGATGGAAGACATCTCCGGCATGGACAACCGCATCTGGGTTCAGCTCAATGATCTTCTCGATGGCCTGCTCAAAACCGGAATATACCATCTCTTCTATGCGATTTCGGCCATGCTCATCCAGGCGGCTGTAGCTGGAAAAACCCAGGTGCGAATCGGCCAGGTGAATTATCTTCATTTGCTAGGCTTCCTATTCCAAAAACGGCTTGAAGCCGCCTCTGGTGATAAGGCTCTCCTGCTTATCTTCCTTCTCCAGGCGGCGCAAGTAATCCTCGTAGCGGTGTATCCTGGCGGGCACGGGAAAAGGAATATTCAGGGTGGATACGACGGCTTCACCCTTCTCCAGGGTCTGAATCTCGATATCCATGGAGGAGAGATCCTGCTTGGCAGACTCCTCCAGTTGCATGCGATCGTTTCTGTCCCCCAGGCCCATGACCACTAAAGTGTTGAACTGGGAGAGCAGTTGCTTATCGATGAGCTTGGGCTGCTGGGTGATAGCGCAAAGACCCACCCCGAACTTGCGCCCCTCCCGGGCGATGCTCTCGAAGCGTGTCGTGTTGCTGCCCGCGCCCAGAACTCTTTGCGCCTCCTCAATGGTGATGAGGCAGTTCTTGCGACTCTCCTGGCCCTCCTGCTCGTCCTTCTTGTACTCATTCAGGATATAGCGCGAGATGACGGAGAGCAAGAAGAGCTCTGATCGGTCGCTCATCCTGGGTATATCCACCAAAACGACCTTTCCTTTCTGCAGATTGGCCAGAATATTGGCCAGGCTGGACCTTTTCCGGATGTATGAATTTCTCCCCAGCTCGTTTTTGATCCTTCGAACCAAAACCATGACAGTGCTGTCCTTGAAGCCTTCCTGCATCATGCGGGCCATGCCCTCCGGGCTTTGGATCTCCTCCAGCCAGCTTGCCGGGTCCAATATCCTGGAAATGGCTTCCAGGGCATCTCTTTGCGGCGGCGACCAATCATAGAGCAGAGCAATGTCCTGTGGAAGAATCTCGCTTTCCGATATGGCCAGCTCCTCCACGCCCGGATCAGAGGCGTTCTGCTTGTTTGTTGAATAGCAGGCAAGCCCCTCCCGGTATTTCTTGAGATGGACGAGTCCCTTGACAAGATCCTTGCTTTTGCCTTTCAGATATTCTCCGTGGGGATCAACAATGAGAAGGCCGAACTTGGACTCGCCCCGCGCGAACAGTCGCATGCATGAAGCGGCAAAGACCTTCATGAAGTTGGACTTGCCCATGCCGGTGGTGGCGAAGACGCCCATGTGGTGGTCCATGGCCTCGCTATGCAGTGCCACTGGAATCTCTTCTACCAGTCGCGAGCCGTTTCTCAGGTAGCCGACCTCGATGTCTCCCATGACCTGGCTTAAAAACTTAAATTCCTCCTTCTCCGCTCGCGTAACTGACGCGAACTTTGTGGGCAGTGTTCTGGACTTCTTAAACTCCAGTTTTTTATTTATGCAGCCCAGGGGTTCGGCTATGACGCGATTGAAGATCTGATCGTCGTCGAAGAACTGTGTTCCTTTCATAGTGGTGTCCCAGTGGCCGTCGTAGTTGGAGCTGTGCTCTATGTTAAGAACGCGAGCCAGAAAAGTCAACCCCTGATCTTTGATAGAGAAGATCTGCCCCACTTCCACTCTTTCCTCCTCGGAAAGATCGAAGGGCACAATGAAATGATACTCGGAAACGTTTTTAGATACGATGCAGTAGGTTGTATCTCTCCCTTCTATCACTTTTCGGTTCAACAGACTTGCTGCGCTGTTGGGCCGGATCTGCTCCTCTTTTATGGCCACCTTTTCTCCCTCTTTTATATTCTGGGTTTCATCTCCAGGATGTCGTGGAAGTCCTGCATAAGCATTCTTATCTTCGAATGAGGCATTCCGCCCTGCGAGAGCCGTGCCATTAATCTCTGGCGCACGGCTGCCCCCTCTTGCTCGGTGATCCTGATATCCCGGTGCGCCCGGAAGAGAGCATGAGGATAGCCCAGGCACTCGGCGGAGCAGGAGTAGGCGGCCAGCTTTCCCAGAACCGATCCCATTTCGCCCTGGAGAAAGATGGGCGCATCCACCCGGAAGGCGTGCTCGGACTGCCCGCAAAAGCGGACGATGTAGGTCTGGCCGTTCCATCTGCCCTGGCTGGCATCCACTTTTTTATCCTTGAGGCTGATATACCAGGCCGCTTCCGGCGCCAGCCGGCTGCCGGCCATGCCGGTATGCTGCACAAAGGGAAGAGTGATCTCCTCGCCCCAAAATAGGGAGCTGGATTTGGCCACGGCCAGAAGGGCGACGCCCTTTTCTTCTGCCCGGGCGAAGATGACGGCAAGAGCGCCCCTCAGGGGTTCAAAGACGTCAAAGCTGCCGTCGTAAAGGATGATGTCTCCGGCATGGGCTTCACCCAGGGCATCATTTATGGCCACATACTCCTGCAGCTCCCGGTAGTAGCTGGAGAGTCGATCCAGATCCGATTCCTTGAGATCGATTCCTTCCAGGCCGAAGAATTGCTCCAGATAGGGGTCGAACATGTTTCTGCATAGCTTCGCATCGGCCAGCAAGACATCGGCAAAGGTGATGACCGTGCGTCTCCATTCCCGTCCCCGGTAGACGGCATAGCCTGCCCGGATCAGGTTCACATCCGCCGTCGACCAGTTGCAGAGGGAGACATTGGAGCCGTCCACGGCGAAGATCTCTCCGGCAAAGTCACTGGGCTCGACGAGCACGAAGTCGCTCTTTTGCACCCCCGTCTCGGCAAGATATCGGTCAATCCCATCCAGGGATATATGATCGCGGATCAGTTCTGCAACAAGGGAAAGGCGGCTCCATTCTTCCATTCAAAATTATTGTGATATAGGCAAAGTATATACGGATTGCTCCTGATCGGCATTAAAAAAAGCTTGGAGAAAAATGAGGATTTTTAGGCAAATCTATCGGGATACTCATCCACGATCTTTTTTGCGCTGGCTGCCATATTCTGCAGCTCATAGCCAATGGTGTCCACACCGCCGTCACTGAACTCACTGATTATAATAAAAGCCGATTTCATTTGATCTCCTCCTAAAACCTCTTGTTTACAGAGGAGAAAAGGATTTTGCATATCATGATGAACATCCGATTTCTATGTTCCTCTCCGCTCGATCTTCGGTCATCACCCGAAATACGCCGGTCAATACGCCAACCATAGCCGGAGCCAAAAAGAAGCCGGCGATTCCGGCGGCAAGGCCGCCTCCCAGGAAGGCAAGCAGCACCAGCAGCGGATGCAGCGAGGACTTGGTGTAGACTATGTAAGGCCGGATGACCAGCTCCGCGACATGAACCAGAACGGAGGCGGCCAGGAAGAAGAGCCAGGCATCCATGGGCCCGATCTCGATGTATCGGCCTACAGCCGTGGGTATGAAAACCAGCCAGGTCAGAAAGGGCACCATCCCGGCCAAGAAGACGATGCTGGCCATAGCGAAGGGCCGGGGAACGGCAAATAGGTAAAAGATGGCCACAGAGGAAATCCCGCCTGCGATGGCGGTGTAAATGCTGCCCATATAAATCCCGCAAAGAATGCTGTCTATTCTGGTCAGGCAGCGCAGCTCAAAGCTGCCGTCTTCCAGATGAAAAAGTTCCCTGATGGCTTGAGAGAGTCGGTCTCCATCGAGCAATAAAAAGTAGCAGACGCAAAAGGCGATCAAGAAATTGACAATCCCCAGGGTGATGGTTGAGCCCAGACTGAAGACCGGCAGGCTGGCTAAAAGATTGAGGCCCATTCCCATCAGATTGGCCATGCCTCGCGAGATTTCATCGAATATCGCTTGCGGAATATGGATCCTGGAGACAAATTCAAAGATGAGGGAGACGATCTCCCTCTCATGGCTCTCCAGCCACGTGATCTGTCTTGATGTCTCGATAACTCCCGTGGCAAAGATCGCGGAGAGCGGAACGACAATGCAGATGATGGCCGCCAGCGAGCCGATACGCCGGTTCTTTCCGAATAGATCACGTACCGGTCGGCCCACGTAGGCGAAGACGAGCCCCAGGATGAGGCCGTCGAGAAGCGGCCAGATGTAGTAAGAAAGCAGGATGATAAGGGCGAGCGTAAAGACTATCAGCCAATTTTTCTTGCCCAGACGGATTGGCAGATCAAGTTGCATGGATGAATCTACCATTATGGTTGGCAGGATATCAAACTTTGGGATAGTTAAGGTGAAGGCTCTCTAAAATGTAAGTTCCCGGCCAGCATCCGGGAATTGCTATTTCATCTATACGCCGGGGAGAGCATCCCCTGGATTTTGAGGTGTTGTTCCTGGAACCGCCCCTATCCATGTGAAGTAAGAATCAGCCGGATAGCCAAGAACTCTGCCCATTGCATCCGGTTTCAATACTCCTGTGCTTGAAGATCGGAGTGTTACCGCCAGGGGCGAGAGCATGAACTCATTAATCAAGGTCTGGTTGTTGGCAAAAGAAGTCCAAATGAACTGGTTATAGCTTTCCAGATAGGTATTGAACTGCCCGGCAGTTTCCATTACGTACTGGCCTTTTCCATGATATTCGCCCATAAACAGTCCGATCTTCAGTCCATTGGCCACTCCTCTCTGGTACTCGGTCATCTCCCCGAGAGCAGGAGGAACGGCTATTATGAGCATAATTAAAACGGCCACTGCCGCGATCAACTTCATTTAATGTCATCTCCAAGACATCTGCTATATTGCATAAGCTTTTAGCTTTTCCATCATCATCGATTATCTATGCTGAAATGGCAAAATAAAAACAAAAAAGTAGTAATAACAAAAAAATTATTTAATTCCTTTGAAGCATGTCTCCAGATGTCTATTGCTTGGTCTCTTTGTCATCAGGCTTACAATTATGGTTACCAGCACCGCCAGAGGCAAGGCCACTAATATCGGATCTACCACCGGCCAGGGCATCTGAGCGATCAGAACATCCCGGCCCAGCAGCATCTTGCATATCCCCAGAGGCACTGCCTCGGCTTTATGGATGAACAGATACCAAAAGACGGTCACGAGCGTGCCGGTGATAAGTCCGGCAATGGCTCCGGCTCTGGTTGCACCTTTCCAGTAGAGTGCGCTGGTGTACATGGGCAGGAAGGCGGCAGCGCACAGGCCGAAGAAGATGGCCGTACCGCGAGCGATTATGTTCTCCGGGAGAATGTAGCCCAGGATCACGGCGATGATAATCGCAATGATTATTCCTATTCTTGTAATCAGTATCGATTCGCCGCCTTTTTTGTGGGTTAGCGTCTCATAGATGTCCCTGCCGATAGCTGTTCCCTGAGCATGAAACTGAGAGCTGGATGTGGACATGGCTGCCGCCAGAAGC
This sequence comes from Methanothrix sp., assembly GCA_026394565.1. Taxonomy (GTDB): domain Archaea; phylum Halobacteriota; class Methanosarcinia; order Methanotrichales; family Methanotrichaceae; genus Methanothrix. Next base: position 16,460 of record JAPKYA010000087.1, read on the forward strand.
GTGAGCATGAAGAGGTAAACGAACCACTCAGGCGTTGCTGCATTGATATATATGGGAATTATGCTGTCAGCATTGCCCTTAGCGATATTTATCGATATGTTGTTCTGTGTTTGGTAGAAGAATACATTGGAAAGGGCTCCAACCACGAAGGCAATACCAGTCATGGCCAAGATGAAAACCCCGCCGATCAGAACGCCCCGGTTCAGCTCGCGATTGGATTTCACAGTCATGAATCGCACCACGAGCTGAGGCATGGCCAAGACACCAATCCCCACGCCCAGGACAATGGTAGATATCAGTGTCCACCACCAGGTGCTGCCGAAGGTGGGCATTGATGTCCAGCCGGTGTGTCCCATGGCTGCGAACTTAGCTGGAACCATGTGCACCATGTCGGTGAGGGCCTGGTGAGCTGCTGTTATTCCCCCCAGATGAGAGTAGGTCATAATTAAGAGAAAGACCATGCCTACGAACATGATGGTTCCCTGCATGGCATCGGTATACATGACTCCGCGCAGTCCCCCCCAGATCACATAAGCTGCGATTATAACTGAGTAAATAAGCAATGCCACATCGAAGTCTATGGCAAGAGTCGTCTCCAAGAAGCGCGCTGCCCCGATCAGGACAACCGAGGCATAGAGCGGCATGCCTAGGAAGATCACAATGCCGCTGAAATACTGGATGAATTTGCTGTCAAATCGCTTGCCCAAAAGCTCGGGGAAGGTCATAGCATTGAGGTTATGGCCTATCTTTCGGGTTCTTTTGCCGTAGACTATGAAGGCCAAAAAGATGCCTACGAAGATATTGAGCAGCGTCAGCCACAGCAGGCCCATGCCGAAAAGGGCAGCCGAGCCGCCGAAGCCGACGATGGCCGATGTGCTGATGAAGGTGGCACCGTAGCTCATGGCCATGATGTAGGGGTGGGTCTTTCTGCCCGCCACCAGATAGCCTTCTGAGTCTTTGGTTGATTTCCAGCCTCTGTAACCCAGATAGAGGGTGGCAAGAAGGTAGATTAGAATAATGATATTGAGGAGAAGAAGATTCATTTAGATCACAATCCTATCTCTTCTTTTTGCATTTCTTCTTCACTCTCTTCCCAAGCGGCTTCTTCTTTTATTTCTATTGCCTCAAGCTCTCCTTCTCGATTCCAGTTTATGATGCCGTAAATCACGCACAAAAGCGCGCTGAGGATGCAAAGAAGATAGACGCCCCAAATCCAAGGATCATCAATGCCGAGCACGATTATCACCAACCGTAATGCTGCCTGATTGCAGTCTCTTGCGAGCCTGCACACATATTGCGGGCTTTCCTGGGGAAGGCCGTGGAGTGTGGTAGCATGTAGCATTATAGCAAGCTATAAGGGTGTCGGTCAGGAATATATATTACAAATTTTCCAAGAACTTAAACAAAAGCAAAACTATATTTCCAGGACCCGCGAATGGGGATGCTCGCGTCGGCTGGATCTGAGCCGGGATAAGATGGATTGATGGATGGATCGACAAAATGCTCGAAGGTGTTAATTATGCCAATATTTCCGTCATGGCTTTAGCTGCTGTTCTGGTCCTCATCGCCGTCCGGCAGGTGGGCAAGAATAGCCTTGCCATCTGGCAAATCATGCTGCTGGGCGCTTTAGCGGTTCTCTTCACCGGCCAGATCTCGCCTTCGGATGCTGTCCGTTCCGTAAACCTGGATGTAATGATATTCCTGGGAGCAATGTTCGTAATCGGCGAGTCCATGCAGGAGAGCGGCTATCTTCTATATCTGTTCAATCGCATCTTCGGTCGGGCCCGAAATCTGGATCAGCTTCTGCTTCTCATCCTGTTCGCCATGGGCTTTCTCTCGGCTCTGCTCATGAATGACACAATAGCTATCATCGGCACGCCGCTCATGCTCTACTTTGCCCGGACGCTCAAGATAGCCCCTAAGCTTCTGCTCCTAACGCTGGCCTTTGCCGTGACCATAGGCAGCGCCATGAGCCCAATCGGCAATCCGCAAAATCTGCTCATCGCCGTCAATGCGAACCTCTCCAATCCCTTTATCGTCTTTTTGAAGTTCCTGCTGCTGCCTACGGTCGCCAATCTTCTGCTGGCCTATCTGCTGCTCAGGTTTTTCTACAGAGGGCAGTTTCAGAACAGAACGCTTCAGATCGGCCGGGAAGAGATCTCGGACCCTGCATTAGCCCGTCTCTCCCGCATATCCTTCGTCCTGCTCTTTGCTTTGATCCTGGCCAAGATCGGAGCCGTAATCCTGGGCGTTGGCGACGAGTTTCGGCTGACCTACATAGCGCTCATCTCGGCGCTGCCCATCCTTCTTTTCAGCAGCAAAAGATTTGAGGTCCTGAGAAATATCGACTGGCGCACTCTGATCTTCTTTGCCGCCATGTTCGTTCTCATGGACGCGGTCTGGAGGTCGGGAGTTTTTCAGTCGCTTCTGGCCGGATCAAATGCCGATCTGGCCTCCATTCCCACCATTCTGGCGTTTTGCGTCCTGCTAAGCCAGCTCATCTCCAATGTGCCCTTGGTGGCCCTCTGCCAGCCGCTGCTGCATAATCCCTCCACGCAGGCGCTCATGGCCCTGGCCGCAGGAAGCACCATCGCTGGGAATCTCTTTATTTTGGGAGCGGCGAGCAATGTGATAATCATTCAGAACGCGGAGAAGAGCGGCGAGACGCTGACCTTCCTGGAGTTTGCCAGGGTAGGGGTGCCGCTGACGATGCTGAATGTGCTGGTTTACTGGCTGTTTCTTTGAGTTCAGCGTGAAATTAAATAATGATAATAACGGATAAAAAACGATGATCGAGGACTCAACAGTTTCATGCTACGACAGACATGCTCAAGCCTATGACCTCTACCAGTTTGCCGTGGTTCCCGGCTACCAGGAGATGCTCGACCTCGTGGCCGAGGCTTGCCGGCGCTATCTGCCGCAGGAAGCGAAGCTCATCGATCTGGGTTGCGGGACGGGCAATGCCGCTCTAGCTGTGCTCCAAAAAATCCCATCGGCCAGAATCTATCTCCTCGACGGCTCGGAGAGGATGATGAAGGTGGCCGCAGAGAAGATCACCAGCGCCCACCCGGATGCTGCCCTGGGCAGCCGGGTGGCAGACCTCGCAGGAAGCTGGGAGGCTGGCCTGGTGGGCGGGGGGTATGATGCCATCATCTCCACTCTGGTTTTGGAGCACCTGCCCTTCGATCGCTACCAAGCAGCCATAGCAAAATGCTACCGGCTGCTCAAGCCGGGGGGCTGGCTCCTGGCGGCAGAGGGCTACTCTGAAGAGGGAAGCGATATGCAGGAGTGGTTCTTTGAGAAGATGGAGGAACGACGCAAGGCGATTGACCCGGAGCTCTCCGACTTCGTGGCCCGGCTGAGGGATGGGTGGGAGACGCACTACTATTGCCGCAAGGCGGAGAAGGAAGAGTGGTGGCGGGACGCAGGATTTGTGCAGGTCAATGTGCTCTGGCAGTACCTTTGCATTGCCTTGATGGCAGGCAGAAAGCCATTGTCAAAGTCCGGTGAAAACTGAAACAAAATCACACAAAAAAACGAGGAATAAAAAATTCCCGCCAGCTAGTTAAACCAGCAGCCCTTTCAATCTATGGGGAAGCAAGATGGCAGCAGAAAAGGTCACATCCAGAGTCACTATCGCATTGATTCAAACCTCTGTCTCCGAGGATCTCGATCTCAATCTGAAAAGAACCATGGAAAAGGTAAAAGAGGCTGCAAGCAAAGGCGCGCAGATCGTCTGCCTGCAGGAGCTTTTCCGGACGCGCTACTTTCCCCAGTGGGATGGCAAAGATGCCGCGGCCTATGCGGAGACCATTCCCGGCCCGTCCACAGAGGCCTTTTCCCCGCTGGCCAGAGAGCTGCAGATAGTGATAATAGTACCAGTCTTCGAGAAGGATGAGGCCGGCTACTACAACTCCGCGGCCGTAATTGACGCGGACGGCAGCCTACTTCCCACCTATCGCAAGGTGCACATTCCCCACGATCCTCTCTTTTATGAGCAGAGTTACTTCACCCCCGGAGAAGAGATCCGCGTTTACGATACCCGCTATGGCAAATTTGCTGCCCTCATCTGCTACGACCAGTGGTTCCCGGAGGCGGCGCGCGTAGCCGCCCTGGCTGGAGCGCAGATCATTTTCTATCCCACGGCCATCGGCAGGATCAGGGGCGAGAAGGACCCGGCGGAGGGCGACTGGCATGAAGCCTGGGAGATTATGCAGCGGAGCCACGCCATTGCCAACAGCGTCTGTGTAGCTGCAGTCAACCGCGTGGGCTGGGAGGAGGATCTGCTCTTCTGGGGAAGCTCCTTTGTCTCTGACTCCTTTGGCAAGGTGCTGGCAAGGGCCAGTGAAGCCCAGGAGGAGGTGCTGGTGGCGGAGCTGGATCTGGCCATGAATGAGGCGGTGCGGGAGGGCTGGGGCTTCTTCCGCAACCGGCGGCCGGATGTCTACTGGCCCCTCATCGAGATGGTGCGAGAGGAGGAAAATCGGGAGAAGAGGGCAGGGAAAAAAGCAGGTGAGGGGCTCTGCCCGCAGGGCACGCCGCGCTCTTTAGGCTACCACATGCCTGCCGAATGGGAGCGCCATGAGGCCATCTGGCTCTCCTGGCCCCACGATCTGGACAGCTTCCCTGAGATCGAGGCGGTGGAGAATGCCTACACGGCCATCATAAAAGCCATTCACGAGAGCGAGATCGTCAACCTGCTGGTCAAAGACGAGATGATGCAAAGTGAGGTTGTGGGCCGGCTGAAGAGCGAAAAGGTCGACCTGCACCGGGTTCACTTCCACCTGATGAGCTATGCGGACGTGTGGTTCCGGGACTACGGCCCCACCTTTGTGGTGAACCGGGAGAAGGAAGCGGGGAAAGGAGTCGCTGCCGTAAACTGGATCTTCAACGCCTGGGGAGAGAAGTATGAGGAGATGATGGCGGACACAAGGATTGCCTGCCTCATCAACGATGACCTCAAGAGGGAGTGCTTCCTGCCCGGCATCGTCATGGAGGGCGGCTCCATCGATGTGAACGGCTGGGGAACTGTGCTCACCACGGAGCAGTGCCTGCTCAACAGGAATCGAAATCCCTCCTTGAACAAAGAGGAAATCGAGAGCTATCTCCGGGAATTCTTGGGGGTGCAGAAGATCATCTGGCTGAAAGAGGGCATCGCCGGAGACGACACGGACGGGCATGTGGACGACATTGCCAGATTCGTGAATCCGACCACGGTCCTCTGTGCCTACGAGGATGATCCTGAAGATGAGAACTACCCGGCCCTGAAGCAGAACTATGAGCTGCTCTGCAGGGAGACGGACCAGGACGGACATCCCCTGACGGTGATCAAGCTGCCCATGCCAGGGCGCGTGGGCGCGGAGCCACGGCTGCCCGCCAGCTACGCCAACTTCTATATCGGGAATGAGGTGGTCATGGTGCCGGTCTTCGGGCACGAGAACGACAAGGCGGCGCTGAAGATCATCCAGGAGGCCTTCCCGGAGCGCAAGGTCGTCGGCATCAACTGCCGGGAGATGGTGCACGGGTTGGGGACGATCCACTGCATCAGCCAGCAGCAGCCGGTGGGGTAAATAATCAATAATTTCAATGGCGTGAGAGGCTGCAGAGGAATTTGAGCCTGCGGGCAGGGACCGAGGTTAATTTGCTGGTGAGAGCGAGGCCTTTTGCGAATTTTCTTTCTCTATTTCTTTGGTATCCATACCAGCTTTCGTTCGATGATGGCCTCTGCGTTCTCAGTCAGTATTAATCGTTGCGCCTTGTGCCTTCCAGTTTTTGCTATGACCTGTGGGTCGCTGATCTTTCTAGCTTCCGCCCTGATCCTATAGCCGTGTATGGAGTCTCCAACCTCGTAGCATTCCATCAAAGAACCTCCAGACGTCCCTCTCTCTTCAACTCTTCTACAATCTGGCAAATCAATTTATAATCGAGTTCCAGGTCGTCTTCGATATCCGAAGGATATGCTTCCCCTCTTTCCTGGAAATACCCCATAACTTCCTTTTTGGCGGTCTCATAATCCACATCACGATATTTTATGGTTTTAACTTGTAGGATTGCGAAGGACGAAGCGGGAAGTCCCCATCCTTCAGGGTGGGGATGAATGCGGAGTCCTTTGCCCCTGTTTCTGCCTAACAATAACTATTTAAGATTATAACACAATTGCATATAATGCTTAAAACGTAT
>JAPKYA010000094.1 GCA_026394565.1 Methanothrix sp.
CGCCAATCTTCATAACGAGGTCCCGAAGCTGATCAGTCCTGCCACTCATTTAAGATACTCACCCCTTGGAAACACCTCCGTTTATAGTATAAAGAGATTTCCATGGTATTACAAACCTTTTTATACACGGCCTTCGTCTAAAGAGGCGGAATGTCCGAGACCAGCATATATGTTGTGAAGACCACGGCAAATCAAGAACGATCGGTGGCCAACATGATCGCCCAGATAGCACGCAAGGAAAAGTATGATATAAGGGCACTGCTGGTACCAGATGTGCTGAAAGGCTACGTTCTCGTGGAATCACCAGCTCCTGAGATCGTAGATCAGGCGATTCAAGGAATACCCCACGCACGCTCTGTGATAAAAGGGGCCTCCAACATCGGAGAGGTTGAGCACTTTCTCACCCCCAAACCGGCAGTAATCGGAATTAATGAAGGGGCCATCATCGAGCTCATATCCGGGCCGTTCAAGGGAGAGAAGGCAAGGGTCAAACGCGTGGACGTTGCCAAGGAAGAGATAACTGTGGAACTCTTTGAAGCCATGGTGCCTATCCCCATCACTGTGCGGGGAGATCACGTGCGCGTGCTCAGCAAAGATGAAACTTAATAAATTTTGAGGTGACAAGTATTGGCTAATGTCGTAGAAGCATTGGTCCCCGGCGGAAAGGCCAGCGCGGGACCACCTTTGGGCCCGGCCCTAGGACCTCTGGGCGTAAATGTAGCCCAGGTGGTTGCCAAGATCAATGAGCAGACCAAAGATCTCAATGGAATGCAAGTTCCTGTAAAAGTTATAGTGAAGTCCAGAACCGAATTTGAAATCGAAGTCGGAACGCCTCCTACCTCGGCCCTGATCATTAAAGAGATGGGCGTAGAGAAGGGCACTGGCGACAAAACCATCGTCGGGAACCTAACTATGGAGCAGGTCCTCAAGATTGCAAACATCAAGCGAAAAGGGCTTCTCTCCAAAACCCTGAAGCATGCGGCCAGCGAGGTCATCGGCACAGCAGGGTCTGTAGGCGCGACCATTGATGGTATGCAAAGCAAAGAGGCTCAACTGGCTATAGCCAGCGGCAAATACGATGAGATATTATTATCTGAATTCTAATTCTCTTTTTTGAGAAGCCGTAGAAGACCAACGCGTCGTAGACTACGGAGGATTGAAAATGGATATAGAAGAAGCCGTTAAACAGGCTATCACTGAGGCACCTGCCAGAAAGTTCAGCGAGAGCGTGGATCTGGCTATAAACCTTCATAACATCGACCTCGCCCAGCCGGGAAACAGAGTCGATGCCGAGGTTATCCTACCCCACGGACTTGGCAAACCAACCAAGATCGCTGTATTCGCTGCCGGAGAGACTGCCTTGCGAGCCAAGAGCGCCGGCGCAGACCGGGTTATTTCCGCGGACGAGATCAAAGAGCTCGCCGGAGATAAGAGGGCTGTGCGCAAATTGGCGGACGAGTATAAGTTCTTCATAGCAGAGACTCAGTTCATGCCCGTCATAGGTAAGAGCCTGGGTTCCATTCTCGGCAAGAGGGGCAAGATGCCCACACCTCTGCCGCCCACACAGGACGTAACCCCACAGGTACAGAGGCTCAAGAACATGATCAGGATCAGGTCACGAGACAGGCCGACCTTCCACCTGACTGTTGGGAACAGAAATATGAATACCAAAGAGCTGGCCGAAAACATTGAAGCGGTCGTCGTCAAGCTCGAGCAGACCCTAAAGGACGGTCGACATAATCTGAAGTCGGTTTACGTCAAGACCACCATGGGGCCTTCTATAAAGGTGATTTAAATGGCAGAGACTCGTCACACTGCCCACATACCTGAGTGGAAGGTTAAGGATGTAGAAGAGCTTGTCGAAATGATAAGCAATAGCCGCGTTGTCGGTGTTGTAGGCGTGCGGGAGATCCCTGCCGACAATATGCAGCAGATGCGAGGCAGTCTCAGAGGCAATGTCGAGATTAGAATGGTGAGAAACACCATTGCTCGCCGCGCTCTGGAGGCCTCTGCCCCGGAGATCAGACCGCTGGCCGATTTCATTGAGGATCAGACTGCTTTGATCTTCAGCAATGATAATCCCTTCAAGCTGAACGGCCTCTTGGAGAAGGGCAAGCAACCCATGCCCATCAAGGCCGGTGCACGTGCTCCCAAAGACATAGTGATTGAGGCTGGAGAGACGGCGTTCTCGCCTGGACCGATGGTCGGCAAGCTTCAGGCAGCCGGTATCCCTGCCGCCATTAAGAGCGGAAAGGTGGTCATCAACCAGAAGATCACTTTGGCCAAAGAGGGAGAGGTCGTTTCTTCCAAGACTGCGGACATTTTGAAGACCATGGAGATCTTCCCCAGAAACGTAGGCCTGGAACTAAGAGCGGCCTACGAGGGCGGCTTGATCTTTAAAGCCAAGGATCTTTCCATCAATGTGGATGCGCAGATCTCAGAGCTGTTCGCGGCTTATGTCAAAGCATTCGGCTTTGCTGTTGAGATTGGTTATGCTACGCCAAAGACCATCGGACCCATGCTGCAAAAAGCTCAGACCAAGGCCAGAGCCCTGGTACTGGAAGCGGGAATACCCGTGCCCAGCATGATGGCGATGGTTTTAGCTAAGGCGGCTGCCAATGCCCGGGCTATCGCCCGACTGGCCAGTGGAGAGGCAGCCCCTGCTGCTGCCGCAGCAGCGCCCCCCGCGAAGGCCCAGGAAAAGAAAGAAGAGAAGAAAGATGAAGGAGATACCGCCGCGGGACTAGGCGCTCTCTTCGGATAAATTTGATTAAAGGTAAATTAGAGGTTGATTCAAATGGAATATGTATACGCTGCATTACTGCTTCACAGCGCAGGCAAAGACGTTAACGAGGATGGAATCAAGAAGGTCGTCGAGGCATCCGGCGTGGCTGCTGACGAGGTCAGAATCAAGGCACTGGTGGCCGCTTTAGAAGGCGTGGACATCGCCACGGTCCTCTCCCAGGCAGCCGCAGTGCCCATAGCCGCCGCAACCGCAGCCCCTGTCGCCGCAGCATCTGCCGCCAAGGGCGCTGCCAAGGCAGAAGAGCCAGAAGAGGATAAGGAAGCAGCAGAGGAGAGCGGTGTAGAGGGCCTGGGCGCCCTTTTCGGCTGAATCTCCTTCAGCTTTTTTTTCATTTTTTTGTTTTAAAAATTATATTAAAGTTCTTCCAGCATCTCGACGCCCAGCTTCTTGACTTTCGGCTTCCAGATATTGGCGGGCATCCAGGCGGGAGCATTGGCGGGCTTGGGCATTTGTATCCGCTCACCCTGGAATATATGCACCTTTTTAGTACCTCTCTCCCGCAGCCGGATGTCGGTGAATCCGCGGTTCGCCGCCTTTAAGGCCGCTTGCCTGGGCTGTTTTCCGGAAAAGACGCCGATCTCATTACCATCCTTGTCCCGCAATGCGAAATTTCTTTTTTCTATCATATTTTAGACCTCGCCTTAAGCCGTGTGCAGTGAATCATAAAGTTTACTGCATATCTATATATGAAATACGCTTATATTAATCTTTTGTTTGATTTCGCAATATATCAAAGGAATGGTTTTTTATTCAGGAGGCCATTTTCTATAAATTATGGCATGGGTCATGTGGTTCACTGGCCTTCCAGGCTGCGGGAAGACCACCATCGCAGATAAAGTGTTGACGATTCTATCGGAAAAGGGAATTCGCGTCAGGATCCTGCAGCTGGATGAGATCAGAAGAGCGATAACTCCAAAGCCAAAATACACAGAAGAAGAAAGAGATATCGTTTATGCCAGCTTAGCCTATATGGCCAAGCTTCTGGCAGATGAGGGAGTAAACGTCATCATAGATGCTACCGCCAATAGACGCCGCTATCGCGATTTTGCCCGCCTCTTGATCCCCAATTTCGCCGAGGTCTTTATCCGAGCGCCTCTGCCTGTGTGCATGGAAAGAGAAGCGAAGCGCAAGGCCAAATTCTCTCCCAAGGACATCTATAAGAAAGCGGCTGGTGAAAAGGCCGCCGTGCCCGGTGTAAACGTAGCCTACGAAGAGCCGCTCTCTCCCGAGATAGAGGTTGATACTACGAGCATGAACCTGGAAGAGAGTGCCGGGTTTGTCGCCTATAGAATCTTGGACCTCTATGTATCAAAGAGCTAAGATTTGAACACAGTCCCGGAAAGATTAAAATATGGTCACTTAGACTCCCATTAAGGAAGTGAAGATGCTTGAAGTCAAATGCTGGTTTTGTGGGTTTTGATGGAACAGAGAATAAGCGAACTCTTTTGGCTTTGGCGCAGGTCAAAAAGGCCGCCGGCATCCAGGGCGACTTGAATGTCCTGCTCAGAAAGCCCCATGGCCGGGCCTTGTCTATTGTATCCAAGTTCAACCGCATGTTTGGCGTAAAGGCCTTCGTCAGCGACAATGCCAATAAAGAGAAGTGGGAGAAGGCGGGAGTCAAGATCGAGGGCGGCTATGATGACTTCTTTGCGGCATCAAATTTCGTGATGGTGGGCGCTCCGGGCGATGAGGAGCTCCCTTATGTTGAGGCAGGCCTCTCTCACGGCTGCTTTGTCTCTCTCATGGGCGGAGCGGATCGGCCCGAGCTTCTGAAGGGGCTGACAGAGGGCGGAAAGGTCAAGATCTCGGATGAGCTGAAGGCCGACTTCGCCCGCGAGTTCTTCTTCGGCCTGGAGAACTACGAGATGTTCCAGAAGGCCAAGCCCTGGCTGGTGCAGTGCACCAGTTGCAACACCACCGGCCTTTCCCGTCTGGCCTTGGCGGCGCGGCCTTTAGGCCTGACTGCCGTTTTGGGCAACATAGACCGCAGGCATGGCGATCCGCACACGGTGGTCAAGGCCTCTCCCAGCGCCATCCAATTCGGCAAGGGCGCCGGGCACCAGGGCACGGACGCAGGAACTGTCTTCGAAGAGGTCAAGTTTGCTGTGCGCGCCAGCAAGGTGCCCACAACTGTGCCCCACACCAATTTCCTGAACCTGGTATTCAAGGGAGATGTAACCCCGGCGCAATTGGTTGAGCAATTAGCTAAGACCCGCGAGGTCGTGGTCATGCCCTATCAAGATGAAGGCAAGAAGCATGATTGGACCAGCGAGATCCTGGAGGCCTTTCTATCCGCAGTGGAGCGGCCCATCAGCCCGGAGATCTTCGAGCTGATCGTCTCCGACGCCATCATTCCCTTCAAGCTGGGAGACAACACCATTCTGCAGACGGTCTCCATGGTGGAGCAGATGTCCATAGCCGTGCCCAACCACGTTGAATCCTATCTGCTCTCTGCCGGCTATCCGGCGGCTGAAGTGCACGGCCTGGTGGACAAATCTCTGGGCGTCATGCACGGCATCTGGCCGGACAAGCTCGCCTGCTAATGTCCGAGGAAATAATAGGCCGGCTTATTGGCGATAAGATCATTTTGGGCCCGCAGGCCCAAGATGATCTCTATGAGCAGGGTTACTTCGGCCGACCCAAGGGCAAGGGCCTGGAGCTCTCCCTGGTGGAAGCTGCCTATCTCCTGGACCGATCCAGGATCAAGGTGCAATCCGTTGGAAAAGAGCTGGACTTTCAGGCCTTTTTCCAGGCGGCATCTTCTCTGGAAAAGGGCTTTGAGTTTCGCTATGTGGTCTACAAAGACCTGCGAGAGCGCGGCTACTATGTGCAGCCCGGCCGCCCCGATTTTCGCGTCTATCCCCGGGGCGGCCACCCGGGAAAGAGCCCTGCCGAGTTTTATGTTCTAGTCATCTCTGAACGCATGCCCCTTCCCCTGCAAGAGATCATGCAGCCCGTGAGGGTCGCTGGCCAGATGAGAAAGAAACTTATGCTGGCCATCGTCGATGAGGAGAGCGACATCACCTTTTACGAGGCCAGGGAGAAGGCCATGTCCGGCCTGATGGGGCAAGAGGAAGAGGGCGGCATGGCTACTCTCTTGGAGGATCGGGTGGTGCTCTGGGACGCGGCGGCTTCCCGCCGGCTTCATGAGCACGGATTTTACGGAAAGCCCGTTGGCGAGCGCCTTCAGCTCTCCCTGGTCGAGTCGGCCTATCTCCTGGATAGAGGGGTAATTTCCCTGGTCGATCGCTCCGGTGAGGGCCTGAACCTGGAGAGCTTTGCGGCTTTGGCGAGGCAGATCGAGAGCGACTTCGATCTGAAATTTTCCGTTTATAAGGATCTGCGGGACAAGAGCCTGGTTGTGAAGACGGGCTTCAAGTTCGGCACTCATTTCCGGGTCTACAAGCAGGTGCAGGGCCCCGGCAAGGTGCCCCACTCCGAGTACCTGGTGCATACCGTGTCCGTTGACCACGTCTTCCTGCCCCCTGTGCTCTCCCGCGCCGTGCGCCTTGCTCATTCAGTGCGAAAGCAGATGATCTTTGCCTATGCCGGCGATGAGGTACGATACCTGGAGATAAGAAGGCTCAAGCCCTGAATTATCGAAAACTAAGTATTAATACTACCTTGGCTCATGAGAAATTATGCCTAAAATCGAGGTGGAGCTGAGTTCAGAATTAAGCGACCGGTTAATGAGCTTTGTCGTTAGAAGCAGGGGCTCCCTCTATGTGCAACGCTCGGACGTCGTGGTTGAGGCCATAAAGGAATACCTTGATAGAAATGAGCGCAAAGTGCGCAGAGCCAACGGCTGAGAACGGACGAATCTCATGCTCTTGCTCCGGATCTAACCGAATGATTTTATCCGAAACAGTTTTTCCTTTCACTCACTGTCTCTGGCCGGCCCCTCCGACCCCGGCTTCGGCTCTTCTCTCTTCTCCCACATAATCGTCCCGTCGTAAGTGATGCGTCTGATGCGGTGGAATGGTATGAACTTGGTCTTCATATCCGACACGATCTCCATCCAGCCCTGCTCCAGGCTGACGATTTTGTCTCCCCGGACAGCAGACCTGTCGCCCGGAGCCCCCCTATCGACAAATTCTACGCCGGCTTTGCTGAAATCGAAATGGGGATCATGCCGCAAACGCAGGAGAAGGGCGTGACTGGTCCTCATAACTTGACCATTTCGCTATCCCACTCGCCAGGCTCCGTTCTTCAGGTCGGGATGAGGCAGCCGTCCCTCATAGCCGCACATCTTGCAGCGCACATTCACAGACACACCATCATCGCTCCAGGCCTCTGCTACGTAGCCGCACCTGGGACAGTTGTTCAGGAAACGAGTCATTGTCAATATCAATCCCCTGCTGCTCTTCAGCTTAGTTTGGATTTATTTATCAGCGTTGATCCCAACCTCGGCCAGCTCGGAAGAGATCAGCTCGTCCAGGAGTCCGGCCCGAAGCTGCTGAGCAAAGCTGAACAGCTCCGGACCGCACTTGCCGCAGTCCTGTGCTGTCTCCTCCATGATGCGAACCATATCGAGCAGAGATCTGTACATCAGCGGCGCGACGTTCATCAGCTCTTGCTCAAAAGCGCTGGGACGGTTTCTATCAGGAATAAGGCGGCAGGCTCTTTGCCTCCAGGCCAAGCAGCCCTCCTGCAGGCACTCTCTGGCCACGAAAGGACAGGCTTTGGGAGAAAGATTCATTTTAACTATCACCTCTCATCACCTTAATACCATATCGCTCTTGGCATATTATTCTTTTCAAGCAGGACTAGAATTCTTGCGGGAAAGGTTAATAGCCTATAAGCAAACAAGACTCGTCAATGGGCTCGTAGGGTAGTGGACATCCTAGCGGGCTTCGGTGGCTATGGTCGAAGATACCCGCTGACCTGGGTTCGAGTCCCAGCGAGTCCGTTGCTTTTTTTAGCAAAAAAAAAATAGAAAGCTGCGTGGGAGCCTAAAAAATTTATCCGGAGGGATCAATCTCCGTGGAATTTTGCTCTTCTACGCCAGCCCTTGCTTTTATTTTTGTGTACGTTACGGCATGGTTATTTGAGTTGTCGGGATCGTATTGTGCACCGTACACGTATGCCGTATTGTAGATCTGTCCTGCTGTCGCAACCGATGGTGCTCTCACTGTAAGCACGAGCTTTGCGCTGCGATATTTGGTCAGACCTCCCACATTCCATAGCCCAGTGGCATTTTTATATTTGCCCTGGCTGGCCTTTTGGGAGACGAAACTCATTTCAGACGGCAGGAAATCCTCCACAGTAACATCGGATGCGCTATCCGGTCCTCTGTTGGTCACAGTGATCACGTAATTCAGCAATCCGCCTGCAGGCACAGGATTTGGCGAACATGTCTTGGTTATGGCCAGATTGGATTTGCTGAGGGGCTTAGCCGGTACCACTACCACCAGAACGGATTCGGAATAGGCCGACACCAAACGATCCGAGGCCTTTGCCACCAGTTTATATACACCAGGCATTGCATCATGCCAGACAACCGAATAGGGTGACTCCGTCTCACGGGCCTTGCCCAGGCTCTTTGAGTTCGCAAAGAACTCCACGCTTCTCACAGGACGGCTGTCGGTGACATCTGCCGTAATGGTGATGTCTGCAGGGGCTGTGAATATCTCTCCTGCCAGGGGACTTGTGATTTCCACCATGGGTTCAGGTGGATTGACGGTTATTACTACAGGCAACGATGAACAGGTTTTTCCATTGGAATCCGTGGCTCTGGCTGTCAAGGTGTGAGGACCTATTAACAGCGATGCGATGAAGGTAACTGCACAATCGGCCGCCCCTATTTCACAGAAATCTCCACCTAGATGGGTCAGACCATCATAGAATTGAATCCCTCCCACAATATCTCCTGTGGAGGTGGCACGGATGGGGACCAAAGCCACCCCGGTAAGTGGATCGGCCGTGAATATCTCCCCGTTCATAGGGCGGCGGATTCTCACGGACGGCGGATGGTAAAGCAAGAGCACGTCAATAGAGACGGTGATATTCTGCAGATGACCTGTCCCATCATCGACTGCAATGACGATCGAATCATTGCCCACATAGCCCTCTTCAGGGACGTAGATGATATTAGGCCCTGTTCCGCTTATGTTTCCGTGGCTGGGCAAACCGACGACTGTGTAGCTCAATAGATCGTTATTGACATCGTTTGCCGTTAGTTTAATGAATTGAGCGGTATCATTTCCAGTTACTACTCTTTGCACCACGGCAGAAGATGATCTATTCAGATTCAGGTAACCGAAAGCTACCGTTTCCGTGTTAAAAGCGCTCTGCTCGCCGGCGAGATATTCTCCGTTGCTGTCGTAGGCCAGTGCCGATCCATCATCAACCTCGGCCATCAAGTTCCACTGTTGTTCACAGGTTTGATTCACGTCGTCGCATGGCGCTTGACTGCCCGATGCGATTGTCAAAAATAGTGCCATGAGCAATATCGTCTTGAAAATCGCCCCTGGAACCTTGAACACCAATCCAACACCCATAATCATTCTCCGTATTTTGTTTAAGTGATAGATAATGTTGGATGCGAGTATAAGTAACTATTGTAGAAAATTTGCAATTTGCAAAAAAGTGTAATCAATGCCAAATAGCTTAATCACCGCTTTTCGTACCTCAGCTTCAGCCCCTCTTCCTCCCAGTCAAAGACGGGAACGCTCCTCCGCGGGTGGCCCGACTCCCGCAATGCCTGCACCACGAGCGGCACGGTGATCGTGGCATCGGAGAAGACCTGCACCTTGCTTGCCTCCTTCTTGACCTTGCCCCAGGAGACAGCCTCCTCGAAGGTGCAGCCGGACAGGCCTCCCCAGTGAGGAGCGTCGGTGGTGTATTGAATGGCATAGCTGTGGCCTCCCGAGTAGTCGCCTATCAGCTCCGCTATGACCTCTGTTTGCTGGATGAAGTTCTTGGGAACACCTCCGCCGATGTAAATGACGCCGGTCTGGGCGGACTTTTCCACCATCCGGGTGATCTCGTCCACATCCTTGATCCCATCGACCATGACGCTATGTCCTTCGCGCAATGCCATGACCATGCCTATTCCCCAGGAGCTGTCTCCGAAGGCCGGCACGAAGATGGGCACTCCTGTCTTATGGGCCGCGCCCAGGATGGTTGTATCGGGCAGGTCTTTTCCTACCATGTACATCAGCTCGCGTGATGAATAGCGCCGGGCCGGATCCAGGCTTTTGACGAAGTTCATTATGTGATTGTCGGCTTTATGCAGCTCGATCTCCGACACGAATACGTCGTAGATCCTGTCGATCTTGCATTCATTGAGATAGGCATCATCTGCGCAGGCGCTGCCCTGGTAGTGAACGATGCCCAGTCCCTCGCACAGGTCGTGAAATAGATTGGCGCCCGTGCTGACCAGGCAGTCCACTTTCCTCTCTCGCAAGAGGTAGGCGATGAACTCGCCCAGGCCCGCAGGCACCATGGCCCCGGCGAGACCGAGGAAGATGGTGACATCCTCGTCGTGCATGCGCTTCCAGACCTTCAGAGATGTGCCGAGCTGGCCTCCCTGAAAGCCCATCTTGCTCATATCCGCAACCAGATCGGCAACACCCCTTTCTTTCATGGGAATCGTCGTCCTTATCTTCTCGCCATTGCAGATAAAATCATGACTGTGACTGTGATCCATTCCATCCCTCAAGATTTTTCCTCCCTAGTGTCGGTCTGTATACGTTTAAAGATTATCCATCGGAAGCTGTCCAGCCTGTTGCACCGGTGTTCTTGAGGCGAACCTGAACAGCAACGTCATCGGCGTAGCCCACATCGGCTGGATCTCTCGCGATCCCCTGGCTGACAATCAGCTCAAGGGTCGTCATGCCGAGTATGGGCGATCGGTCGAGGATCTGACTGGCGTTTTTTCCATCGAGAAGTTCATCCAGCTCTGGGGTAACTCCACATGCGTAGCCATCAGCGCTGACTGGCTACCGTGCGTGTAATCGTTGATAGTCCCATCTCCTTTTTTATCAATTTAGACTGCGTCCGGATCTTGCATAATGATTTTAAAAGGAGGAGGGAATGGCCTGGAAGGCGGCCCTCGATTGTGCCGGCAAGCCGATCGCGTCTTCAGACGGCAATTGTGCAGAGTCCTGGAGCCGAACCATTGGGGGTGAGCTTGCAGATGCGGCCCCCCAAGCCGACCTCTACATAGCCGCCGATGGGTTTCGCATCGAAGTCATGGGTTGCCAGATAGAAGGCCAGATCCTGCGCGTCCATGTGGGGATCATCGAAAGACGATATTGCGGACTTCAAGTCCGAGAGGGAGGCTTTCGATGCGCTGACCGTTGGCAGCGCCAGCATGATCACAATCGAGATGAGACATATTGCACTTATTTCCTTCCAAGCCATAGTTACACCTGAGCACTTCAAGAGTATATAGACGATTGAGTACAACTTAGACGCCAAATTTTAACAGATCCGACCGCAATAGCTGCCACCTGAATTTGATAGATGGCTGGGGCAGCATACATTTGGGATTTCGCGGCTTCGCGTTATACCCTGGTATATCGCACAAAGCCGCTAAGGGCGCGTAGAAGGCAACCAGGATAGTTGTGCGGACAGTGTCTGCACTGTCATCTTGTTTTCAAAAAAGCTGCATCTCTCCTCACATACTCCATTCCTTCACCCTTACTACCTCAATTCCCGCCTGCTGCAAAAAATTCAGCGCCGTCCCATCCGGGTAGCTCTGCTGGTAGACCACTTTTGTCACCCGGGCATTGATCATCATCTTGGCGCAGAGGACGCAGGGCTGGTGAGTGCAGTAGAGCGTCGCCCCCTCAATGCTGATGCCGTGCAGCGCCGCCTGAATGATGGCATTCTGCTCCGCATGCACCGCCCGGCACAGCTCGTGGTGCGTGCCGCTCTCGACATTCTCGCGAGCGCAGCCCACCAGGTCACAGTGCTCCAGGCCGGAGGGCGCGCCATTGTAGCCGGTGCTGAGAATGCGCTTGTTCCTCACGAAGAGCGCACCCACCTGATTTCGCAGACAGGTGGAGCGCTTGGCCACTACCGTGGCAATCTCCATGAAGTACTGATCCAAGGTGGGGCGGATGAGGGGAGACATCTGGTGTGGGATTTGATTCTTCAAGATTAAGAATATCACCCCAGGAAGAAGGCTTCGGGATGATGAGGATATTCTGTGTGGCCACTGGAGGCCGTTTGCCTTTTAGGCTAAATTTAATTAGCTAGAGATGCAGTCTATACACAGAAGGCATAGTTTCTGGGTCGAATATGGATGATCATCCTGGCAGCTCTCTTACTCTTGATTGGGCTGTCTGCAGGAGTGCCGGATAATCGAGTCGTTTCGGCGAGCGAGGTACGGGCTACCATAAAAGCAGGTGATCCTGCGGATTTCGACAACTACATTGTTAAAGGCGATTTGGACCTCAGTGGAATGAAAATAGAAGACGAGATTCACTTTAACCATACCAGTTTTCGAGGTTCAGCGAATTTTGCATCCACGACCTTCAATGGCGATGCCAACTTCAATGGTGCAGTCTTCATTGGCACTGCCGACTTCGGTGATGCGATCTTTTGCCGCTATGCTGATTTCCGAAAAACTGAATTTGAAGGCGAAGCTTACTTCTGGGACGCCATCTTCAATGGTACTGCCTACTCTGTAGACAAGGACTTAAGCTACGATGCAACCAACGGATTCGTAATCATTACCTTTGATGGCACTAACCGGGATACATTCCCGAATGGTGATGTTGACTTCAGCGGTGCGAACTTCAAACGTGATTCTTGGTTCTCAAACGCAGACTTCAACGGCACTGCCAACTTTAGGGACGTGGTTTTTAGTGGCGAAACCAACTTCTATGAGGCAGACTTCAACGCTTCTACATACTTCAGTAATTCAAGCTTTAACAACAATGCAGAATTCGAGAACTCGACCTTTGAGGGCATTGTCTACTACCAGGATGCGAATTTCAAACGCTATGCATGGTTCTCAAATGCAGACTTCAACGGCTCTGCGGAGTTTGAGGATGCAACCTTCGACGATGCAGCCTGGTTCTTGAAAGCGGATTTTAGAGGCAATGCGAACTTCCCTGACGCAATCTTCGATGGCCGTGTATCATTCAGGGGCACTAGATTCAATATAACTGATTTCTCTGCAACGCAATTCAATGAAGCGACTCAATTTGACGATTCAAAGTTCAATGGAATAGCAAGCTTTAATGGGAGTCGGTTTAAGGGAGATGCGCTCTTTGAAAACACAACGTTTCACGGTGAGCTTTCATTAACAAAGACGAGATATGATAAGTTATTTATTAGATGGCATAATATTAAAAGCGGCATTAACTACGACGATACGGCTTATCTGTCCCTCATGAAGAACTTCAAGGACCTGGGCTACTACGAGGATTACGATAGCTGCTACTTCCAGTACCGCAAGGCGCATAGAGGCCAACCTTGGCCTGCGGTAAGCGGCTGTGAGGCGTCCATAAGAAAAGCCATAGATTATCCCATGGAGTTGTTCTATGGCTACGGCACAAAGCCATTCAATGCCTTTTCATTCTCCCTGGTAATTGTGGTAGTCTTTGCCCTATTCTGGTGGGCTCTGGGACTGGGCGGGCCAAAGGACAGGACCCAAGCCAGCCTTCCGCCGGGCGAGGAGTGGCTGGACGGCGACATCACCGACATCCTGGGCTTCAGCGTCACCGTCTTCCTGTCCGGGACGCGGTTTTTCATCGATCCGCCGGCTTTGCCCAGAATAGAAGGGCGATCGAGATCAATGATCAAAAAGGCCTTCATACTGGAGAGGCTGCTTGGAGCGCTGTTTTCCATCCTGTTCTTCATCGCCATCAGCGGAACGATAGTGAGGTCATCCTGAAGGATAATCCCGCCGTAGGCCCGCAACAACAAGCTTAATATTCCCTTCCCGCCTCGAATTGAGGCTATGTCTATTCATTGGGCTGACGTCATCGCCGAGAAGCTCGAGAAGAGCGGCCCTCACACCATTGCCACGGGCATAACACCCTCCGGGCCGGTCCATATCGGAAACATGCGCGAGGTCATGACGGCAGAGGCCGTCTACCGTGCCCTGCTTGACCGGGGTGTAGAGGCAAAGCTCATCTACATCGCCGACACCTACGATCGCCTGCGAAGGCTCTACCCCTTCCTGCCGGAGAGCTTCACCGAGCACATCGGTAAGCCGCTCTCGGAAATACCCTGCCCCCTGGGATGCTGCGCCAGCTACGCCGACCATTTTCTTAATCCCTTCTTGAAAAGCATGGAGAGGCTGGGCATCAAGCCCCAGGTCTACCGCGCCGATGTGCTCTACAAGGAAGGCAAGTACAATGAGGCCATCAAGACCGCGCTGCGGCGCAAAGACGACATCGCCCGCATCTTAAAAGAGGTCTCAGGCCGCGATGTTCCGGCGGGATGGAGCCCCTTTGATGCCATCTGCCCCACATGCGGCCGCACCAACACCACCCACGTCACGGGCTTTGATCTGGAAGGCGAGACGGTGGACTACGAATGCTCCTGCGGCTCGAAGGGCACCGTCTCCATGAGCGGCGGAGGGAAGCTGGTCTGGCGGGTGGACTGGCCGGCCCGCTGGCCCATTTTTAATGTTACTGTGGAGCCCTTTGGCAAGGACCACGCCACATCCGGCGGCTCCTACGACACCGGCAAGCGCATCAGCGAAGAGATCTACGGCTACCCTGCTCCCTTCCCCATGGTCTACGAGTGGATCCACCTCAAAGGCGTGGGCGCCATGCACAGCTCCACGGGAATTGTGGTCACCATTCAGGAGATGCTGGACGTGGTGCCCCCCGAGGTCCTGCGCTACCTGATCATCAGGAACAAGCCAGAGAAGCACATCGAGTTTGATCCAGGACTGCCGCTGCTTTCCCTGGTGGACGAGTACGACCAGCGAAAGGGCGATGAGAGGGCCATTGAGCTATCCAATATCAGTAAGAGCGGGCCCTTCGAGATTCCCTTCCGCCACATGGTCACGGCAGTGCAGATCGCTCGCGGTGACGAGGACGGTCTCTTCGTAGCCCTGAAAAGATCCGGCTACGATGTCATCACCAGGCGCGAAGAGATCTTAGGCCGGGCAAGAAATGTGCAGACCTGGCTGGACAAATATGCGCCGGCCTACGTAAAGTTCCAGGTGCAAGAGACGCTTCCTGTCGCGGTCAAGAATCTCACGCCCCAGGAAAGACAGGGCCTGGGCATCTTGGCCGAGCAGGTAGAGGAGAAAACGGCAGCCGACATTCACGAACTGGTCTATGCCGTGGCCAAGGAGCAGGGCCTCGACTCCAAGAAGTTCTTCCAGGCCATCTACTTGGCATTCCTGGGCGACCGGCAGGGCCCCAAGGTGGGCTGGTTCTTGGCCAGTCTGGAGAGAGGCTTTGTGAAAGCCAGGCTGAAGGAAGCGGCTACTGCTTAGATATGAAATTTCTTTGCGTCTTTGTGGTTGGGTGCAACTTACGGTCACCACAAAGGCACAAAGACACGAAGGCTTCGAGGCAGATGTCATGATGCACAAGATCTACCTCTCCGGCCCGCTCTTCTCGCAAGGCGAGATCGCCTGGGGCGAGCGCGTCAAGTCCTTCCTAAAAGATCGGCTGGAAAATGTTGAGATCATCTGGCCCCATGAGATCGTTCCCTGCCTTGCATTGCCGGCGCAGATCTTCCAGGCTAATTTGCAGGCGTTAAGCGAATGCGATGTCATGGTGGCCATGCTGGACGGACCTCAGGTGGAAGACGGCACCGCCTGGGAGATAGGCTACTTCTTCATGCAGGGCAAAAAAATCCTGGGGCTAAGAACTGACTTTCGCCGCGCCGGAGAGACGGACAATTCGCGCGTCAACCTCATGAAGAGGCTATTGGATTGATCTCGCCCGTCTTTGATGCGCCCCTTCTCCTGGTGGAGGGAGAAGAACGCGTCCTGGTGGCTGCCGATCTTCACCTGGGCCTGGAGCATGAGCTGTGGCTGGGAGGTGTTTCTATTCCCAGCCAGACCGAGAAAATTTTAGTGCGGCTGCTGGGCTTTCTGGCCGAGATAAAACCGGACAGGCTCTTGCTCCTAGGGGACATAAAGCACAATGTTCCCAGGACGAGCTGGCAGGAGAAGAGGGAGATCCCCGAATTCCTGCGCCGGCTCTCTGCCCAGGTTTTGGTGGAGATCGTGCCGGGAAATCACGACAGCAACCTTGCCGACATGGCCCCCCTGGGTACGCGGGTGCGCCCGTCCTCCGGGTTTGTGCTCGACGGCGTGGGCTATTTCCACGGCCACACCTGGCCGGATGAAAAGGTCATGCACGCGGACAGCCTGGTGGCGGGGCACCTGCATCCGGCGATAAGGCTCAAGGACCCCCTGGGCCACTCTCCTTCCCGCCCCGTTTGGGCAAAAGCGCTGCTGATGAGTCGCGTGGTGCAAGAGCATTACGGCTTTGCCAGTGGAAGTGAGATCATCATTGCCCCCGCCTTCAACATTCTTTGCGGCGGACTGCCTCTCAATGAGCCGGTCGAGGAAATGCGCGGGCCTCTCTTAGCCATGGCCGATTGGGATGGGGCGCGCATCTATCTGCTGGACGGAACCGACCTAGGCACCCTGGCGGAGATAAAAGCGGCCCAAAGAAAGCCGGCAGAGAAGTAAGAATTATTACCGTGCGATTATTACAGGAAAGGGGATAACGAAGTGAATGATAAAGAAAAGCCGATGCGTGGGATGACCCGGCCGGAGACTTCCGCTGCAAGAGGACTCAGCTTGGGCGCGTTATGGAACGCGAATTTAAGCTTCAAAGCATTATTCTCGCACGATGATTTGGGTATATAAATGTTTATTTCAATAATAATCCCCATAAAAAATGAACCTGCAATTCAAGAGCTAATCGATGAAATAAATGATTCCATAAAACAAAAACATGAAATAATCGTAGTCGACAAGAGCATAGTCATACCTGAAGTTGTGGGCGCGAGAGTCATAATCCAGGAATCGGATGGTTTGGGTAATGCATTTTTAGAAGGATTATCCCATGCCCGTGGGGATATAGTCGTCCTCATGGATGGTGATGGCTCTCACCGGCCCCAGGACCTTCTTAATATGCTGAATAATATCGGTGAATACGACATAGTATTGGGCTCCAAGCTGGTCCGAGGCGGAAAAAGCTGCGATGCCTTGGGAAGAAAGATTGTCACGATTGCCTTTGCTTGGATAACGAGGCTAATACTAGGGAAAGATATAAAAGATCCCATGACCGGCATGATGGCCACAAAACGAGATGTATTGAGCAATATGAAACTTAAGCCCAGAGGATTTAAGATAGCAATCGAGGTCGTATATAAATCGAAGGCGAAAACAGTTGAAGTTCCCATTTCATTTTGCCGGAGGAAAGCGGGTTATACAAAAGCCGGCTTCAACATGAATGGTGTTAGGGAAATATGCAGGATATTCATGCTGTTGTTGGAACTCAAATGGGGAAGGATGCGCGGCTACTGGTGATGGGGCGGGGCCAATGAAGATCATCAAAGCCGCAATAGGCACTGATTGGCAAAATTTATTAATGTTCGCCTCTGTCGGAGCGAGTGGAGCAATTATTAATTTGCTTACAATTTGGATTTTGACAAGTCACGAGCATCTGTATTACATGTCATCTGCAATGATCGCAATCGAAATTAGCATACTATGGAACTTCATTTTAAACACAAGAATAACATTTGAGTACAAGTTCCTAACCGTTGGCCATCTCTTGGATTCGGTGATGAGATACCATCTAGCATCCCTTCTGGGAATATGCGTAAATTTATCTACGCTTTTTGTTTTAACTGAATTTATAAAAATAAATTATGTTATATCTGAAGCCGTCGCTATTCTGCTCGCGTTTGGATTCAACTATACGCTAAGCAAAAAATATGTATGGCGTGTTCCTTCTCAGTCCTAAAGGCCATCTCAGCCTCGTCAGATAATTACCGGGAAGCCATTGCTCCAGAATACCATTAAACATCCCTGCAATAAGGCAAGAAATATGACAAGCACCTGATCCGTATTGGATTCTTTTGTCATTTGAGCCAATAATATAAAAAGAGGAAAAATCACCAGCGCAAATCTGGGCATAGAATACAATCCCGACAACAGCGGAACTATGATTGAATACATGCCGAAGATCCAATAGGAGAATCTAATTTTTTTATAAAATAATATCATCATTGATAAAGAAATTATTGTGAATAATCCCGGAAAGATATTGGCATTTCCTGAGCCGATCAATCCTTCATATAATGTCCTAAGAGGATTGGCCAGTGATCTACCCCATGCCGATTGTGTGTGCATAAAAGCCAGAAAATCCCCAGTCAAGTAATAATTATAGATCATGAATAGCAAAAGACCAAATGGTATCATAAGCAGGTAAAAAACATCCCTGCTAATTGGTTTTGATTTCAGATATTCATATAGTGCTGGCACTATAATTAAGACGCCTAGTGATCTCGTGAGCGACAAGAAAAAACCCAATAACCCGACCAAAAGCCAGTTTCCCTTCCGGGCATAATAAAAGCAAGCCAGGGCCAGGGCGAGAAAAAGGGATTCAGTGAATACGCCTGATAAGATAAAAGCCGTAGGAAACAAAAACATGTATTTGACCGACCTGATGGCGGTATCACTGCTTTCGTCCAGTTTCACTAGATCATATAAAAATATACATGAGATTAATAAACAGATATTTGATATAATAATTCCTGTGATGTATATATTATTAATATCGAAACTGAAAAGTCTCATAAGCAGTGGGTAAAGCGGAAAGAATGCGTAATTTGCCTGGTTATTTAAAAACGCAGCAGTCGTTGCCGAGTAACCATTCGCTGCAATCCCCAAATACCAACCTGTATCCCAAACGCCCCAAATGTCCAACCACAGTTTATCAGAATAAATCCATACATATTCTTTGCCGTGATAGGGTTCTAAGAAGATACGGGATTGCACTCCAATAAATGTCAAAATAATTCTTGTGCTCAAAAATAATAAAAAAATATATTTCAGTTCCTGAATGGCAATTTGTGGTATAATCTTCTTTAATTTACATTCTATTACTCTTGCATATTGATCTAACATTTACACTACGGTTAGATATCAAATATTTAATTCTATTGCGAGGCACAGTGATATCATCAGAGCAGTAAGGATTATTACCATAGCTATTCTTACAAGATAGGGGGATAAAGAAGTGAATGATAAAGAGAGGCTATTAGAATTGCTCAAGGACAAGTCCCTTGAGGTAAGGCCGGTCATCCTGTCCTCCGGCAAAACCAGCGATTATTACATGGACTGCAAGCGCGTTACCTTAAGTCCGGAAGGGTCCTATCTCGCGGGCAAGCTGCTGCTGGAGATGATCCGGCCGGAGGTATCCGCCGTAGGTGGGCTCACCCTGGGTGCAGACCCCATTGTATCATCCATTTCCGTTCTAAGCCATCTGCAGAAAAGAGGGCTGTCCGGCCTGATTGTGCGAAAAGAGCCTAAGAAGCACGGCACCATGAGCTATGTGGAGGGACCGGCTCTGCAAAAGGGAGCGATGGTCGCGGTGGTGGAAGACGTGGTCACCTCGGGCGCATCCCTTCTCAGAGCCATCGATCGCATTGCCGCGGCAGGTTATCGGCCTGTGCAGGCTCTGACCATATTAGACCGCCAGGAAGGCGGAAGAGAAGCCATCGAAGAGCGGGGATTTGTGCTGCAAGCGCTCTTTACTCGCGACGATTTGGATATAAAATAAAATTATTGCCCCTCAGGGGGCCGTTCTCCCAAGCCGGAGACATGGTTAAAGCCTTCCTGCCGCATATCTCCAGGAAATCCGCTTCCATGCTGTGTCCCGTTGTTGTCGGGTTGCCTGTTATCAGGCGGCGTCTCGCGCGGCGATACTCCGTCGGGCAGCACACCGCCCGGTGGCACGGCGAAGGGGTCCGTCCCCATTGGATTTGTGCCGTTCGGCCCTACATTATCCGGTGTTGTTGCTCCCGGCGTTGGCTGCGCCTGGGGCACAGCAGAAGGTGTAGCCGTAAAAGGCGCTTCCAGTCGAAGATTGCGCCAGGTTCCGTCTTCCGCGTAAGATATCTCAGAAACGATCCAATAATTCCCGCTCTGCTGCGCCGTGAGGGGGTAGCTGATCTGCTGCGTGACCCCGGGGTATAGCTGTGTGCTCTGCCCTCCCCCGTTCGCGACAATACCTGGAGGAAGACTGGGCGCGACCACGGCTTGTGTGGAGTTCAGGCCATTGTAGGTCAGAGATACTGTTACAGTTACCATCTGTCCAACCTCCGCAGTGGGTATCAGATTCTGGTAGGCCGTAAGCTCTGCCGCCGCCGTACCCATTAATAGCCCCACCCCAAGGAGCAGAAGAATGTGCACCAATCCCAAATGCTTCATCGGATCTCTATTGTTCTGCCTGCGAGATTTAAAGATACCTGTCATACGAGATTGATATGAGATCTATTCGATGCCTTGATACCTATTTCCAATATTTTGCAGACATCAGGACATTTTCCATACATAAAATACTTATTCGGTTTGGAGATATGATCCTCTGATGGACGTCTCTTTCTCTGCCTGGCGGCATTCGCGAGAAGAGAGCTTGCAGCTCAAAGGAGATAGCTTCTCCTTTCTCTTCGATAGGCGCTACACCAATCGGCTCAACCGAATGAGCCGTGTTTTCTTTGAAGCCTATGTCGTGGCCACTAAAGAGCTGGCCGCGCAGGAGGACCGCTTCCCCAGCCTTAGCGAGATAGACGCCAAGATGGAAAGCGGGGCAGTTTATGCCTTCAAGGATCGTTTGACGAAGAATACAGAGTTCTTCGAAGAGGTCAAGATTTCCGGCGTCTCCTACCTGGTCCCGCGCGCACTCAAGTTCGTGGATGTTAGCGGTACGTATACCGATTTGATCTTGAACTTCGAAGAGGGCAGCGTGGTGCTGCCCACGCGAAGGAAGACCACCTCCCTCCCGGACAGCCCTATGCCGGTAGAAGTGGAAGAGCAAGAGCCAAGAGCTTCTCTCGTGGATGAGACCGCAAATAAAGCGCCCGCCTTTGCCGAAGATACGGCGGGGCTGAAGGACGCAGCAGCAAAACCGCAGTCGTATCCACTGCACACTCCTGAGGCCTTCGAGGAGATCTCCCCGGCAACGGAGACGGTAGAGGCGGCATCTCCAAGCGAGCCTGCCGAAAAGATAATAGTAACTGCCACATCCCCAGCAAGAGAGCCGTACAAGCCCCCATTGACCAAGAAGAAGATGGCAATGCCGCCAAAAACAGTCACCTTGCTTGGCGCGGCCATCTTGCTGGCTCTTCTTGCCGTTGTATCCATCTATGGCCCAACGCCAGTACAGGCACCAGTACAGCCAACGTCCCTGGTTTCGTATTCCGTATACCTTTCCAATTCCAGCAACGAAAGCTATCTTGGCCTGGACATCACCAACCCCCAGGCAATGGCCAATGATATGGAGATGGCTCTGCCCCCGGATATCGACCGGAGCATCAGTGCCCGAGGCGGAATTGTGACCATCTCACATGGAGAGAATACACTGGTGCGAATGAACTCCACCGGAGACGCCAGCGTGAAGATATATCTGCAGGGCAACTGGACAACAATTCCTGTCGGCCTCAGCTTTTATGCGCCGCAAGGCTTCGATACCAACCTGCTGGTTCACGGACTAGCATCGACTGTCACGCGCAAGAATGAGACCTCGGTCTTGATGTTCAACCTGACGGGAGATGGGGTAAGCTTTGAGCAGAGCTACACCCGGAAAAACTAGATTGGCGGTAAGGGCAGAGAAAAAGGATGCAAATGCAGCTCTGGAAAGGGTTGTCTCTTTGGGTGTTTTTGATAGGAGCCGCAAGGTAACAAAGAGACAAAGCCATGTAGAAATCCCGGTTATCAGGTCCGTCTCCGGTTGCGAGATCGTCATGCAAGAAGATCCGGTCTTCTACAAGAAAAAGCCGGATCTCTTCCATGCCTTGCAAGGAAAGATTCCCGACGAATGCATCCATCTTATTCCGCGCGGCTGGTTCATAATGGGAGAGGTAATCGTAGTCAAGATTCATCCCGACCTGAAGCCGTATGAGCAGCATATCGGCCAGGCTCTTTTAGACTTTTATCCTCGCTGCTGCACTGTCTTAGCCGATGATGGCATCTTCGGCCCCTTTCGCGAGCCTGCGCGCAGAATCATCGCAGGAAACAAGACTCAGACGGTGCATAAAGAAAATAAAGTGGTCTTCAATTTAGATGCGAGCCTGGTGATGTTCTCGCCGGGCAACCTCAGGGAGCGCATAAGGATGAGCCGTCTCGGCAAGGGCGAACATGTAGTGGACATGTTTGCCGGGATTGGCTACTTCACTCTTCCCATGGCAGTTCATTCCCGGCCGAGGAAGATCACGGCCATTGAGCTGAATCCCAACGCCTACCATTTTCTTTGCCAAAATATTCGGCAAAACCATGTGGAAGAGATAGTAGAGCCGATCTATGGTGACTGCGCGAAGGTAACTCCAGAGGGCGTCGCCGACAGAGTGGTGATGGGCATGGTCCAGGTAACCGACCAGTACCTGCAAACGGGCATTTCCGCTCTGAGGCCGGGGGGCATACTGCATTACCATCAGACCATTGCTTCTCGCATGTATCCGGCCGCGGCCATTAAAGATGTGACAGAGGCAGCTGCGGCTTTGGGCTGCCGGGCCGAGATCCTGAGCTGTGTGCTGGTAAAGAAGTACTCTCCCGGTGTAGTTCATGCCGTGATCGATGCACGAATCGATAGGGATTTTTAGCGGGAGATTTATTTGCAGCTATGATTGTCACTTGGCTCGGACACTCCTGCTTTCATTTGAAGGGCGAGGAAGGCCTTTCTATCCTCCTGGATCCTTTTCATGAGAACGATGTGGGATATGTCATGCCCATAGTTGAGGCGGACATTGTGATCATAAGCCATGACCACTTGGATCACAACAATGTCGACGCCGCAGGAAGCAATCCGGATGTGATCTTCGACCCCGGCTATTACATCAGCATGGGAATGGATATCACAGGCATAAAGTCGTATCATGACGCAAAGAGAGGAAAGCTGCGAGGCGAAAACACCATCTTCTGCTTCGTGCTGGACGACATAAGAGTCTGTCACCTGGGCGATCTTGGGCATACTTTGACCCCGCACCAGGTAAAGGCCATCGGTCCTGTGGACCTGCTCTTTCTGCCGGTTGGCGGAAGATATACCATCGATGCCGCCGGTGCGAACACGGTGATGAAACAACTGCATCCAAAGGTGGTTGTGCCCATGCACTACCGCACAGGGGCCCTGGGCTTTGAGCTTGATCCTGTAGACGATTTTCTCAAAGGCCGGGAGCCTGTAAAGCCGCAAGATGAACTGCAACTGGCCAAAGAGGATCTGTCGGGCGAGGGCAGGGTGGTGCTCCTCACCTGCCCAGGGGCAGAAGGGTCCAGCCAATCGATAGATTAATAACTACCTGCTGCGAGGTTAGTGGCGAAGCCCGGTAGTGTAGCGGTCAATCACAGGAGGCTCTGGACCTCCCCACCCAGGTTCGAATCCCGGCCGGGCTACTTTTCCTGTATTTTCCGTTTTTCATTCGGCATGAGTAGACACGGTCATCCTGGGAACTATCTGACTTATCAGAAGATTATCTGACACAAGATCTTTACTAGAGGAGAGGACAACACCGCCTCATGGATCTGGAAGGTTTTGCCAAGCGGGGCCTGCTGCGAAAGGATCCCGAAATAAAGTCCAAGCTCATCTCACTGATCAGAGAGGTTAAGAGAATACCTGAGGATAAAGCCCTCATCCTGGCGGAGGCGGTAATAGAAGAAGCGGCAGCGACGCTGCATCCCCGTGGCGAAGTCTTCCGGCTGGAGAGTGTGGGCGTCTCCATGGGCGACTATGGAGTGGGCTCGCGAGGCTCAGGCGATTTTTATACGCACACCAAGATTGCCGAGGTTATCGGTCGCACCAATGCTGTGGTGGACTCCCGCCAACTGGACGACTCAGGCGTGGTCAAAGGCAAAGGACAGTACATAACCGTCACCGTAGACGGCATGCACTCCCGCCTCAGCGACTATCCATTTCTGGCCGGCTTTCATGTAACTCGCGCAGCTCTACGCGATGTCTATGTCATGGGCGCAAAGCCCGTAGCTCTTCTCTCCGATGTTCATTTGGCCGATGATGGGGATGTCTCCAAGCTCTTCGACCACATCGCCGGCATCGCCACCGTCTCGGAGCTGATCGGCGTTCCTCTCATCACCGGAAGTACTCTTCGCATCGGCGGAGATATGGTCATCGGCGACCGGCTGACCGGTTGCGTGGGAGCTGTAGGCGTCTCCGACAAGCTCACGCCCAGAAAAGGGGCCCGTCCTGGGGACGTGATCATGATGAGCGAGGGTGCCGGAGGAGGAACGGTCTGCTCGGCTGCCCTTTATTATGATCGGCATGAGGTAGTGGAAGAGACCCTGAACATCAAATTCCTGGAGGCCTGCGAGGCTCTGCTCAAGGAAGACCTTGCCATCCACGCCATGACCGATGTGACCAACGGAGGCATTCGCGGCGATGCCAAGGAGATCTCCTACACAGCCGGGGTGAAGCTGCTCTTCGAGGAGGAGAGGATGCGCCGCCTGGTAAATGCGCGGGTTTTGGAGATGCTCGACGACCTGTTGATCGATTATCTGGGCGTCTCCATCGATGCTCTGCTTATCATTGCTCCCCAGGAAGAGGCGGAAGAGATCGCTCGCACCATTCGCCGGGCCGGAGTGGCAGTGGATGAGATCGGCACTGTCGAGGCGGGAGAGGGCGCAAAGCTGCAGATGGACGGCAATGTGACTGACTTCGCCCCGCGCTTCCGGGAAGCTGCCTACACGCCCATAAAAAAGGCAGTGGGCCAGGACGCGAAAAGAGATGTGGCGGAGATGACGGCCAGAGTGGACCGGGCAGCTATGAATGCTGTGAAAAAAAAGAGGCAATTTGTCGAGAAGATAAAAAGAAGATAATCAAATTTTTACAAAGTTATTTATTTTTAATGCATTTGCCGAATGTAGTAATAATAGTAAAAATTTTTTTAACATAAATAAACTATTTATATCATAAGGTACTTCATTTATTGCAAGGGAGTAAAAATAAGGGAGAAGATAACAATGAAGGAATCGTTCGTAATGAGATTTGACGAAAAAGATATTGAAGTGGTAGAAACGCTGAAAAGCCTGGGAGTGCCGAGGAAGGTCTCCAATATGATCGCCTATCTGGCCAGCGGCACAGAGGCCACCTCCCGCGAGATTGAGCGGGGCTCAGATCTGCGCCAGCCGGAGGTGAGCATTGCTCTGCGCACGCTTCGGAAGAACAACTGGGTGGAGGAAAAGATGAGCCGGAGCGATGGCACCGGCCGGCCCATGAAGATCTACCGTCTCAAAGCACCTATTGAGGATATCCTTCAGTACTACGAGCAGGAAAAGCTCAATGAGGCCAACTTGGCTTTGCAATCCATACAAAAGCTCAAGATCCTTCTTGGGGAGGCAGGGTCGAGCTGAGTGCCTGGAATCCCAGAATGAAACTTTAATATATATTTTTTAAGTTTAGGTAATTTTTCTGCAAATGTCTTCTGTGAGTCCTCCGTGCGCTCTGTGTCTTGCAATAACCTGAGGTTAGCAGCCGGAAATACGAAGAGTCACTTTCACTTACCGAAAAAAATCTTCACGATGGGGATATATAGAAGGAAAGCCCAATATAAATCTAAAGCAAATACAGTATTAGCAAGCTTATATCCCAGGTAGTGATTCATTGACGATCATCGAAGAGTCTATTCATAGAGCATATCTCAACAAGCTTGTAGGAGAAGACGGCTTACGCATTGTGGAATGCATACCCGGCGAGGAGATCACTGACGAAAAACTGTCTGAGCTTACCGGCATCAGCCTGAATACCGTAAGACGCACTCTTTACCTGCTTTACGAGCACAGGCTGGCCATATATCGGCGCAAGCGCGATCCTGATTCGGGCTGGCTCACCTATTTGTGGCAACTGTGTCCCGCGAATTTTTTTGAAAAGGCCCTGGAATCGGAAGCCAAAAGACTGCTGCGCAAATTAGATGAAAGGCTGGCCTATGAGAAGGAGAACATCTTCTATGCCTGCACCGAAGGCTGTGCCCGGTTCATCTTCGATGAGGCGAGCGAGGCCAATTTCCTCTGTCCCTTCTGTCAGGGCAGCCTGGAGTTTATGGAGAATGCCAAAGTGGTGGAGACAATAGAAAAGCAGATGACTGAATTAAAAGCTTGCTTATAGGTTCTCCAGGTTGTTGCCAAGAACCGCCGTCCACCACCAGCGAGCCATGTCCATCAGATCGCGGCTGAACATTCCGGATAGCCGGTACTCACCGCCTTTGTTTGTGATTAGTCCTGCTCCAAGCAGCTTGTTTCTCATGGCGTAAAAGGCAGACCGACTAACATTCAGCACTACCAGAAGCTGCTCCCACTCTTCAGTCTTCAATGGATCGCCGCTCTTCTGCCTTTCCTCCACCATTGCAAGGAATTTCCCACCACGCTCTGCCGTTGTTTCCTCCTGAAAAAGCCGGAGCATCAGCTCATGATACGGATCACGACAACGACTTATTGCATACTCCGATTTAGAGCGGACCTTGAGCGTAGTGGCGGTCCGGGGAGCCTTCTTAACATTGGTCATAAAGTAGCCAGTACTGCTCTGGCTATATCTGCATATTCATCCCTTAAAATATAACTCTTGGGCGCACGATAAGACTTTTTATTGACATGCAATATTCCCAGGCGTGAGCAAATGTAGCCGATCATGGAGGCTACCACCTTCCTGGAAACATCAATTCTCTTGCTAACGCTTTCATGAAGAGAAGCAACCGTAAACTCTCGAGCCTCGACTATCGACTCAATCACAACTCGCCTCAGACCATCTGTGTCCAGATTGAGGAACCTGATCATCCGGCCTAATATCTCTGACCGCTGTGGTTTCATCGTACTCCTCCCAAAACTACCCCCTTAGACATTTGCCAATAGTTTAGTAATATGTATAATATATACTTTACTATATTTCACCGGAAACCCCAATTGCACCGCCATGAGTTTAAGCTGACAACAAAATGGTGATGATGATAAAGAGCTTGCGGCCCGGAATTGATATGCCAGAAGATGAAAATGCAAACGCTGAGGGCCACTATGCCCAGGGAAATTATGAGGAGGCGGTGTCGGCCTGGGAGAAGGCCGAGAGCGCTGGTGCACGCAGCTTCGCCCTTTTCTATAAAAAAGGCATTGCCCTGAGAAAGCTGGGCAGGTATGATGAGGCAGCGGCTGCCCTGGAAAAGGCACTATTGCTCGACTCTAAGAATGCCGACGCCTGGAGGGCTCACGCTATGGCTTGCAGCCAGATGGATAGGAATGACGAGGCAGTATCGTCCTGCAAAAAGGCCCTGGCCCTCGATCCATGCAATGCCCGAACCTGGATAGTAAGAGGCTTTGCCCTGCACCGACTGGGACAATACGAGAAAGCGGTGGAAAGCTATGCCCGGGCCATTGAACTGAATCCTCTCGGGGGCGACGGCAGAAGGGCCTGGAATAACCGGGGCGCGGCTCTGGACAACCTGCAAAGACATGAGGAGGCTATCGAGAGCTATGAGGAGGCGCTCATGATCGATCCCTTCGATATATACGCATGGAACAACAAAGGCGTGGCCTTAGGGGTTTTATCCAGGCACGAGGAGGCGATAAGCTGCTTTTTAAAGGCCATAGAGATCGAGCCGGAATATGCTACGGCCTGGAAGAACCTGGGGCTTGCCTACCAGTCACTACATCGCGATCATGAGGCGAAAGAGGCATTTTTCCGGGCCAAGGAATTGGGGCTCTGATTGATCTATTTCTTGCCCGAAAGAGCTTTGGCGATCTCATCGACGAGAACCTCACGATTCTCTCGGGTTACGGTTATCAACTGAAATGTGCTGCGGATTTTCTTGGCCAGACGGTGATTGGACCACTCATGCAACACCACGAGCATGGGCCTCGATGAGGCTATGGCCATTTCTACGGCTGAGACGAATCTGCGGCTGGACAGCTCCATGGGACCAACCTCGTCTACCACGATCAGCTCGCATTTCAGGGCGTTTTCCACTGCCCGCGCTCCGATGCCGTCCAGGTCTTCCGGATGGATGCGATACTTCCCCAATTGCGGCCCGCTGCCCGTCTCATCTGCCAGCATGCCCACGTCCCCCGAGGCAAGGTCGAGCAGCTCAAAGCCGATGCGCCGATCTTTGTAACGCTTATCTCGTGCCAGCACACCCCCCACGCGCCTGCCTGCGGCGGCGGCCACTTTCGCGACCAATGTGGATTTGCCGATGCCTGGAGACCCGGTGACTGCTATCCTAAATACCATATTGCTCCCTCATCCTTTCCGCGTAGCGGCTCAGGCTCTCTACGTCCTTTATCTCTTTTTTGACCAGCTTTTTAAGGCGACTTCGGATCTCTTTGTCCGGTCGCGAGCCTGCGGAGCGCAGGTGGCGCTCGATCGTCTTGCACATCTCATCGCCTTTGCCGTCCCAGTCGGTTAGGAGTATGATCTGGGAATAGCTGCGGGCTGCTTCCTCTGCGATGTCCAGAGCCCTGCGGCGCGAGGCCATGATCACCGGTCCCGGCAGCCCCAAAGCACGCAGGGCCAGAAGGTCGCGCCTTCCTTCCACAATGACGGCGGCACCCTGATAGGAAGCATCGAGAAGGGAAGCAATCAGCTCCTCCAGGGCCTCCAGATCATAAGTCCTCTTGGGACGGCTCTCCTGATCATCTCTTCTCGTAACCATCGGATTTTCAGCTCAATTTTTGCTTTAATGCCGAGACGGCCTCATCCTTTGCCATGCCTTTTACCAAAAGAAGCTTTCTTGCGCTCTTGTGGCCGCTTAAGACCTCTACATTTAGCTCGGAAATGCCTAGCGTTCTGGCCAACTCCTCTGTCAGTTGCCGGTTAGCCCGTCCTCGCGACGGCTCCTCAGTCAGATGGGCTTCCAATGACCGCCTCCAGGGATTGAAGCCGGAGGGCACAGCCAGCCGGGAGGAGCCGGGAACCACCTCAAAGCTGATGATGCAGCCCAGGGGATGAGGCTTGACCGCCTCGCAAAGGTCCATTAATCATAAAAGAGGCGTCCAGGAGCTTAAAGCTTATCTCTGGCATCCGATAAATAGCGCTTTGGCAACAAGTTAAAATAGCGCCAGCGATGAAAGGAGAGAGGTTCGATGAAGATCAAGCAAGTCGTCGTCCTGGCAGGTCAGGCTCAGGTGGCAAGATCCATTCTTTGCGGCTTGGAGCAGCTTGGCCTGCAAATCTGCGACCGGCTCCCTGGCATTGGAAAGGATTGCCTTTTGATATGCGACAAGGGATATGAAACCACCCCCGCAGGAGCGCTCCTCATTCGCCAGGCTCTGGCCAATGGAAGTCCTGTTTTATTAGACAACGCCCAATTGTCATCGGCTTTAGAAGAGATCAAGCAGACGGGCAGCCTTTCTTTAGAGACAAGAAATAACCTGGAGGCTTATGCCCTCTATAGGTGTCTGCAAAGCGACACGCAAAGACTGGCTGCACTCCAAGCCGACGTGAACGCCATGCCCCGCTATGCAGTGGCGGCCTATGAAAAGGTACAGGATCTTCGCTACGGAGAGAATTGGCACCAGAGGGCTGCACTCTACAGCAAGCAGAATGGTCTGGGCCTGCACATAGCCAAGAAGCTGAATGGACGTGAGATGTCCTATAACAACATGGTTGATGCGGAAACGGTGCTTGAGATGCTGATAGACCTATCGGAGTACGACGGCATCCCCGTCGAAAAGCCCCTCTCTGTCATTGTGAAGCATGCCAATCCCTGTGGTGTAGCCTATGGCGAAAGTCTTGCTGATGCCTATCGTCTCTCTTTCGCCACCGATCCCAAGTCCGCCTTTGGAGGCGTCATAGGATTCAATCGGCCTGTGGACGCAAACACAGCTCGCGCCATCGGCGACAGCTTCGTTGAGGTTCTTCTGGCCCCGGGCTTTGAGCCAGAGGCCCTAAAGCTGCTCATGGATAAGAAGCCGAACCGCAGAATATTAGATATTGGAGATCTGCTGGCCAGAAAGGATGAACTTTATCGGGGCTTCTATCAAAGAAGCATCTTCGGGGGCATGATGCTCCAGGATTATGATACCGGCGATCTTAAGGAATGGAAGGTAGTGACCAAGAGGGCTCCCACAGATGTGGAGAGCAAAGCTCTTCGATTTGCCTGGAAGGTCTCCAAGTATGTCAAGTCCAATGCCCTGGTTTATGCCTCGGAGTGCCAGACCATAGGCATAGGATCGGGCCAGGTGAGCCGGGTGGATTCAGCGCGCTTTGGTGCAGAAAAGGCAGAGGAGCACGGCCTTAGCACCCAAGGGACGGTAGCTGCCACGGATTCATTCTTCCCCTTCCGAGACGGGCTGGATCAAACCTTCCAGGCCGGAGCTGTTGCAGTAATTCATCCCGGCGGTTCCATACGGGATGCAGAGGTGATTGATGCCGCCAATGAACACGGCATGGCCATGGTCTTCACAGGCATGCGCCATTTCCGACACTAAAATTGCTTTTGCGCTTCTCGCTCTTGTGCTTTTCATTTACCTGCCGTTTGATCCGGCCTCGGCAAGCGTTATCCAGGCGGGAGCGGATATCCAGACGGCTATAGACTCGGCCAATGCGGGAGACACGATAGTAGTGGGTCCGGGTGAGAAGAGCAGCTTCGAGGTGGACCGGCCGCTAACCATTGAGGGGCAGGGCGGCCCCATTATCTCTGCCGCCCTGCAGAAACCTGCGATAAAAGTGAACAGCTACGGCGTCACCATCATTGGATTTCGAATAATTGGCGTGGGCAAAGATGAGAGTGCCAAGTTCAATTACTACATGCAAAATCCCGCGGCTGCTGCGGGTGTTCGCTTCGATGAGCCCAATTCGGCCATCGTTGTGAGAGGCGACGGCTTTTCTCTGAAAAATTGCAGCATCTTTGGGGCGCAATTGGCAATTTCTGCGGAGAATGTGCGGGACCTGCTCATGCAAAATACGACCATAGAAGGCTGCGATATAGGAGCGTCTATCCTGGAAAGCAGCCGGCTAAAAGTTGCTGCCTGCCGCATTACGAGCTGCAAAAAATACGGGCTCGATATTGAAAGGTCTCGCGATGTGGTGCTTGACAATAACAGCATTGTAAACAACACCAACGGCGGCATTCTCCTTAAAGAGACGAACGGAGGCATTGTTCAGGATAATATACTCTCCATGAATACCTTTGGGCTGTCTCTTTGGAATGCATCGTATAACCAGGTGAGAAGAAATCGTGCCGATCATAATTATTACGGAATCCTGGTGACGTCCTGGTCCAACTACAACAACATCACTGAGAACGTGGCCGAGGATAACAGCAGAAGCGAGATCGTGAAAGGATTTGGCATCGGCATCAGCCTGCAAGAGAACAGCAGCAACAACCTGCTGAAGGGAAACACCGCTAAAGGCAACTTCAACGGCCTTGAACTCTCCCGAGGCTGCAAGTTCAATGCCGTCTACGACAACAACGCCTCTGACAACAAACACGGAATAAGGCTCAATGAGAACAGAAATAACCTCATCTTCGGCAATAGCTTCTTCAGAAACGATATCAATGCCTATGAGAATACCAGCCTCAATATATGGAATACCACAACTACCGGCAACTACTACAACGATTATCAGGGCAAAGACGAGAATAATGACGGCATAGGCGATCAGCCCTATTCCCTTCCGGGACCCGAGTCGCGTTCCTTTGACTACCGGCCCCTCATCCGTCCCGATCAGGAGGCGGCATTGAACGGCACGCAGATAAGGGATGAGGTTAAGAAATATGCCGTATATGGGCCGGCTGATGATGAGTATCCCACCATTAGCAAGCAAAAAGGCGTCATGGTGATATCTCGGAGGACTCCCAGCACCCCGCCCAAATGGTCCGACTCAAGGGCCTTTGATGCCAGCGCTCCGCCTTTCCAGAAAGAGAATGATTTCTAATGGATCTCATAACTGAGGGCGCCGTCACCTTTGAGACCGAGGGCGCCTTCTACAATCCCAAGATGCTTCTAAACCGGGATATCGGTGTAGCCATGGCCGGCTGCCTGGGCATCTCCGACTATCTGGACGCTCTGTCCGCCAGCGGCATTCGCGGGCTAAGAGTAGCAAAGGAAGCGGGCGCAGAAAAGGTGACCCTAAACGACGTCAGCCCCCAGGCTTGCCGGCTCATGGAAAAAAACCTGGCCCGAAATGGTCTGGCCGGCACTGTAACCTGCTGCAATGCCAACGTTCTCCTGCACGAGCAGCACTTCCAGGCTGTGGACCTGGATCCCTTCGGCTCACCCTCTTCTTATCTTTCAGCAGCCAGCCGGTCCGCTCTCTCTTATCTTTTTATCACCGCCACCGACACGGCGCCTCTCTGCGGTGCCCATCTTATGAGCGGTATCCGCAAGTACATGGCAGTTCCACTGCGCACAGACTATCACAGGGAGATGGGGGCCAGGATTCTGCTCGGCCTGGCGGCGCGGGAGCTGGCCCGCCTGGATAAAGCCGTGCAGCCCATGCTCACCCACGTTACCGATCACTATGTGAGAACTTACCTGCGTGTGATCAAGGGAGCAAAAGCAGCGGACAAATGCCTGGAAAAACTGGGTTATATCGAGCATTGCAAAAGCTGCGGCAGCTTTGTTCTCCTGGAAAAGCCCGGGCCCGGAGGAGTGTGCTATCACTGCTTTGGCAAGACGACCTTGGCCGGCCCTCTGTGGCTCGGCGAGATACAGGAGGCGCAGACGATCGAGAAGGCCCTGGCTTGGGCGAGCTTGAGCCCTCGGGCCAGAAAACTTCTCAGCACATGTGCGAGCGAAGCGGAGGTGCCCATGTACTATGATCATCATAGCATCTGCGAGAGGCTGCACATCACCCCAGGCAAGATAGAGGAGGCAATAGAGCGGCTGCGCTCTTGCGGGCATCGGGCTTCTCGCACTCATTTTTATGGACTTGGCATCAAGACCGATGCTGCAATGGCGGAGGTAGAGGCGGCCATAAGACCTGCTTGATTTCTATCTGTTTTTCAACCTAAAACTTAATAAAGGAGAAGAGACCTAATAGTGATAGCTGCATTATGATAGGATAATGCAGGAAATCGCGGCACGAGGTGACGTTTATTACCCCCTTCATTGCTACTCCCTTTCGCATCTCGTGCCATCCCTTGTTATATTTTAGCAGGTCATAAAATGCAATTGGCACCCTACTTGGCTTATTTGGCGGGCTCCGACCTGCGTCTGGTGATATACTTCCTCCTGGGCGGGACTGTGACGGCTCTCACCGCCTACTTCGCCAGCCAGGGTCGGGGCATGCTCTCCGCCTTCATCACTACCCTGCCCTTGCTCACGGTTTTCAGTTTTTTGCTCATCTATGCCGAAGGCGGCAGCAAGACGGTGGAAGAGTATGCCAAGAGCCTTTTGATATTTACTCCTCCCTGGCTCTGCTATGTCTCCATCGTTCTCCTGGGAGTTAATCGAATGGGAATAGTCAAGAGCCTGGGCCTGGGGGTTCTTATCTTCGTGATCATGTCCATCCTGATGCAAAAGATGCTGCCCGGCACAAAACTGTAAAATAATAGAGGGTAAATTCATAAGTCCATGAAAATTGCTCTCGTTGGCGGAACCGGCGATATCGGCACGGGATTTGCCGTGCGCTTGGGGCAAAAGAATGAGATCATCATCGGCTCACGAAATGTTGATAAAGCCAGGGAGAGCGCGGCCGCTGTATTGCAGCTTTTAGGGGAAGCAGCTGATGTGCGAGGCACGGACAACGCCGGAGCCGTTGCTGCGGCTGATGTGGTTGTGCTGTGCGTGCCCTACGAGCATCTGGTTTCTGTTACAGCAGACTTGAAAGACTCCTACAAGAGCCAGCTCGTCATCTCGCCCGTGGTGCCCATGATCTACAATGGCTCGTTCTTCATGTACCAACCCCCTGCCGAGGGAAGTGCAGCCCTGCAGGCGAGGAGTCTGCTCCCGGATGACGTTAAAGTGGTCTCTGCCTTTCATACCATCTGCGCCTCAGCTTTGCAGGATATTGAGAGGGTGATGAAGGCGGATGTGTTCATCTGCGGCGATGATGCGCAGGCCATCGACATCGCTATGGAGCTGGCCGGTGAGATAAAGAGCCTGCGGCCATTGAAAGCCGGCCCTCTGGCTGCCTCCTCCATGGTAGAAAGCCTGACGCCATTTCTGCTCAATGTAGCGCGCAAGAACAAGATCAAGGATGCGGGAATTGCAGTCGTTTCCGAGCGAAAATCATGATATTCAAAAATAGTTAAGAATTAAAGAATAGCCATTTTTTATCATCTCCCAGATCATATCTGCCGATATGTTCAGTCCCAGCCGCTGCCAGATGATATAGACGCCGATGAACATCCCGGCCATGGCCCCCAGATTGGATAGTGCCGCTACCAGGATGACCTTGAAGAGAGGATTTTTCATCATCTGCGCAAAGCTGTCTGCAGCAGCCAGCTTTTTCAGGTCGGATACTGTCGGCTTGAGCTTCCAGGCCTCCACCATT
Source organism: Methanothrix sp. (assembly GCA_026394565.1). GTDB lineage: Archaea > Halobacteriota > Methanosarcinia > Methanotrichales > Methanotrichaceae > Methanothrix. The sequence goes on from JAPKYA010000094.1 coordinate 34,399, forward strand.
CCTGCAAACCAGCCCGCTGCCACAAAGGGATTGAGGGTCGTCATCCAGGCCACCATGAGCGCAGTCAGGGCGGAGAGCGGATGGCCTCTGGCCAGGAGCACGCCTAAAGCCGACAGCCCGCCAGTTACCACAAACCAGATGATACAGGCCTGGAGAATGATCTCGCTGGACTGGGCCGTGATCAGCACTAAAGCAATGGTGGCCAGGATGAGCAGGCTCACAGCTACCCCAAATATCTTGACGAAGCTGATCTTTTTGCCGGGCTTCTCATTGAGGCCCTCCAGGGCGGGAATATTCTCCGGATGCTCCAGGTGCCTGACTATGCCCTCTCTGTGGCCTGCCCCTACAACGGCCAGCACCCGGCCCTGTTTGGAGAGCAAGTGCAGATTTCGAGCCAGGAAGGCGTCGCGCTCATCTACCAGCACATTCGCTGCCCCCGGGGAGATCTTCCTAAACTCCGAGATCATCTGGGAGACTATATCCGCCTGGGTTATGCTGTCGATATCAATTTCTTCAACATCTCCCCAGCCAAGAGCCGCCGGGACCAGGGATCCGACCAATCTGATCTTATCAAAAAATCCCATAGCCGACCAGAAGCGTTGGATGGTAATGCCTATGTCCCTGTCGACCAGCGCCACCCGCGCGCCTGCTCTCTTGGCTGCTTCGATCGCCGCCAGCATCTCAGATCCGGGTTTGACCCCCAGTTCCTCGCCGATCTTTCTCTGAATGTAGGCCAAAAACAACTGCACCAGGAAGAAAAAGAGCTTTCCGCCACTTAAAAGCTCACTGATCTTGATCTCCTTCTCTACCTCCTGGCCGGTAAGAGCCCGATAGCGAGCAAGACACAGCTCCACAGCCACGATATCGGGCCGCGTCTCCTCTATTTTGCTGATTACTTCCTGCACGCTTTTTTCTGAGACATGGGCCGTTCCTACTATTATGATCTCATGGGACTCGCTCTCTGCGGGCCTTTCCTCCGGCTCCACCAGCAGGCAAGAAGAAGCGTCGTCTCCCTTTATATTTTCCGTCGTATTCTCCAAATTTATTACCTCTTAATGTTCCCGCTCACTGCACAGCTCAATGGCCCTCACCAGGTCCTCCCTGGAGACTATGCCCACCAATCGACCCTCATCCATCACAGGCAGCCGGCGAATTTGCATGTCGTTCATCATCTTCATGGCAGTCGATGCCTCCTCCTCAGGGCCGATCAAATATAACTTTCTTGCCATCACCTGATCGACGCGAGTTGTGGGGCGCTCAGCTTCGGGAACCTTCTGCAGATCGGTCAAGGTGACAATCCCCACCAGGGCCCCGCCGGACAGCACCGGATAGCCTCTATGCTTTTCCCGGAACATCAGCTCTTTTAGCTCCTCAAGCGTCATTTCCGGAGAGATGCTGCAAACCCTGGCGGACATAATGTTTCTGACTAGTATTCCCTCCAGGCTTACGCTTATTTCGGTAGCTTTCTCCTCCTCGGATGCGCCTACATAAACGAAGAACGCTACAAAGAGGAGCATGAAATTTAGGGAGGACAGGCCGAGGAGAAACATGAGTGTCGCGAAGATCTTTCCGATATCGGCAGCACGCCGGGTAGCTTTTACATAAGGCATGCGAGTGGCAAACCAGGCCCTTAACAGGCGGCCCCCATCCATGGGAAAGGCGGGGAGGAGATTGAAGGCCATGAGGATGAGATTCATGATGCCCAAAGTCCAGAGCATAATGGCCAGAGCATTGCCTGCACCGGCAAGAGCGGCCGCCGGCCCGGCTAAGTAAACCGAGACAAATCCCAGCACGCCGCTTACAGCCGGCCCGGCAAAGGCCATCTGCAGCTCCAGGCCGGGATTTCTGGGGATCTCCTCCATGGAGGCCACCCCGCCGAAGAAGTAGAGAGTTATGCTCTTTATGCTGATGCCGTTCTTGTGGGCGACATAGGAATGGCCCAGCTCATGCAGGGCCACGCATGCGAAGAGAACCACGGCAAAGAGCAGAGAATAGAGCCATCGCATCTGTGCCGGCTCAATGCCGCCGAAACCATAGGTCTTTCCGTAGACGGTCTGGCTGAAAGAGGCAAAAGCCCAGGCAACATAAAGGATGACCAAAAGAAACGTCCAGTGCAGCCGCACGGGTATGCCCATGATCTTTCCAAGCTCCAGAGAAGAGTTCATAGGAAACCTTTGACCTTCGGCATTAATAGATCTTTTGACATTGAAAAAGCGATATGCTGAAAAATGGAATTGTTATTAATTTTTTAAGTGAGCGGGTAGGAGAGTGGGGGTTCAGTGTGGATTTCAAAAACTAGGATTACCCGCTCGAATTAATGAAGTAGCGGTGAAGATATAAATTTTTCCCCTGGAGGGGCAAGAATGTGCGGTCCCGAAATTTTTGACTGCTACACCCAAGAATAAAAATAATATGTGCTCCGGGGATTCCCGCCCGGAGCCGGATTCTAATGTAGATCTTTTATTTACACGCAGGGCAGCCAGTCAACGCTGATTGCGCCGCATGTGGAGTTGCCCCAGAGCTGGATGAACTTCTCGATGGAGAAGACGCCAGTCAGGTCCTCGACGGATCTGCCGTACTCGGCATGGCGGCCCTTGAGCTGATTGTCAGCCAGGGGATCGCGGGAGATCCAGCCGATGTGGGCAACGCCGATGACGTTGCTGTTCAGGTTAGCTTCGAGAACACCGGTGCAGCAAGCCGGGCAGCCATCTATAAATTGGATCTGGATGTCGCCAATGGCATTAATGTTGCTGTATCCTCTGGTCTTGACCTCGGTGGTCTTCTGCAGGTGCTCGGCATGAGTGTACATCTCAGTCAGCACAGCGCCGATTCTGTAGTTCTGCACGCACAGTTTCTCTACCCACTTCTGGTCGTAAGTGCCGGTCTGGTAAGAGACGGGCATGTACTCGAACTCAGCTTCTTTGGTGAAGTTAATGTAATCCATGGGACAATTTCTGCCGGTAGGCCAGATGCAGCTGCTCCAAAAAATTGGGCGTCCGTCGACTATTCTTGCACCAATCCATGTATAGTTTCTGTTGAGTTGCCTCTCGGCCTCGAGCTCAGTCCTCTCGGTGATGACGTTACCGGACCCGGACTCCTTCTCTACCAGCTTCTGGCCGTTAAAGCCAGTCTGGGTGGAAATGATCATCTCTACGTTCTTGTATCCAACGCCCTTGACCGATGCCTTTTCGTACATGTAGTTGGCAGCTCCTGCCATACCTACTACGGCCATGGCGATAATAACCAAAACAGCTATCAATTTTCTCATTTATTTCCCTCCTCTATTCATCAGGATCAAGAGCTGCATTTAAAGCAATAATCCCTGATGCATCACCGCGATGGGACATCGAACCGGCATTGCAGCACCCGAAGGCAAAATTGCCAGTTATCCTACGCGGCATGAGACGCCTGGCCCCATGATTTTGATCGGGCAATTTAAAACGTTTCTCAGGCACGGTTTTACTTCTTAGGCTAATAGCATATAAATTTATCGAGCTAATAGCAATGTGTGTAGTCCCGAAACCTTCTTGGTGTCCATGATCTGTTATCCAATTTAGGCAGATCCTGTCGCAAGATACCGATTTTCCATCTGAATCTGCGGACGTGTCTTTATGGCCGCAGCTTGCGGCTTTCATGCATTTGCGTAATACAGCAAGGACACTAAGAAACATTCGGGACAACACAAGCTAATAGCAATGCGACAAAATCAAAAAAATATCATCATTTGCCAATGCTTTTAAGAACGATTATAAAAAACATGAACTCCGGGCTCAAGAGCCCAAAGCCCGATTCCGGAGTTGCAGGTTTTATCAATTTACACGCAGGGCAGCCAGTCAACGCTGATTGCACCGCATGTGGAGTTGCCCCAGAGCTGGATGAACTTCTCGATGGAGAAGACGCCAGTCAGGTCCTCGACAGATCTGCCGTACTCGGCATGGCGGCCTTTCAACTGTAGGTCAGCGAGCGGGTCGCGGGAGATCCATCCGATG
>JAPKYA010000066.1 GCA_026394565.1 Methanothrix sp.
CTCGCCTGAGTGCTCGTGCCGCCGTCGCCGAAATCCCATGAGTACGTGTACGGCGCGGTCCCGCCCGTGCTTGTGTTGGTGAAGGCCATCGGAGTCCCGACGCACTGCGGCGCGTTCGACGAGAAGTCAACGACGAGCGGCGTGGTGACGGCGACGTCCTCTCCTTTGGCGCATTGCGCGGCGCGCGAAGCGCACGTCGCATCTCCGCATGTCTCCGAGTTCGTCGACCAGCTGACGACGATGTTCCCGAGCGTGATCGCGTTCCCGCACGGCCAGGAAACGGTGGTCAAGAGCACATCCGTCGTCCCCGCCGGCAGGTCCCCGGCGCACGTCGTGAGGCGCGTGGTCGAGCCTCCTTCGACGTGGAGGTCGCCCATGAGAATGACTGCGTAGCGCTTGGCGCTGGCGGTAAAACGTCCGTACACCTGCGCCATGGATGCTCCGCCCGGCTCGCAGGCGCCACCCGGCAAGACGACGTAGATGGAGACGAGCGAAACGTCGCCGGCCGTGCACTTGAACGTGCAATTGGGCCAAGCGTCGGCCGCGCCGACTGACATAGACCCCAGACACAGTCCTACCACCAGGAAGAGAAGGAACCGCCCGCGCGCTGCTCGTGCCCTGCTCGTCATCGCCGTCCCTCCCAAGTGCTTTGTCGTCCCGTAACCACTCTACCACGCAGGGCAGTCCTCAAGACAAGTTTCCTTGCTGATTTGCTCATCGGCATCGGCAGCGACAGGGGCTCCTCGCAAGTTCGCGTCACCGCTTCTTTGGGCAGTACTCAAGATATCAGTGCGGATGAATGTGTTTATGGTTAGTTTTGGGGCACCTGGGTCCCCTTTTCGTGGTAGAATTGCCATTGCGCCGCGTAGGCAGGCGTCTGGGGCAGGGAGGGCGAGCATGGGAATGCGGTTGCCGTCGATTCTGTTCGTTGTCGTGGGGTCGCTCTGCATTGGAGGCGTCCTCGCGCAGTCGCAGATGCTGAGCGGACCCGTTCAACTCGAACGCTGCGACGAGGGGACGTTTACGATTGCGTTCACCAATCCGAGCCCAACGCAGACGGCTTGCCAGATCGTCTTCGAGCATACTCCCCCGAGCTCGGAGTTTGTCTACATGGCCGGTTCCGGATCCATGACCGTCCCGGGGTACGGGACGATCTCGGCCAACCCGGTGCTCGGAAGCTGGAGCGTTGACGCCGTCGTCGGCTCGGCCTATGAACTTCCGCCGGGCGGGACCGTAACGGTCCAGTACCGTCTCACGACGACGTGCCTTGCCGTTTCCGGAACCGTGGCCGCCCGAGTGGACTACGTCGACTGTACGCAGCCGGGAACGCCTCTTCAGGCCAGCGACTCGCTGTCGGTCGAGATCCTGCCCGGCGCGGTGACCGTGACCAAGACGCCGGCGACGCCGGCGGCCGGCGTGGGCGATCTCGTTACGTGGACGCTGGGAATCCACAGCACGGGGCTCGGAAGCATCAAGAACGTGGTCGTTACGGACACGCTCGGATCGGGTCTCGCCTACGTCTCGTCGAGCCCGTCCGGAACCGCGGTCGGACAGACGATCACCTGGGACAGCTCGAATATCTCCCGCCTCGCGGACATGGACAAGGACACCACGATCGAGATCACGCTCACGGCGCGGGTTACTGCCTGTTCGGGACTCAAGAACCAGCTCGATGCGAAGTTCGGCTGCGCCAATGGCCAGGTCTGCGACGACACACTGACCGACCCCGACGGATGCGGTTGCGGCTCCGCTACCTCGTCCGTCGCGTTCATCGAACGGCTTCCGTTCCTCAGCTTCTCCGCTCCGTCGATCACGATCCCGTACTGCACTGCGCCGTCCACGGTGTCGATCCCGATCACGAACTCCGGCGACGGCACGGCGCACGACGGGGTTCTGTGCGCCAGCCTGGATTCGCTTGCCGTCTCGCACGTGGGAGGCGGCGCAACCTACGACGGGTCGTGTTTCCACCTTCCCGACATTGCCGCCGGTTCGACCTTCACGCTGACCTTCGACGTGACCTTCGCCGGGAATTGGTGCGCGTCGAGACCCAGCGGCACACCGCTCTACACGCTCGACTACAAGAACGATTGCGGCGTCACGCACCATGCCAGCCCGAAGTTCGGCTCGATCGGCGCCTCCGCCGCGCCGGGACTCACTGTGTCCAAGAGCGGGCCGTCGATCGTGCAATTCGGATCGCAGGTCACCTACAACATCACCGCCACGTACTCCGGGCCGACATCGTGCGGAAGCGGCACGAGCGGACTCGTCACCGTGACCGATCATCTGCCAACTGGATTCACCGTGGTCGCATCTGCGGGAGGTGCCTGGGTGCCCGGATCCGGCGGCACGGGAGGCACGGTCACGTGGACGTTCGATCCCGCGGTGACCGCAACCTCCGGCTGGTCGCTCATCGTTCAGGTTCCACTCGATTGCGGCTACTGCTACACCGAGCAGACGAACACCGTGACCGCGGAGGCCGTGAGCTGTTGCGGCTGCGCGCTCTCCGCGTCGTCGAGCGCGACGATGGCCATCACGTGCGAGCGGCTGTACACATCGACCTTCACCGTCTCGCCCACATCCGTGCTCGAACGGTGCGGCGACGCCGTCACGGTCACCGACTCGCACACGTTTGCCGATGACGCCGGGCTCGACTCCATCACCTTCGGCGACTTCGTATACTCGTTCATCAAGGAGAACGGCCTTGTCTATGTCCCGGGGAGCGCGGCGGCCACGATCGACGGGAGTCCGACGTCGGTCACCGTCACCGACGGATTGACGGAGCTCGCGCTTGCCGTAACGGACTCGCGCTCGGTTCGCAACCACACCCTGGTCTACACGTATAGACTCCAGGCCACGTCGGCGAGCATGCCCGCGTGCGGCGGGTCGTCGTCGTTCTACGTCTGGGCCTCGCACGCGATTCCCACGGTCGGTCCGTGCACGGTGTTCTACGACACGCAGTTTCTCACGATCCAGCCGCCGTCGATGAGTGTTGGCATCTCTGGAGTCCCGACGATTCAGGAGGACTGCGCAACGTACCCCGTGACCATCACGTTCCATCGCACGTCATCGCTCGCGGATCCCTACGACGCGCGTCTCGTGCTCACGGGCACCGCGGGCGTCATCGCCGATTTTGCCGGCGCGACGTGGAGCGGTGTGACGCCAAGCGAGCCGGCCATCGTCGGGCCGAACACGGTGGAGTGGCGGTTCGCCGATGGCTTCACGGCGGAGGGGGCCTCCGCTTCGTTGACCGTTCCGGTGACGGCGCGGTGCGGCGGACCGCTCATCGGCCTCTCGGCGGAAGGCTTCTTCGACGACCGCTGCAACGACATTGCAGGCTACCACGACACGTGCTCGACGTCGGCGTCCGCATCCTCGTCACTCCGCCTGTCCGGCGACATCCATATCACGATGACGCCGGAGGTCGTGTACACGACCCTTCGATCGGTAACCTGGCAGATCGAGCTGTACAACTCATCGAACGGCACGGCGTACAACGTCTACGTCGACGACGTCCTGGGCAGCGGCCTCGTCTATGCGTCCTCGTCTGCGTCGAGATACTCGGGTTCATTGACGACACAGCCAAATCAGAACCATCTCGGCGCTCCGACCAACGGCGCCTCGTTCCTATTCGAGCGCGTCGCGCCGGGAGAACGCCCCGTGATCACGTTCACGGCGAACCTCGTCGCCTGCAACAACATGACAGACACGGCGACCGTCGGCTGGGGCTGCGGCGGGAGCGAGTGTCAACCCACGCGATCGGACAGCTCGTACGTTCTTGTCGCGCCAGCCAACGTCGTGTCGACCTCGCTCGCCGTGACGCCAACGGATGCCTGTGCAATCCAGAAAGCGACGATGACGCTGAAGAGCGCCGGCATTGCGACGGCCTACAGCCTGGCCGCCACGACAACACTCCCGACAGGGCTCGTCTACGCGGGGAGTCCTGAGTATCGCGTGAGCGGAGGCTCGTGGAATCCTGCCTCCGCGCCGTCCGGCGCCCCGGGACCCGCGCTGACGTGGACGAAGAATGAGGTCGCGCCGCTCGCCGCAGTGGCGCCCGGCGTCACGATCGACATTCGCTTCGACGTCCAAGCGAATTGCAGCTTCAATGGCGGCATCACGCAGGCGCGCACGAGCTACGAGAATCCCTGCGGACAGACGTTCCTCTCCGGGATCGGGACGTTCTCGATCGCGACGCGAAAGCCGACGCTCTCGCTGACGACGACGCAGACGGCGCCTGTCGCCGGGCAACCGATCGCCTGCGGCGGCAACGTCACGTGGGAGATCCGCGTCACGAACAGCGGCCCGGCAGGAGCCAGCGCGGTCTGGGTCGAGGAGACGCTGGGTGCGGGATTGACGTACGTCTCATCGACGGGTGGAGCTGACGGAGGGTCGAGTTCCGGCCAGACGACGACATGGGAAATCGTGAATCTCGGAGTCGGCAGCACGGCCGTGCTCACGGTGACCGCGCAGGCCACGAGCTGCAATCCTCTCACGAATTCCGTCAAGGCCTACTGGGCGTGTGGCCCGGACGGAAACTCCGTCACGACACCCGACTGCCTATCCTCCACCTACGCGTCCGCGTCAGCCACCGCGACGCGCGTCGTGACCGTGTCAGCGAGCGCATCGCTGTCGCCGGCGTCGATCGGCGCCTGCGAGGCTGGGGCGACGTTCACGCTCACGCTCACGAACACGAGCACGTCGGCGCCCGCGTACTCGGCGGACGCCAAGGTGACGCTACCGGCCGGCATCTCGTACCGCGCCGGGACCACGGAGATCAACTGCGGCGGAGGCTTCGCCGCGGCCGCAGACCCGACCCAAGCCGGGCAGGTTCTCATGTGGTACAACACGGCAACCACGGGCTCGGGCAACGATCTTTGTGCTTCGATTCCAGCGAGTGGATCGATCGCGGTGCGGTTCCAGGTTGACGCTGCCTGCTACCGGACCACCGCGTCCGCGACGATCGACACCTACTACTACGACTGCTGCGCAGGGACGCAGTACCACGGGACGTCGACCTCGCCTCTGACCGCGGCTCCCCCGACGCTGTCCGTCACGATGACGCCGTCGACGGCGACGCTCGATTGTGCCAACCCGTCGAGCACGGTGACGTGGACAATCACAGTGAACAACACCGGCTCGTCGACGGCCGGCTTCATCCGCATCATCGACACACTTGGCGCGGACCTCGTTCGCGTCTCGGGCGGGACGCAAATCGGCGCGAACCCCTTACAGTGGGGTTGGGAATTCGGTCCGCTCGCCCCGGGCGGCTCGCTGAGCGTCACGCTCGAGGCGCGCCTTGCGGCGCCACCCAACGACTGCGCGGTGGCGAGGCGGACGAGCACGGCGGTCTCCTCGTGGGGTTGCACGGTCTCGGCCCTCGACGGCAATCCAAATACGGCGACCGAGTACGCCTGCACGTCGAGCGGTGGATCGGTTACTCGAACAGCCACCGTTCTTGTCCCTGACCTCTCCATCTCGTCGTCGGACATCAGCCCGCAGTTCACTTGCGCGAGCGACGGGATCTCGAACGGCCGCGTGCTTCTCACGGTTCGAAACGCAGGGACGGCCGCGGTCTCAACGGATTTCTCGATCACGTTCTCCGAATCGACGACCGGGTGGTCGGGTGGCGGCACGTTCACGAGCCTCGGAGGCACCTTGCCGCTCGCTGCGGGAGCCAGTCAGGTCCTGACGTTCAGCAATTGGCCGATCGCCTGCTCGTCGTGCTCGTATCAGTTCACGGTCGCTCTCGACACAGGCGGAGCCCTCTGCGAGTGCCGCGAGAACAACAACTCGGCGACGCTGACCTATACGCCGACGTCGCCGGATCTCGTGGTGGCATCGAGCACGCTCACCCCCTCGTGCGCCGGCGACGGTCAGGTGCGCGTGCAGGGAAGCGTCACACTGCGGAACCAAGGTTGCGGCGCGAGTCCGCTCACGACGAGCATCCCAATGCGTTTCACCGTGTACGCGGGCGCAACTTGCAGCGGGACCGTACTCGACCAGTGGACACAGACGTTCACCGGCGTCAGCATCGCGGCCGGCGGCGGAACGCAGGCGTTCGGCGTAGATCGGACCGTGTCCTACAACGCTTGCTCGCCATGCCAGATCTCGATTCTCATCGAGGCGGATTCCTCGAACGCTATCTGCGAGTGCAGCGGCGCTAACAACACGTTCTGTGCGGGACCGCTTTCGATCTCGTTCCCCGATCTCATCGTGAGTTCGATCGACTTCGCCGGCGTCACCTGCGCGAGCGACGCGATCTCGGGATCGGTCGCGGTCACGGTCACCAACCAGGGTTGCGGGGCCGCCGGCGCGTTCAATGTCGGCTTGACAACGAGCGGATGCCTCGCGTTCTCGAGCCAACGAGTCACGAGCCTCGCGGCCGGAGCGAGCGTCGTAGTGCACTTCCCCATCGCCACGGCGTGGAGCGGCTGCGGCACGTGCGGTTGCACGTTCACAGCCGCGGTCGACACGGGAAGCGAGGTCTGCGAGTGCACGGGCACGAACAACAGCGGAACGGCGGTGTACACGTCACCACTTCCGGACCTCGTGATCACGGCGTTCACGGCGAGCGCGGCGAGCCCTTGCCTGCCAGGATCCGCCCAAGTCACGGTGCGCAACTCCGGCTGCGGCACGGCGCCGTCGGGCGTGGTCGTCGGCATCACCGGCGCCGCGACCGGACAAGCGGCGACCACGGTCACCCTGGCGGCGGGTGAGAGCCAAACGATCACTGTGCCGTTCGCTGCTCCTGTCGGATGCGGGACCGGATATGCGGTCACAGCAACGGTCGACCCGGCGAACACCGTGTGCGAGTGCGCGGGCGCGAACAACACGGCCTCGACGACCTTCTCGGTGAGCGCTCCGGACTTGACCGTGGCGAATCTGGCGGCCGCCTGCAATCTCGACGACA
>JAPKYA010000111.1 GCA_026394565.1 Methanothrix sp.
ACCTTCAAGAAGCTTCATCAGATCGAGCCGCTCAAGAAGAGCTACCAAGATCTGGGTCTGGAGGTTATGCAAGCTCGCCGCTGCGGCAATATTGCCCCCGGCGTCTGTCGTTGGGTCTTCGATCTGGCGAAATCCTGAACATGGAAATCCTTAAATACGGCGATTGACGTATAGTCGTATTGGCAAAGGTCGAAGTCTCATTTCTTTCCCTCCTATGACTTTTGCCTCCCTCCTAATTACACTATTTTAGCCTCCATTGGACCGCCTGCGGCTCGCTGGATGGTAGGGCTTGCGCCCGGCTGGTGGCCCGGGGTCTCGCGACCACTGCCATCCTGTCTTCTTTCGTCGCGCACCACGGGAGGCGATCCGCGGGGCTGTCCCGGGGCGCGCGCATGGGCTGGCGCGCCTCCCGCAATATTGCATCTAAATTCGGAATCTATCTTTCTAAAGATACTAACGGAAAAAATTAAATAAGACATCCATATTACTGATCAGTACTAAAGATACGAATTAGCTCCAGGTGGACTCCATCCATGCCGATTGAATCTGATTTAGAAAGCTCCAATTCAAGTACACATAAACTTTATATTTTAATGGTCGCGTTAATATTGTTTCATATTTTGGCCTTGCCGGCCGCGGCCTCGTCCCTGAGCCTCTCCGCTGCCTCTGAGATAGATGTCTCAGGGGAAGGCGCTTATGAAATGAATTTTTTTTGCAGCGATGATGCTCGCAGCTTGTCTGCACAGTTTCAGTTTCCTCTGGGATTTTTCTACGTAGGAAAAGCAAATATCATTTTGGACGGAACGCAATTTGCATGCGAGCCTCAGCAGAGCGATCAGTCTCTTCATTGGGATCTCTCCAGTGCACTGAAATCCTGTCGACACATCATAATTAATGAATGGGAACAGAATCCGGAAGGCGCGGACAGCGCAAAGGAATGGATTGAGCTCTTCAATCCGACGTCCAATGAGGTCAATATCGGAGGATGGAAGCTCGTCGACAGCTACTATGGGAAGTCTGTTTCTCTCCCCCTGGGCACAGTTATCATGCCGGATGGCTATCAACTCCTCACCTGGACAAATGGCTCATTGATCAACTCCAACACAACCAGCATTTCTCTTTTTGATTCAGCGGGCATGGAGGTTGACCGCACATCATCGGCCAAGGACGACAAAAATAATAATCTCTGCTGGGCTCGCTATCCAAGCGGCAAGGATCTGAACAGCGATCTGGATTGGAAATTTCAGGCGGCAACTCCAGGAATATCTAATGGGGGAAGCCCGGCTGAGATTTATGCAGGCGAGTCTCTGCGCTTGCAGTTCAATCTCACTGCCGGATGCAGCGCACAAAGCCAGGCGCAGTTGTCAGCGGAGATTCTCTCCTCAGCAGGCAAAACTTTCGCTCCGGAACTTCCCCTAAAGATCGGAAGGGCAAATTTGAGCATTTTCGTCTCGCCGGATAGATTCGATATCACCAAGGGCGATGAGATAGCCTGGACCATTCTGCTGGAAAACAACGGGGACGGAACTGCCTATGGTGTCGTTGTCAATGCCACTTTGCATCAGGGCTTGCAGCTTGTAGACGTAGATTCATTGAACTGGAGTTATGCGTCTCTTGCGCCGGGCCAAAGGGAGCAGATCGTCCTCAAGGCCAAAGCGGTATCTACCCGGGATAGCTACACCACCCTCTTTCAGGCCCGCTGGGGCTCTGGTCCCTGCCAGGAGATCAGCCGGCTCTCAGAGCTGGGGGCAAGAACTGCCATTCGAAAGCAGCCCGACCAGCCCCGCAGCCTGGCCGTAGGCGAAACCGTCGGCTTTGAGATCTCTGCCGACCTGCCCCGCGGCGCGCACGACCTTTGGATCAATGATACCATTCCCCTTGGCCTGATCTACAACCAGAGCAGTTTATCCATCAAGGGCCTGGGCTTGCAGCGCGAGCTGGTTGCCGGAAATTCGATCTGCTGGTTTTTCGGAGACGCCGGTCCCGCTCAGACGATCGAGATCGCCTATAACTGCCTGCTGGAAAACGCGCCTGAGAACCAGGATGGCGCAGTCCTGGCGGGAACGATAGCCCACATGAGCTGGCAGGAAGGCCAAGCTCGCAAAGCGGACGCCGACGAGGCCGGGCCCCTGACTGTAGTCGAGCCCGATCTGGTACTGGGGATGCAGGCCTCCCGGCCCTTCGCCGCCCCGGAAGATGGCATCTCCTTCACCCTGGCCCTCTATCACTCCGCCCAGAGCCATGCGCCTGCGTTTGATGTGGATCTGCAGGTCCTCCTGCCTGCGGGGCTAACCTACCAGCCCGGCTCGGCACAAGTCTTGGCAGGTCCAGTCGCCGCTATTGATGGCGAAGGCCTCAGGTGGCACCTGGCATCCCTGGACCTGGACTGGAACGCCGGCCAAAAGGCGCTTCTCCGTTTCAATGCCACCGCTCGCGCCGCCGCGGGCGAGCAGATTGAAGGGCGCGCCCAGGTGACCTGGACCAGCCAGGCGGGCGCAAGCGCCCAGGAGCGCACGGGCGCAGGTGGAGTCAACGACTACCTGCGAGAGGCCTATGCCCAGTTGAGCATCATGGGCCTCTCCATCAAGAAGACCGCCGATCCCAATCCTGTTCCGGTGGGCGAGCTTCTCACCTACACCCTCACCTACGAAAATCTGGGCGGCGGCCTAGCCCACAACGTCACTATCCGCGATGATCTGGACCCCGGCATCACCTTCCTCTCCGCCGACCCGGCCCCATTCAGGAACAACACCCAAAGCATAACCTGGGGCCTCCCCCTTCTTGATCCGGACGGTCCGCATACCGCTCGCCTGCAAGTGCGCGTGAAAGATACTCTGCCCGATGGAGCACTGCTGCAAAACCGCTTCACCATCAGTTGCGATGAGCTGGAGCCGAAATCGAGCAGCATTTACACTACTGTTCAGAATGGAACACGTCTTGCCATAAACAAGACGGCGCTGCAAAAGGCGGTGCGCCGGGGCGAGGAGGCGAGCTACATCATAACCGTCTGCAACAAGGGCGGCCAGCCTGCTACCAACGTCACCGTGCGCGATGTCTTCGACTCCTCAGTAGAACTCATCTCAGCCTGGCCGGAGATGGCTGGGGACGGAGCCTGGCATTTCGCCTCTCTTGCGCCGGGCCAGTGCGCACAAATGGGCCTGACGGTGCGAGTTCCCAGAACGGACGTCCTGTACCATAGCCGGCAGAATGTCACAGGCCAGGGCTTCGTGCGATCCTACAGGGATTACAGCACCCGCCGCCCGGCTGGCCTTCTCACCAACCGCGTCTACGTATCCTCCGACCAGATGCAGCTCTCTGCAATCGCAAATGTGAAAATCTTGGCTGAGGAGGGGACAGAGCTATGCCTGCGCGAACACGGCAGCGGGGATTACCAGAGCCGGGAGGATCTGCGATTTCTCACCGCCAACAAATCCATCCGGATGGAGAGAGACGTGAGAGCTAGCTATCATCCCACTACAATTTCTCTGCCCAGAAATGGCTTGCAGAAAGTCTCATGCCTCTGGCACGAGGAGGTGCGGGCCAGGAACGGCATCACCAACACTTCCCTCGAAGAAGCGTATCGCTATTCCTCCGGCTTGGACAGTGAGAGCCTCTTTGACCTGGACGAGAACCAGTCGATGATGCGGATAAGGTCCGATTTCCAGGGAATGGCCAACCTTGGGATGCTAAAGCTGCCGGCGCAGGGGCGCGAAGGAGATATCTTTTCTGTAGAGGACTATGCCGGCAGCTTTCAGCTCGCGGAGAGCATCCACGATCTGGGCCAGGGCCTGATGATGGACCGCTCCGTCTCCGGACAGGGCTATGTGGCCAAAGATGCACTGGCCGCCGGCCGGCAGAGGAGCTACGAGTCCGGCACAGGGTCCTATCGATCCCAGGAGAGGTGGGACACGTTTTCCGGTTTTATGGCCAAGGATCTGGATGCAACTCACGATAGCATAAGCCACAAAGTGACGCCTCGCACTTTTCTGAACCTATCCCAAAAGTGGTCGGAGGGAATGCTGTCCCGCACCCCGGCCAGCCTCATCGCCGAGGAGTACGCCGGCGCCTCTCGCCTGAAAAAGAAGGCTGTGGCTGCCGGCCCCAGGGAGCTGGAGAGCGAGGCCAACTTTTCCGGGACAGAGAAGCTGCGGATAGCTGTGGGGGCAAATGGGACCCTAGCGGTGGACAGGGATGAGATGCTCATGGGCGACTACGAAGTTAAACGAAGGATCATCCTCTCCGGGGCTGCCAGGTACGACCGGCCGCACCTTTACCTTCGCAAAGACGGAAGGCTGGTTAAGGACGTGGCCGCTTATACTATCACTATCAGCAACGATGGCAACGCCGCTCTTGGGCCGCTCTTTTTGCAGGACCTCTTCCCTCCAGGGGCCAGGTTCCAGAACGCCACATTGCGGCCAAACCAGATCGGCCAAAACAGCTCCAATTGGACACTGGTACATCTTTCCATCGGCGATACTGTTCGCATTGGGATCAACCTGGATGTGGAGAACTGCGAGGGAGATATCATCAACAGGGCTCTCGTCGTTGGCGATTGCAGCAGCGGCCAGGTGGCCGCGCAAAATCTGTCGGTCATATTCCGGGATTTCTTAAAGTGCTGCCCACCGCAAGAGCGGCCCGCGGGAGTGGCCTCCGCAGCCGCTGCGAACATGAGCTGCGCCTGCTGGGAGCAGGAGACGGCCAACGAGACAGATTATTTGGACGCGACGCAGATGCAAATGCAGTGGGGTGGCGAAGAGGAGGGGGGCTGCCCCCTGAGCTGCCCGGCCCTCGATATTGCTGCTGATTCAGTCAAAGGCTGAAGGCCGGTTCCCATTCGCGAGAGCATCAGGACGTCTGCCA
The DNA here is from genome assembly GCA_026394565.1 of Methanothrix sp. Lineage (GTDB taxonomy): Archaea > Halobacteriota > Methanosarcinia > Methanotrichales > Methanotrichaceae > Methanothrix. The sequence continues at coordinate 4,861 of JAPKYA010000111.1, forward strand.
TCACATATTTTTAATAATCATACCATTATTAATAAATACGCATGATCTAGAGCATATTATATTACATTTCTTTAAACAAATATTTTACAATATGTTTTTCTTAATTTGGGCTTTTCGAAAAAACGCAATTAGTGCTAAAATACAGTTATTAATAGTGTTTTATCAACTGTTTATGGCAGCTTATAAGATGAAAATAAAAAAAGGATTTTCCTATATCAAAAATTATTATATTTTTTATTAAATGGGTATTGTTAGGGATGATAGAGTTAACGGTAACACAAAAGTATATATATTATGTTATGCTCGATGGGTCTAACATTAATCAATATTTGTGAGGAATATATGCATAACAGGAACGCGAGATCAATTCGCCATATTGCCCTGGCGATGGCCTTGATGGGCATGATCGTTGTTCCCTCCTTCGCCCTAGGAGAGCTGAAGCTCACGAAGACCGCCAACACCTTTGATGCCGATCTTGGTGATCAGGTGACTTATACGTTCTTCCTGGAGAACACAGGAAATGAGACTCTGATTAATCTCGTGCTCAAAGACAGCCATCTTGGCATCTATGAATTGAACAAGAGCAGCCTGGCGGTGGGTGAGAACTACAGCATGAGTGTCAATTACACATTAAAGCAAGCGGATGTCTTCGCTCCTTTGAGAAACGAGGCCCAGGCCTATGCCAGTGGACCTGGTGGATCGGTGGTTTCGAACAATGCCAGTTTTGCGATAGCCACAGGCTACTCCGGATACATGGATGCAAATGGTTCCCGGGTCATATCCTTCCCGTCCGGGTGAGGGATGAGGCCATAAATCATGGAGGAATTCGAAAAATGCGAATCTTGACTCTTTTTATAATATTCATCATGCTATCCTCATGTATTGCCCTTGGCAGTCTGGGGCTGAAACTCAACAAGTCTTGTGACCCAAATGATTCCGATTTCGAAGAGCCTGTAAACTATACCTACTATCTCAATAATACAGGAGACGAGACGCTTTCCACTCTGAAGCTCGTAGATGACCGCCTTGGTACCATTCCACTAAGTCAGACCACCTTAGCCCCCGGCGTGAATCTCAGCATTCCTTTCGAACATAAGATAAACCAGACTGATATGCCCGGACCTCTCCGAAATAATGCCAATGCGACTGCCCTCGGGCCTTCAGCGGAACTAGTGGCGTCCAATACAGCCAGCTTCCAGCTCGCCCTTGGCTTTGGTGGTCGCATAGATGTTAAAAAAAGTTTGGTGTCAACGCCAACTCCGATTAACATCGGGAAGAAGGTTATCTATAAGATAATGGTTAAAAACCCCAATACAGTTCCCCTTCATGATGTTAGAATCACACATGATGTCCTTTATTCCCCTTATGCGATCATTAATACCTCCCTAACTCTTGATAAAAACTACCTGGCGCCTGGTGAAACGGCCACGGGCTATTACAATTATATCGTCAAGGAGGATGATATAATCGGGCCGCCAGGGAGCCATGCGCCCTCCGGCCAATTCGATATATCCAATACAGTCTATGCTGAGGCTTATCCTCCATGGGAGCCTGTAGGTGGAAATACAGTAAACAGCTATTTCCAAAAAAATGTCCCAGGTAAATACACATCTAACTCGGTTGTCAAGAAATTCGCCAGCCCTTCAGAAGGCGGCCTCAACACCGAGATCACCTTCAAGATCTTCGTGAACAATACCGGCAATACGTTGCTCAACCGCACCGAACTATGGGATCTTCTTCCCGCCGGCCTTGACTATGTCTCATCAAATCCAGATGCATTATCCTCGCCCAACGTCAACGGCACGACCACCCTTTACTGGTCGAATCTGAGCCAAACTCAGGGAATCCTCCTTGTGGGGGGAAAATATGAGGTCGAGGTCAAGGCTAAAATTCGCGGCAGCAATTTGGGAACTCTCACCAACAAGGCGACCAGCAAGAGCTATAACCTGCGTAACGAGTCAGTGACATCAAAAGATAATATTCCGATCGTTGCTCGTAAGCAGGATATCTGTGTGGTAAAAACATGCGACATCTCCTCAGGCACACCGGGTGCAGTTGTGAACTTTACATTGACGATCAAGAATACGGGGAATATAACTCTGAAAAATGTCTTTGTCAGCGACATTCTTCCGCGGGGAATGAGCTTTCTATCCTCTTCGCAGGGTGAATCGATTAACTCCCAGCATATAAATTGGTCGGATATTGGCTCTATGCAGCCCACGGCCAACAGACAGTTGTGGATTAAAGCCAGTATCAACGGTCCGATTTCCGGAAATAAAACCTTGACCAACCGCGTGAATGTGGAGGGCAAGCCCGAATACGGCAGCAATGTTACGGATAATGATACTGCAATTATGAAGGCATCCGAGCCTAAAATCACCATTACCAAAACGGCCGATCCCACCTTCGGCTCTCCCAGCACCAATGTCAACTTCACATTGTTAGTGAATAATACCGGCAGCACTCCGCTGCCCCATGTCTTCGTGAGCGATCTTCTGCCCGCAGGCATGAGCTATGTTTCATCATCAGAAGGCAGCACACATAACGGCCAGACGGTCAGTTGGAGCGACATCGGCTCCTTGAGTTCCGGAGCCGGCAAGCAGCTATGGATCGTGGCCCACATCGACGGCCCTGTTTCAGGCATCCAGACCCTCACCAACCGTGTGGATGTGGAGGGCAAGCCCGAGTACGGCAACAATGTTACGAATAATACTACCACAACTGTAGAAGTCCGTGAGCCCAGGATCTCTGTCAGCAAGACCGCCGATCCAACCTTCGGCTCGCCGAGCACCAACAGTAAATAATACCGGCAGCACTCTGCTGCCTCATGTCTTCGTGAGCGATCTCTTGCCCGCAGGCATGAGCTACGTCTCATCCTCAGTTGGCAGTTCGCACAGCGGCCAGACCGTTAGCTGGAGCGACATCGGTCCCCTGGGTCCAGGAGCTAGCAAGGTGCTGTGGGTCGTGGCCCACATCGACGGCCCTGTTTCAGTCATCCAGACCCTCACCAACCGTGTGGATGTGGAGGGCAAGCCCGAGCACGGCAACAATGTTACGAATAATACTACCACAACCGTGGAAGCTCGTGAGCCCAAGATCACAGTCAGCAAGACTGCCGATCCCACCTTCGGCTCTCCCAGTACCAACGTCAACTTTACCTTGTTAGTCAAGAATAGCGGCAATGCCTCGCTGCCTCATGTCTTCGTGAGCGATCTCTTGCCCGCAGGCATGAGCTACGTTTCATCCTCAGAAGGCAGCACGCACAGCGGCCAGACCGTTAGCTGGAGCGACATCGGTCCCCTGGGTCCAGGAGCTAGCAAGGTGCTGTGGGTCGTGGCCCACATCGACGGCCCAATTTCGGGCATCCAGACCCTCACCAACCGTGTGGATGTGGAAGGCAAGCCGGAACACGGCCAGAATGTGACCAACAGCTCGACCGCTGATGTCCGGGCTCAGGAAGCCAACATCCAGGTAACGAAGACCGCAGATCCGATCTTCGACTCACCGAGCACCAACGTCACCTTCACTCTGGTAGTAACCAACACCGGCAGTACCCCGTTACCCAATGTCTTCGTGAGCGATCTCTTGCCAACAGGCATGAGCTACGTCTCATCCTCAGTTGGCAGCTCGCACAGCGGCCAGACCGTTAGCTGGAGCGACATCGGTCCCCTAGATCCAGGAGCTAGCAAGGTGCTGTGGATCGTGGCTCACATCGGCGGCCCCGTTTCAGGCATCCAGACCCTCACCAACCGTGTGGATGTGGAGGGCAAGCCTGAGCACGGCAACAATGTTACGAATAATACTACCACAACTGTAGAAGTCCGTGAGCCCAAGATCACAGTCAGCAAGACCGCCGATCCTACCTTTGGCTCACCGAGCACCAACGTCACCTTCACACTCCTGGTCAAGAATAGCGGCAGCACACCTCTGCCTCATGTCTTCGTAAGCGACCTTCTGCCCACAGGCATGAGCTATGTTTCATCCTCGATAGGCAGCACGCATAGCGGCCAGACTGTCAGCTGGCAAGACAGCCGATCCGGCCTTCGGCTCACCGAGCACCAACGTCACCTTCACACTCCTGGTCAAGAATAGCGGCAGCACGCCGCTGCCTCATGTCTTTGTAACCGATCTTCTGCCCACAGGCATGAGCTATGTCTCCTCCTCGATAGGCAGCACGCATAGCGGCCAGATCGTTAGCTGGAGCGACATCGGTCCCATGAGCGCTGGAGCTACCAAGACGCTTGAAATTGTAGCCCACATCGACGGCCCAATTTCGGGCATCCAGACCCTCACCAACCGTGTGGATGTGGAGGGCAAGCCGGAGCACGGCCAGAATGTGACAAACAGCTCGACCGCTGATGTAAGGGCTCAGGAAGCCAACATACAGGTGACCAAGACCGCAGATCCGACCTTCGGCTCGCCGAGCACCAACGTCACCTTCACCCTGGTAGTCAAGAATAGCGGCAGCACGCCGCTGCCTCATGTCTTTGTAACCGATCTTCTGCCCACAGGCATGAGCTATGTCTCCTCCTCGATAGGCAGCACGCATAGCGGCCAGATCGTTAGCTGGAGCGACATCGGTCCCATGAG
>JAPKYA010000045.1 GCA_026394565.1 Methanothrix sp.
ATTAACACAGTTCATATCGAGATAGAATTCACCTCTTTTCACCAGAATCTCATTATATTTGGGCCAATCTCTATTGTCTTCATATGTCATGATATGGTATTTATTTTTCTAACGATAAATAGATTATGCAACACAGCAGCTTCAGGCTGAAAACTTGCTGTGTCGGGGGATGGGCCACGCACTTGTACCAGGACTTGCCCGCGCGGCTTTCATTTCCGAGGAACTGCAGCACATCTGAGCCACAGACGGGGCAGACTGCCGTCATTGTGCGGCCTCGGCTAATCGCACTAAGCAAATCAGAAAGATCGACCTCGGAGGGGGTCGTGTCAGGCCTGCTTTTCGAAGGGCGCGTAGACCTTCCCTCATGCTGCCCCCGGGCTGAGCAGGATATCTGCCATGCAGATTCCCAGGAGGGCCAGATCGCGGCTTGCTTTGTGGTCTGTCAGAGCCAGCAGGCCGCATAGAGCCAGGCGAAGCGAGAGGAGAGTGCCGCGTCTCATGATGGCATCACTCCTGCGCCCCACTGCCCGAGTATGCGGCATACAGCTACCTTCTTTCCCACCACCCCCATCAATGTTGCATGCAGGCTGTCATCCACAAGGTATTCCATTCCAGAAATGACAATGCGGACTAGGCCGCACCCCATAGGCTCCGCCTGCTCCAGAATGCCTCCCAGAGAACGCCCGTTGGGAAGGATTGGAATAGTTGGGAATGGCGGGGCGGAGACAATTGCGCTACTCAAGCAAGTCCCCCTCCGTTTTGATTTTTGATATGTGGCGGATTGCTTTCTGTGTTGCCCAGCACTGCACGGTACCGGTATTCTTCCTTAATTTAAGGAATCCACAGATTTCCAGGCACTTAATTCGCTTGTGTAAAAAATACTCAGATCGTTCATCCAAAAGAGGTCGATAGATCTCTCTTTGGTGTGCGCCGGGATTCTTCACCGCACGTTTTACAATTCTAATATCTATTTTGTCTAGTTGCATCCCTCTCTCCCGAGAGGGCCGAAGCTGCAAGCTATTTTGCTGGATGCAAAGCTTTTTGTATTTTCACAACCAACCTATATACTTGTAGCTGGGGATGAGATCGACAAACTGCCAAGTCTAGAGATCTCATTCTCGGCCCTATCACTTAATATATTTACTGACTTGTCCCCCATTTTACTAATCCCAAATTTCTCAGTTTAAACCTTTTTGTGTGCGTGGGGCGAATGTAATCCTCCTATTTTTGCACTTTTCCGTCTTGATATCTAAACCGCTTATTAGGACCAAATCGGTTTTTTTGGAGTAAGTTAAGGGCTTTCTGCAATGCATCTATCTTTGATCGAAGTTCGCGAAGAGTTCACACAGCAATCTCTAACTCCTTTTGAAGTTCTGCAAGAGGGATTCGTAGATTAGTTTTCTTCTCCTTATTGCCGTACCATATACTATCCAAACATACTTAAAGCTTATGGCTAATATGGCTAATATGGCTAACTAGGCCAAAATGCTTAAATATCTATGGAGAATAGATATAACTATGATTGTGTCACAAGGTAGCCCGGTGGACCTGGATATGGAAATTGAGATGGCCGGGAAAAAGCGCGAGACGCTTATTGATCCTATGTATAAGAGGATCGATAAAATGGGGCGCGTCTACGTAGATCGTAATCTGGCTGAACAGGAAGTTTTGATCGTGGTAATTAAGCCCAAGCCAGAAGACAAAATAAACTACATCAAAGTCGGTAGAGGGACCTGAACCTTTGAATCAACCGATTTAGCAAACTTAATATATAGAAATAAAAATATACAGGTATGATTCGATGCTCGTTTGGCTGGTATCCGATGAGTTCATTTACATCAAGCCATATGACGCTCCAGTAGGTGAATAATAATGGAAAACGAACTCAGCAAAGATTCGGTGAAAAGGCTACTTAATCACTGGATTGAGCACAACATGAGCCACAGCGCCTCTTTTCGAGATAGGGCGACGCAGATTGCCGGGGTGAGCGAGAAGGCAGCCCAGGACATCAGCCAGGCAGCCGAGCTCATGGACCAGTGCACGGAGATGCTCAAGAAAGCTATGAAGGATCTTTAGGAGGAATAGGGAAAAATGGAATTAGTTTACACTTATGCCATGGAGAGCAGCAAAGATATGCAGAAGATGCTGGATGAGGAGTTCTGGAAGCGCCTCGGGCCCACGGTGCGCGAGTGCAAGGCCATGGGGCTGGAAAAAGAGGGCATGTGCCTCTACATCAAGGCGCGCGATGAGCTGGCCGGCGAAGCCCGGAAGCTGCTCGCGGATACGGCTGCCAAGGAGCTGAAGGGCGAGGAGGGAGAGGCGCTGCTCAAGGCTTTCCGGGACGAGGCAGAGGCGGCGGAGGCTGGGATGGGGGCGATGTTTGGGTAGTTCCAGCAAATTCGATCCGCAAATTATTTTTAGCCCAACCTCCTAAATTGAGTAGGTGAATTAACAGGTCGATCTCAATTCGTTGCAGACACCCTAAACAGATGCATTGCCATTCATTGTGGCGTTAACACAATTATTCAATGCCTGGCCTTCAGCATAGATACTGTAGCCCCATTCATGAGCTCCCTTTATCTCGGTCACATAAAGCACAATCTCCTTCTCTTGACTTGTGCCAAGATTGCCCAACTTCCAGGTAACATTCTTAGTTTCACCATTTTCATCCACATCCAGGCACCTCATTAAGAATACTTCATCTGAATTTTTATATTTTGAATCTATATATCTTGTACCTGGCGGTAGAGTGTCTACTACTTTCACATTCTTGAGTTCGATCTCACCAATGTTTTTAACCTTTATCAAATAGCTCAAATTCTCATCTGATGAACCGGAGGTGTTTGTGACGGTCCCATTAATGCTTATAGCTGCATACTTTTCCAGGTGCACATATATTTCGCTTGCACTTCCTGCACAAGCCAGCAGAAAGAGCATACATGATGCTATAATCAATAATTGAGTTCGAATAATCTATACCCCCATTCCATTGCCGATCGATGCATTTTCTCTCGTTGCATTCACGATTATTGCCTCGGGCAAAAGCATTAAAAAAGCATCTACGGCTTTAGTTTCTATCACATGAGCAGAATAACGTTCAGCCTGATTCAAAGGTATCCCTTTGATAAGATATCCAAAAGCCCTGCCCTCGGCTCGAACCTCATGCAGGGAGAGATTGGCAGAGGGATCGACCTTTTGAATCGTGAAGTTTACCCATTTATTCTGGCCTGTATCAATATCTTCAAGATACCAGGTTAATTTCGTCGTGATTCCGTCTTCATGCTCTATGCATTTCAATAAGGGCAAACTACTTGTGCTTTTGGGTCCAATATACAATACACCGGGTGGCAGAGCATCCACAACAGAGACGTTCTTGAGAAGTACCTGCCCCTCATTCTTCACCTGGACAGAGTATTTGGCCCCGTCATCAGCTAATTCATATAGCGATTGAGTTATGGTCAACAACGCATCTTCCGATAAATTCACCTGCACCTCTTTTGCAGATACCAATAGGAAGAGCGCCATTATGGCCATGCCTAATGCCACTGCTTTGATGGTTTTATAGATTCTCTTCTGAAAGCAATCCTTACCCCTCACAATCTGAGGCATCTTCCATCCTCCATAAAGGAAAAAGCTTCGCCCTCTATAGTCGAGAAGCAAGAGCGTCCGCCCAATTCAAACCGGAACATTTTCATGGCAGACAACAATATATATATGCACTCATATCCTGAATATCGCCCTCATTACATGAATGCTCCCTCAGACCCGACCAAATTGTTTGAAGTCTTTTCCAGATAGTATCATGATTAATTGGCGATACTTATAATTTGCGGCATTGTTCGTTTTTTGAAGATACCCCCAAGTCCCAGCTAGAAAACATAACATTAGCTTCAGAATCGTACCAATCGAGTTGCAGGTTGAAATTCATTATCATGAATCGGTGTATAATTTGGATAGAATAAAATTAGAAGAGAGCTAATAATAATATGATGACTCAAATAGTATTAACTCTCGTAAATTTGAAATATAATGAATGCCAATCTTTTTTTATGATATTTAAAGGGGAAGAGATCGAAGCGCCAAGTCCGGGCGGAAAAAGGCTTGATTATGTGAATCAGAACAGAGATGAACAACTGACAACGGGCATATGCGGTAAGCCACCTGTTCCGTACAATATCCAAGGTGAGGTATTGCCAACTTTAGGAAAGCTGGATTTTGGGGTATGGGATGCGGACTTCTGGTCGTGCCATGAAAGGGCACTCAAAGGAATAGCATATATTCGATACAAATATCCAGGGTGCCGAACCGCAATCGCCTTAGGCTTGAGGGGCAAAGATGACCATTCGCTAATCGTCCTCTGGGATGGTGCCGGAAATGATTGGCACTATTATGATTCAACTGGCATAAACGGGAACACTATACTCTCAAATGATGAATTTACTGGTACCAAGATTGTGAACTTTCCACCCCCAGGGATTGCCAATAACTCCGGCGATGTGCCCGGATTTGGTGGATTCCAGAAAAAGGATACCGGATTTCTTGTATTGAATCCGACCTACACCGTAGATGATAAAGCAAATTTTATGAAGGCTTTAAATGCACTCTCCGATCAAATAGCATCTGACCATATCAACAAGAAGAAATATCCCGCACCTGCTGGCGTGAATCAGGCTTTTTTTGACGGGCACTTTGTAGTCCACGACAGGGTTCTACTGGAATGCATGAAGCTTCGGGAAACTTTTAAGAAATTTCCAATTGGAATGGCTTTTGGGAAATTGACATTTAAAAAAGGCAAGGATGCCGGCAAAGCATTTGATTATGCAACACTTGTCTTTTGGAATGGTCCCAACAGCCCTCCAATCTATTGGGGATTGAATGCTAAAAATTTGATAAATAAAGTTGCGGACCTGGAGTTCGTGCCGAGAATGGTAATAGTTTAGCCATACAAAGAGGAAGAAATAGATGTAAGGGAGGGATATTTATAAAAATGGCATTTTTAATTTTATGGATATTGTTATCAATAGCACTAATATCCATGCCTGTATCAGGGATAATGAAATTTGAGTTTTCATGCACGGGTGAGGGTGCCACTATATCTACCTATAGTTACCTCAAGGAGCCCACCTTGGATTACTCCGGATATACCCGAGGAATGAAAACGGGCTCTATGAATTACCTTGAAAACGGCACAATATCTCAGTTCAATGAAAAATATAGGTACACATATGGAAATGCCACACCCAAGGCAAATTCCAGCCTAACTCATACGATGGATATTAAATTCGATGGAGTTAAGGGAATATCTGAATTCTTCGGCCAGGGCTTCTTCAAAAATAATAGGGCCTTGTCTGCATGGAAGAAGATAAGATACGATATTGTTAGGTACCCTGTAAAAGATCCTCAGGGAAAACTCATCCTTTCGACTCGAACCGCCCGCAATATCAGCGTAACTGCTGCTCTAACCATGGATATGACTCCAGGAGCCTTCTATGACATGGATTATACAGCAAAAGCTCTCGATGCAGTGATTGAGACAAGGGACCAAACTCGCTATACCAATGTGTCAAAAGCAGCGGGAATAGATTGGGAACATGAGACCCTGAGCCGAGGTGATGTTCTTAATATAACCAATAAGCTTTTCGACTCCCAATTGTACTATACACTTGCGGGACCGGGCGATTGGCTGCCGTGCTGCATGTCTGGCACATTGCCGCCGGTAGAGAACGAATATAGCCCTGCTATGCTCTATCCGCAAAAAATTATGCCCAATAACCAATCTTGCATTGAATGCCGGAAGGAATGTCTCAAGGAGTGCCGCTACACTTTCAAGCTCGATAATTGCACCCCCATATCCGGAGGTGTAAAGAAAGCAAATTGCGGTCAAACCGGTGAAACCGAGTGCATCAGCAAATGCGACAACAAATGCTCAGAGAGATGCCAAGATGGAGCTTGCGATGGATTCGAGTGCATATACACATACCAGAATTCGAGCCTTGCTACTGCAGGAGGTCTTATATTCAAGAGCCCAGCCCAGCTCTGGATTGATGGACTGATGAATGAATCTGATCCGATGGATAACATCACATTCTATACGAATCAGGCTGGGGAAGAAGCGAGACACGTTTTCTACATCCTTACCGTTAAAAATTCCGGCGGCCAGGTTCTAACGGATATAGAGATCGTTATCAGATTAGATAAAAGCGTAAAACCTGCGGACAAAGTGCTCAGTGAATATGGGGTCACTTATAATCCAGATGCCGAAACAGAGCTGGTAGAGAAAACGTTTGATCTGTCAGGAGGAGCCACTAAGACGATAGAAATCGAAGCCTATGCGAGGGGGACAATAGATGATCCCTCCAACGGAATCTCAATTAATGCAAAGGGTCATCGCCTCGACGGTACGGAGGTGCCGTTGTACAATGAGTTTAAAGTTGGAGCAATACCGCGAATTTCAAGTGGAACAGATATTTCCGTATGAATGCGCGCAGCAGTCCTTGGCGGCAAAGGGCTGCTAGCCTTTTTTTAAGAAGCAGCCAATTTTTTTTAACATTAACTCCTCATGTCAATGGCGGTCTAAAAGTGTCCAATAGTGGCGGGATAAAACTGTCCACGGTGCCATACGCCTGGGGAAAAGCTCATACTTAAGAAGACCATTGAATTAACAAAACGCGGTGTCGGCAATGGAGATCGAAAGGGCCAGGCGCTATAAGGACAAAACTAATATCATAATCAAGAGAGCCCATCAGATCGAAAGCTGGGTGCAGGATATCTCCTCTGACCAGTTCCAAGACGATGATCGCACCAAGCTGGCAACCTACAAGGCATTCCAGGAGATCGCGGAAGCGTGCATGGACATAGTTGCCATGATGTGCAAGGACATGAACCTGGTCCCCAAGGACGACTACAGCAACATCGAAAATCTCGACCGGATCGATCGCAAAACAAAGACCTCACTCGCCGCGGCCAATGGCCTGCGTAATCGTCTGGTGCACCGCTACAATCAGACAGACGACCGCTTAGCTCTGGAGAGCATAAACGCCCTTCTTCCCGAGCTGTCCGACTTCGTGGAAATGGTGGAGCTATGGATCAGAGGGCAATTATAGAAACCGCCAAGAAGGACCTGGCATTTCTAGAGGGGGACGTGCTGGGTGTGCTCATCTACGGATCTTGGGCCACAGGAATGGGCCATGAGAAAAGCGACATCGACATCTGCATAGTTGCTCCTTCTGCGGAGGATAAAATCGCCCTCTGGAGAAAAGCCATTGCCGCTATCCATGATGACCGCTACGATGTCCGTATCTTTGAACTTCTGCCGCTCTACCTGAAGATGGCAGTGATAGAACAGGGCGTAGTGGTCCGCTCCAGGGACGTTCTGGAGCTATACGAATATTTTTACCCCTTCCGCAGGATGTGGGGGGACCAGAAGCACCGCCAGACCCTGAGCAGAGACGAGGTGCGAGCGATGTTCGGGCGGGCTTGCTAAGGAAACATGAAAGCCCTTCTTGCCGTCCTCGGCTCCTGCATCGCCATATTCTGGCCGGGCGCTCTCACCTTCGGCTTTCCCGGGGTCATGGCCCCTACATGGCAGGAGATGTTCCAGGTCGGGCGCGCCGCCACGGGCCTTACCATCTTCTTCATGCTCGCTGCAGTTGGTGCTTTCATGTTCCTGGTGGGCCGCTGGCAGGAGCGCTGGGGCCTGCGGCGCATGATCGTTCTGGGCGTCCTCCTCACCGCATGCAGCAGTGCGCTCGTCTCCCAGGCCGCCTCGATTTACACCGTCTACGCCTGGGCTTTTCTCAACGGCATCGCCTCCAGCTTCGTCTACGTCCCGGCCCTGACCCTGGTGCAGTGGTGCTACCCGCAAAAGAGGGGCCTGGTGGCGGGCACGGTGAGCATGGTCTTTGGGCTGGCAGCGGCCATAATGTCGCCGCTCTTTGCAAAGATGCTATCGGCCTTAGGCTACGAGACCATGAACCTGGCAGTCGCTCTTCTCACACTTTCCATCGGGCTTCTGGGAGCCTATTTTGCCCGCGCTCCAGAGGCTTGGGAGAATGCTGCCTCTGCCCGGCGCGCAGGGGGCGCAACGGCTGCAAAATCGACGGCAAAGATCATGACGACAGTAAGATCGCTCACCGTAACGGAGAGCCTGCACACCGGAAGCTTCTGGCTGCTCTGGATCACCTGGACCTTTGCCGGAGCTGCGGGCGTCTCCATGACACTCCTCGCCACAGGCTACGGGCTTTTCCTGGGCTTTCCTTTATCCTCGGCCATCCTCATCCTGACCGCCTTCAATCTGACCAACGGATTGAGCCGCCTCATGAGCGGCATTCTCTCCGACCGATTTGGCCGAAATCAGGTCATGAGCCTGGCCTTCCTGGCCGCCGGCGTTGCCTACTTCGTCCTGCCCCGGGCCGACAGCCTGGAGGCCTGCGCTCTGCTGGCAGGCGTTGTGGGCTTTTCCTTCGGCACCCTCTTCTCCGTCTCCGCTCCCCTGGTGGCGGACTGCTTCGGCCTGGAGCACTTCGGTGCCGTCTTCGGCCTGACCTTTGCCGCCTACGGCTTTGTGGCCGGGCCACTGGGGCCCACGCTTTCCGGCTACCTGCTGGATGTGACGGGAGACAACTTCTTCCTGGTCTTCCTCTATCTGGGAATCTTCTGCCTGCTGGCGGGGTGGTGCATCCGGCGGGTAGTGCCGCCGCAAAGGGCGTGAGGTCGAAAATATTATGAAGTGTTCGACAAAGACATCCTCCAAATTCAACTCGCGCATAATCTTGAGAAAAAATAAACAACAGATGCGCCACTCCCGTCGCATCCGCCCTACTTCGCTTGATGGAGTATTTCGACGATAGGTTGTTACAAGTTAAAATACTTTTCTGTTTGATATTACTATTTAGATCAATATTACTATTTTTTGAGTATATTTGGACTTTATTTCATTTTTTAGTCTCATTAATTCATACTAGAAAAAGACTAAATATAACTAATGGCAATCTCACCGCATATTTCTGCGAATACAGATGAGGGATCGAATATGCGACATGTTAAAGCAAAAATAGGAACCGGGTTAATTCTGCTCGTGTTGTTCACGGGCCTTTCCTGGGCCGGGATATACGACTTCAACCCGGGCATGGAAGCCGTGAAGTATAAGCATGAAATGGCGGACGATGTAACCGGGCAGGGATATGTGATGGAATACAAGAAAGTGAATACCAACAACCTCTCCCTGCTGGAGTATTTCCATGGCAGCGGCACCATGGATTTTGCTGACATTTTGAATAGCGAGCAAAAAACAACCCATAGCAATACTTACAAGGTCTTGGATTATGATCTTGGAGGAGGCAACGGCACCTGGGTGAATAAACCAGGGGGCGCCAACAGCGTTATCACCTACACCAGGCAGTATGACAATATCCAGTCTCCCACAGCATTTGCCTATGGCACTGGCTATTATGCCACTCATCCTGTGGGCTACAATTCCCTGCTCAAGGACAAGACAGTGGCCAAGAGCTACCAGGAATCAGCTTCAATGCACCGCCAGGTGGAGTATGCGCGAGCCCTTAAGGGCGATATCGCTGTAGATATGAACTGCACCGGACCCTCGGCCACGTCCGACGGCAAGGGCACTCTCAGCATGAGGATCGACGATGATGTTACCCAGGGTACGCTCCATATCGGCGAGCTCGTTTATAATCCCAAGCTGGTGAAAAATAAGATGTATCAATACTATGATACAACAGCCAAAAAAAACGTGACAGTATACGGCAGCGGTCACTTGGAAGCTTGGAAGGACCCCATAATCGAAGTCGACAATGACTACATAGGAGACTTCCAGGTGCAAAAGACCATGAAACTGGAGATCACCAAGAGCAAAGCCTCCTGGGCTGAGGACTGGCTGCCCTGCTGCAGCGGCGGCTTCTTTGACATTCCTTCCAATAACTTCGACAAAGAGCGAGGCCTGCAGAAGGGCATCTTCGACTGCACCTGCCGGAACACATCCATCTCCACCATGAAGCCTGCCTGGAACGCCAGCATGGCGCAGTTCCCCACTGCGAAGTACAAGAACGTTCCGTGAGCGAGGGATTTAATTTTTTTTAAGGAGAAGACGACATGAAACCTATTGCAAAAATGATATTGGTGCTGGCGCTGATCTTTCATTTGGCTTTCAGTCCTGCCCTGGCTGAGGACGGCAACGGGAACAAGACCATTCAGATCACAGACGACCGGGGAAGAACGATTGATGTCCCTTATCCCTGTGAAAGGATAGTCTTCCTGGTTGAGAACGCCATGAACACCATGTATGCTGTCGGCGGAGCGGAAAACATATCCGGCATTGGTGATATCTGGATGTCCGAGCAGCGCGAGCCGCTCTTCCGGGCCATAGATCCCGGCTTCGACCAGAAGATTAGGATCTCTAAGGAGGGAGGAATGGTCAACCTGGAGACTCTGGCCAAGGCCAATCCCCAGCTTGTGGTCCTGTGGTCGGTGGACTGGGACGATGATGTGACCAAGTCCATTGAGGAGAACTTGAAAGTTCCCACCTACGGCGTCTTTATCGACAGCACCGAGGACTTGCATAGACAGGCTGAGGTCTTCGGCAAGATCATTGGAAATGAGAGCCGCGCCGCAAAGGTCATCGATATAATGACCGCTTATGAAAAGAAGGTCACAAATGTAACCTCCAGCATAACCGAGGAGGATAAGCCCAAGGTCTACTGGATGTGGGGCGATATCCTGGGCACGGCCGGCCTTAACAGCACTGCTAACGAGCTGATCGAAAAAGCCGGTGGTGTAAACGTTATGCAGTACTGGAGCAACGAGACAAGGACCATGGAGCATCCCAAGCTGAATTTAGAGTCTTTGGTGCAGTTGAATCCTGATGTGATCTACATGTGGTACAACACCAATTTAGATCCAAAAGATGTGATCGGCGGCAAGGACTTCGAGGGCTGGAAGGATATCAATGCCGTCAAGAACGGCAAAGTATTCGAGGTGCAAAACCCACTGATCTTTGACTTCCATACACCCAGGTATCCCCTGGCCCTGATGATCTTGGCCAAGGACATAAACCCGGATAAGTTCCAGGATCTTGATCTGGACGCGGAGATAGACAATATGTTCGTGGATCTGTACTCCGTGCATTATCCCGGTTTCGCTGCGGCCTGAGCTTAGCGCTGGATTGGTCGAGCCAAATGTACACCGGTCTGGGCATATGGACGAAGGTTTTGGGAGGGCTTCGCCTCTCCCTGCTTTTTTTTGCCAGAAGAAGCTGGCTCGTGGCTTTCGCTCTGCTGTTGCCCCTGCCTGCCTTCTTGATCTCCATGAACATGGGCACCTATCCTGTCTCAGGGATCGAGCTGACAGAGATCATCGTCTCCCGGCTTATGGGTCACGACCTGGGGCTGCCTGCAGTATACGATACCGTGGTATTCAACATACGTCTGCCTAGAATCCTGCATCACCACACTCCTCGGCGCGCCGGTCTTCATCTACCTTCTCCGGGCAACTCGAGCCGGGGGTTGGGAATGAACGCTGCTGAGGGCATAAGGGTGGAAGAGGTCTGCATGGCCTATGGATCTTCTAAAATTCTGGACGGCGTCTCTTTGGCCATTGGCAAAGGATCGGTAGTCACAATGGTAGGACCCAATGGCTGCGGCAAGACCACGCTTCTCAAGAGAGAGGATTTGGAGCGGACAGAGCAGGCCCTGGCTCTCACGGGAATAAGCGGCCTCGCAGATCAACCCTACACCCAGATCAGCGGCGGAGAGAGACAGTTGGTGATGATTGCAAGGGCCATGGCCCAGCAGCCTTCCGTGCTTCTCCTGGATGAGCCGACCTCGTATCTGGACTTCAAGAATCAGATTTTGACCCTGAAGATGATCAAGCAGATTTCCAGGAGCCGGAAGGTAACGGTGATCATGACGCTTCACGACCCCAATCATGCCCTGATGTTCTCGGACGAGGTGGTGCTATTGAGAAAGCTTAACGGCAGCCGGGCAGGAAATGTCATTGCTTCCGGGCCTCCTCATGAGGTAATGACGCCCCAAAATATCAAGGCCGCCTACGGGGTGAAGGTGGAGATTGGGGAAGTGAAGGGTCGCAAGCTCTTGCTGCCTCTTTAATTATTGCTAAGAGCTGGAGCCGGCCTGGTATCCCAGCCTTTTGGCCTTTTCCAGGGCGGAACTTGCCTCCGGACCGCGGTCGGCTAATTTGAGGGCATTTGCTTTATTGACCCAGGCCTGCATGCAGTTGGGATCAATTTCAATGGCCTTATCGAAATTCTTGAGGGCCTCGACAAAATCCTCGCTCCCCATCACCTGAGCAATGCCTCTGTTGTTCCAGGGCTCTAAATAATCGGGGTCCAGCTCAATGGCCTTATCATAGGCTTTTATTGCCTCGCTGAACATTTCCATTTTAGCCAGAGACAATCCCAGTCTATTCCAGCACTTCGCACATTCGGGATGCAGCTCGACTGTTTTTTGGAGAAGCGCCACTGCTTCACTGTAATTGCCAAGTTCATAGAGCGCCAGGGCTTTGTTATACAAAAATCCTATCTCTTCTGGATAAATTTCCATGGCCTTATCAAATAGTTTTATAGAAATATCATAGTTTTTCAGTTCCGTATAGGCAAGAGCCTGGCCGTTCCAGGCTGCCGCATTTGCAGGATCCAATTCAATGGTTTTGTTATAGGCCGCGATGGAATCATTGTATCTGCCTGACAGGCGCAAAGCTAATGCATTGCTATACCAGGCATCGGCGTCCATCGTGTCAATTTTGGATGCTCTTTGAAATGCCTGACTGGACTCAAAGTACCTGCCAAGGGCAAGAAGAGCCTCTCCCTTCTTGACAAAGGCAGGAGCATTTATCGGATTTAAATCGGTGACTCTGTTGTATGCCAGAAGAGCATCGCTGTAATTTCCCATGTTTGTGAAAGCCAGACCCAGGTTAAACCAGGCGTCTTCATTCTCCGTGTCCAGCTCCACCGTCCTTTTCAGGGCTGCTAACGATTCGTTATTCTGGCCTTTGTCCGCCAATATGAGAGCCTTGCTGTACCAGGCAGAAGCCAGCTTCTCGTCCAGCTCGAGAGCTTTATCAAGGGCAAGCATGGATTCGTTATACTTGCCCAGGTTAGCCAGGACAAGGCCTTTGCCGTACCAGGATAATGCCACCTTGGGATGCAGATTGATGGCTCCATCAAAGGCTGCAATTGACTCATTGTATCTGCCCAGGTGAGCCAGAGCCAGCCCTTTGCCGTACCAGGCCTCGGCCAGATCGGGGGCTCGCTTGATCGACTCATTGTAAACAGAAAGCGCATCAGCATATCTTTCCATACCGCTCAAGGCCTGGCCTTTCTTCATCCAGGCAGAGGCATTTGCGCCGTCCAGCTGGATCGATTTGTTAAAGCAATCAAGGGAGACTTCCAGGGATCCCGTCTGCATGAATTCATCTCCTTTTTGCTGCCAATAGTCGGCAGTATACTCTTTTCCGGAAGCATAAATGGAGCATGATATCAAGACCAGCAGAATGAAAATAATTCTAGCTTTAATAGAAATCCCCCTATCAAGCAGAAAAAGGATGACTAGAGCTCTTTGCCAAGCGATGTGGTAGTCAATTTGACATGCTTTACGCCCTTTAAGGACATCATCCTCTCGGCCGCTTTTCTTACATCCTGCCCCTCGCCCCTCAGCACTACAACTTCCAGACAATTGTCGTGATCTAAATGGACGTGCAGACTGGACTGAATTAAGCTGCCAAAATCATGCTGGATCTCAGTGAGATTATCTTCCAGGCCTCTTTGGGAATGGGAGTAAACAATAGTAATCACGCCCACGCGTTCCCCTTGGACGTCGCTCATCCATTCGAAGTTGACGATATAACTTCTTATGGCATCCCTGACCCCCTCGGAGCGAGAAGAATAGCCTCTCTGAAGAATTATCTCATCAAACTTATTAAGCAGACTTTCAGGCAGGGAAATGCCTACTCTCATTAATTCTTGGTCCATATGTATTCGCAATATATATTTCAATGTTACTTAGTAATAAACTTTTTGGAACATGATTTCTTCGCCATTGCCCTGTTCATATTTTCCCGATGCACAGTGAACAAGCCTATTGGTGTAAGGATGTTCGGGATGGCTCAGGATCTCATTTGTTGCCCCAATCTCCACTATCCGGCCCTTGTGCATCACGGCCAGGCGGTCGCTGATCTTCCTGGCCAAAGCTATGTCGTGGGTGATAAAGATCATAGCCAGGCCCATTTTATCCTGCAGGTCCATCAAGAGCTTCAGGATCTTGGCCTGAACACTTGGATCCAGGGCCGAGGTAGGCTCATCGGCAATCAGCAGCTTGGGGCCGAGGGCTAGTGCCCTGGCAATAGCCACCCGCTGCACCTCTCCGCCGCTCAGCTCATGGGGATACCTTTTGAGAAAATCATCATCAATCGGCAACTCGACCAGTCCCAGAACCTCTTTTGCCCTTCTAAGCCTCGCCTCATGACTACCAATCCTTTGCACTTGCAGGGGCTCTTGCACTGCATCCAGGACGTTCATGCGATGGCTGACCGACTCCTTAGGATTCTGGAAGATCATCTGAACCCGGCTATAAAAGGCGGAATCTCTTTTATTCACTCTCCGGCCTTCCAGGACGACGACACCTCTATCCGCTTCATAAAGGCCCATGATAACCTTTGACAAAGTGGTCTTGCCCGAGCCGCTCTCTCCCACCAGGGCCAGCGTCTCACCCTCGTAAAGAGAGAGAAACACATCGCACAAGACGGAATAGGAATCAAAAGCCAGGCTGAGATTTTCGATCTCAAGCAGGGGCACAATGCCGCCTCTGTGGCAGGCAATAATCCTGCTGTCTTCTTCCATTTGCGGCGGAACCTGCCGGCTGCAAATGTCAATTCTCTGCGTGCAGCGCTCGTGAAATGGACAGCCAGGCAGGCCATGCACCATGCGCCCTAAGATGCCTTGCAGGTCTTTGGTGGCGGTCATTGCCGGATAGGAGCGGATCAGGCCGCGAGTATAGGGATGACGGGGATTTCTTAATAGATCCGCGGTCCTTCCCATCTCCATGATCCGGCCGGCATAAAGTACAGCCATCTTCTCAGCGAGAGCAGCCGCAAGAGATAGATCGTGCGTTATGACGATGCAGATCCTTCCCAGAATGGCAGACCGAAACAACCCTATGATATCTGCCTTGGTGAGCGCGTCAAGAGATGCCGTTGGCTCATCGAGTATCAGCAGATCAGGATCATTGACGAGGGCCATGGCGATGAGCACTCTTTGCTTTTCCCCTCCGCTTAGCTGATGGGGATACATCCCGGCTTTCTCGCCATTCAGGCCTACAGAGAGCAGATGCTGCATAGCCTCGTCGCCCGCCCCTTTGGCGCTGATGCTGCGGTGAACCATTATCGCTTCGGCAATCTGATCCTTTATTCGCTGCACGGGGTCGAGCGCATCCTCAACATTCTGAAAGACCATGGCCATCTCGCGCCCCCGCAATTCTCTGAGATTCTCCTGCGATATCTTCAGCAGGTCTTTTCCCTGAAAGGAGATCTCCCCAGTTGCCGATCCTCTGGCCTGCCCCATGATGGCCAGTCCCAGCGTGGTCTTTCCGCCGCCCGACTCTCCCACCAGGGCCAGGCAGTCGCCCCTCTCCAGATGAAGGTCCACTCCTCTCAATATCTGCGTCTTGCCGAAAGAAACCTTGAGTTCTCTGATAGAGAGCGTCATCCCAACCTCGATGCATCGTCTTTTTTCAGCCTGGGATCTATGGCGGTCTCCAGGCTGAAGGAGAGAAAGCTGATGGCAACCAATGTTGCCGAGAGAGCCAGGCCGGTAGGAACCAGCCACCACTGCCAGACATCCAGATAGGTGAAAGCCAGAGCCTGATTCATCATTTTTCCCCAACTGATCACCATGGGGTCGGACACTCCCAGAAATGCCAGTCCTGCCTCCATAAAGACCGCCCTTCTCGCATCCTGCATCATCAGGGCGGAAATGATGGGAGAAATATCCGGTATGATGTGGGTGAAGATTATATGCCTCTTTCCGGCGCCAAAGGTCCTGGCGGCATTGATATGCATCCTCTCCTTCAAAGAGAGAACCTGCGAACGAATAATCCTGGCTCCACCCGGCCAGGAGAAGGCGGATATGAGCAGTATTAGGAGCGGCAGGCTGGGCCGAAGGTATGCCGCCACCAGGATCATCACGATGATAGTGGGAAGTGAGATCACGGCGTCCACGATTCTCATGCAAGAACGCTCAAAAAGGCCGCCGGCAAGCGCTGCCGTTGCTCCCACAAGCACGCTTATCGAGGCGGAGAGCAGTGCTACTGCCCCGGCAACTAAGAGTGAAGTCCGAGCTCCGTAAAGAAGCCTCACCCAGATGTCCTGGCCCATGGAGTCGGTTCCCAGGGGATGGTCCATGTCAGGAGGACTGAAAATTTTGCCGGTATAGTCATGCGGCGAATAGCTGGATAGCAAGGGTGCGAAGAGTGCCATGAGAGTGATTAGAGCCAGCATGAAAAGTCCCATTTTGGCCAGCGGATCATGAGAGATCTCTCCGAGGGGATCAATGTGCATATCTCACCCTCGGGTCGAGCCTCATGTAGAGAAGATCTACGAGAAAGTTGGCGGAAAGAACGGTTAGGGTGACTATGAGAAGTATTCCCTGAATGAGCGGATAGTCGCGGGCGGCAATGGCGGTGTTGAGCAGCGAGCCCACTCCGGGATAAGAGAAGACGATCTCGATGAAGAGCGCGCCGGTCATCAGATGAGGAATGCGAAGACCCGTAGCAGTGGTCACAGGGAGAAGAGAGTTTCTGCCGGCATGAGCGTACTTTATGCACTGCTCAGAGCAGCCTTTGGCCCGGGCGGTGAGGATGAAAGACTCTCCCAGCAGGATTAGAATGGTGTTTCTCGTCAAAAGGAATATGCCGCCCAGCTGCACCAGGATCATAGAGGTCAGGGGCAGGGCCAGGTGCCTGAGAATATCGAGGATGTAAGCCAAGCCCTCGTATCCGGCGTAGGGAGAGGTCGCTCCGGAGAGGGGCAAAACATCCAGGCTCACTGCAAATATGAGAAGCAGCAGGATGCCGATGAAGAAATCGGGAAAGCCCCCTAAAAACATAAGGCCGGCCACCAGGCCGCGGTCCAGGGATGAGCTGCGCCTGTATCCTGATTCTATTCCCAGGATTATGCCTATTGCAGTTGCTATGACCAGAGCCAGGCCGGTCAGGAGAAGAGTCCAGGGCAGAGCGCCCATTATGACCTGGGACACCTGCTCTTTGTAGTAGTAGGAAAAGCCCAGGTCGCCCTGCAGGAGCCCCAGGACATAAGCCAGCAGTTGATCCCACCAGGATTTGTCCAGGGAGAACTGGCGGATGAGTTCGGCCTCCATCTCGGGTGTCATTGCCACCATGGCTTCGTCACCATAGATGGCATGCAGCGGATCGCCGGGCATGAGCCGGGGGAGAATGAAGTTGAGGGAGAAGATGGCGGCTAAGGCAATGATATAATTGAGAAAGCTCGCAGGAAAGAGATTCCTCAACATTTTCCCGAAGCTGTGCTTATGCTCTTGTTTCGTCAGGCAGCATTCGGCACTTGCGCTATTCATAGTCCTCAATTAAACCCTATTTTGATTCGCCATCCTTCTGCCAGGCGATCCTGGCCTGAGGGATGGAATCGATTCCTGCTGAATAGGGCTTGATGTCAAGCAAGATTGAGCCGTCCAGGGCGTCCATTCCCATCACCTTGAGCCGGTTCTCCTTGACTTCCAGCAGCTCAACGATGTCAAGGGCCAGGGGATTGGGACGGCTCGGGGAGCGAGTGGCAAAGACGCCGTGCTCTTGGCCGTCATGGGGCGGCACAGCCGTCAAGCGGCTTCTGTCAGCCAGATGCAGCCAGAAGATGACAAAGAGGTGCGTGCACTGCTCGATATCCCGAAGGCCGTCAGCAAACCTGGGAAAGACCTCGATCTCGCATAGCTCCGAGGATAGCCTTCCCTGGCGGGGTATGTCCTCTCTCCTGCTGTAAGGCGTGTGGATAACCCCTATGGGTTCGAGCAGCATAGAACTTATTTCTTCCGTCAATATCACCATCACCATTATATTTCATGATATTTTTAATAGTTACTTCAGATAAGTTGTTATCAATTTTGTAATTAAGGCCATTATTTAAGATTCTTTCGCATAGAAAAAAAAAGCAACTGCGGTTCATCTCGCCGCAGTCACTGTCCCATCCCTCAAACAAAGATCATCTTATTCAGAGCAATGGGAACTCCGCTTCCTACGCCGCCGTAGGTGTAGTAGTAGCTGACCAGGTCATTGGACGCCCAGTAGGAGTTCGTGTAGTAGAGGGGCAGAGCAGGCAGGTCCTGCGCCATAAGCTCCTGAGCCTGATCGACCAGCTCCTTTCTTTTTGCCGGGTCAATCTCCTCCACCTGGCTTTCCAGCAGCTCATTCAGCTCCGGATCCTCATCATAGCGGGCGCTGTTGAAGCTCTTCTGATCCAAAACGACCTTGTTCAGGATGGCCGTGTCGCCGCCCAGACCTCCGTGGCCGCTCAAGGCCAGATCAAACTGCCATTCCCCAACGAGGCTGTCCAGGGTCTTGGAGTCCACGCTGCGCAGATTGACCTTGATGCCGGCCTGGTCAAGGTGCTTTGCAATCAGCTCTCCCTGCCGCTCCGTGGTGGCTGTAACCAGAAGTTCGATCGCCTCCGGCTCGCTGACCCTGGTGTAGTACTGGCTGCCTTCCTTTTTCTCGTATCCCAGCTCTTCTAAAAGCCGGCCGGCCTTGGCCGGATCGTAGGCGTACTGCTCCTGGTTGGGATTGTACCACTGGTTATCTGAGGCATAAAGGCCGGGGCTGCCTGCCAGACCGAAGCCACGCAGGCCCGTGTCCACCAGATCCTGGCGGTCGATGGCATAATAAAGAGCCTGCCGGAACTTGGGGTCGGAGAAAGGTGCCTTCATGTGGTTGACCATGATCTTGGCCACCCAGTCGTGCGAGCCCTCGACAACTGTGAAACCGTCTTTCTTCGCATCTTCGACAGTCTCGCCGGGAATTGCCGCCGCATCAACATCGCCCTTCTTCAGGGCAGCGGCAGACATCTCATTGCTGACCTTCACGAACTTGATCTGCTTGACGCGAGGCGCACCCTGGTAGTGGCCATCGTAGGCTTCGTAGAGGTAAGTTCCCTGAGTTTTGTCATAGTTGACCAGCTTGAATGGGCCGGTACCAGTCAGTGCCGCGGCATCCTTGAAATTGGCGGGATCGCTCACATCCTTGTAAACATGCTCGGGCATGATGGGCAAGGTGCCTGCCACCTGATCCAGGAATGGCGCATAATCCTTCGTGAGGGTGATCTTGACTGTGCTGTCATCGGTAGCTTCAGCATTTTTCACGACGCTTGAGTCAACCCAACTGTAGGGATGGTCTTTTATGTACTGGAAGGTGAAGGCCACATCTTGGGCGCGCAAAGGCTGGCCGTCGTTCCAGGTCACTCCCTCGCGAAGGTTGAAAACGTAAGCTTTCTCATCAGGCAGGTATTCCCATTTTTCCGCGAGAGCCGGCACAAAGCCGTTCTGATCCTTCCAGACCAGCGTGTCAAAGATCAGGCTCATCCTGACATAGCCCGGTCCTCGCGAATAGTGGGCATAGGGCGAGGGAAAGCCCCAGTCGCCTGTAGTATCGGCGATGGTGAGAACATCAACAGTTTCATTAGCAGCCGGGGCGGTGCTGCAAAGGACGAGCAGCAACAGGCCGGCAGCAGCCAGTCCGAGCAGGGGGAGGCGGCTCATGGGAGGGGCCTCCGGGTGCGGCAAATGTCAATTGTTTCTTGCATATTAATTTCTCCTATTTTCATTAGTTAGAAACGCTTATTTTAAGAACTTTTCTGATAATAGTATGATAAATGGCTTAATAAAATAATATTAACGTGTGTTAATTGATAAGTTCCCGGAGATTTGGAGATCAAGAATTTTCATGAAGACGCTTAAGGTAAGAATTCGCGATCCTGGGCGAGATCATGCTGTCCGCTTTTGGAATTATGATGGCTGAGCCACTGCACCCAGGCTCTCAACGAATGGCCGGCTCTCACAGGCACTCTATCGATTCGGTCCACCCTCCCACCACATCTTCACCCGTATCGACGAGCCCGGCATCACCAGCGCCCCGCCCTCCTCTCGCATCGCGCCCTTTAGGTAGTCACGTAGCACCGCCTTCTGCTCCTCCGTCTCCGCCTGAGCCTGGGGGGCGAGCGCTGATACAGCCTCATCCAGAGTCGAGTACCTTTGATTGTGCTCCAGCCGGAAGGTCCTGATGTGCGGATAGATGCCCATCTGGTAGAGCACATTGTAGAGCACATCGCACTTTGGGCCCGGCTGGTACGCCCGGCCGTGCAGCCTGGGCCACAGTTCCTGCCACTGCCGGTCCCAGGAGGTAGGTCCGGCGAAATGATAGAGGTAAACGTACTTTGAGGACGCCTGCGTCATCTTCTCAATGGCCGCCCGGATGTCCGGCATGCCCAGCGAGAAGGAGGCGATGACCACATCATAAGGCGGCTGCAGGTCGGATTCCACATCCACGTCCTCCCAGCGCTTCTGCACAATGTTGATATTGGAGACGCTAAATTCTGCCATCTTCTCACGCATCACGCTGCACATGCCCTCAGCCGGCTCCACTGCTGTGACGTGCGCCGCCTTCTGGGCAAAGGGAATGGCCAGAGTGCCCGGCCCGGCACCGATGTCCAGCACGCGCGACTCTTTCGTGATATCCGTTTCCCAGACGGTCTTGTCAATGCGGCTTCTCTCCTGGCGGCACATATCCCAAAAACGCAGCGCGCTCTCCCGGCTCTCCCAGATGCGGGCGCAGTCCCGGCCGGGGCTCGATTCGCGGTTTCCTCTGGTCCGGCTCTTCCAGATCTCATTCCAGTCCGTATCATTCAGTGGATCAATCATGATAATAACCTCTTTACTTGGGCGCATCCAAATGGTGAGCGTAACTGCTGCGGTAGCCCGTTGCCACGGGACAAGCAAACTGCATTCCATTGCCTCCACTCATTATGCAGAAGGGCATGATCTGCGACCTCTGGTTTGGTTTCAGGATCATTCTTCTATTCCCCTCCTTATTGCGAATTACTATGCAAGAAGCCTGTCCACGATCTGTTTCATCTCTTTTATCTCCGGCACCCGGCTGCCTTTCAAGCAGGCCTTGAAGACATCCCTATCGTTGGGCAATGTGCCTATGATCATTCCTTTTTCCACCAAGTCCTTTAGCTCCAAAGAGTCCTCATTCATCCTGTTGAGCACGAAGCAGACCGGCTTATTGATCTTGTTCCCCATATCAGAGATCTTTTGGGAGAGCTGCACAGACTCAAAGCTTGGGTCGATTACTACTACTATTTTGTCGCAGCCTGCCTCCACGCCCCTGCCGAAGTGCTCGATGCCCGCGTCCGTGTCCACAATCACCTGCATGCCGTCGGCCTTCAGCTTCTCAATGAACTCCCTGGCCAGCGCGCCCATCGGGCAGGCGCAGCCCTCGCCGTAGTCATGGATCTTGCCTATGGCCACCAGCTTGATGCCGTCCTCGCCCACAATCAACTCCGCCGGGATATCCGCCAGCGAGAAAGCCTCCAGGATGGAGAGCTTCTCCTTTCCCTCCGATCTCATGAATTTTCTCATCCTCTCCCCGAGCCCCTTCTTGCCGCCAAAGCTGTCCATGAAGTCCTTGGGCTGGGGCAGGCCAAGCTGCTTGTAAAGTCCGAAGTTGGACTCGTCGGTATCCACCACCAGCACCTTCTCTCCTCTGGCCGCCATCTCCCTAGCCATCATAGCCGATACTGTGCTCTTTCCGCTTCCACCTTTGCCGCAGATAACTATTTTCATGTCTTTAACCTCCCTATGCAATGATCCAATATTTGCATCTGAAATTCTTATGCAGCACGGGAATGGCAGTTTATCTTAAAAACCTTTCCAGTAGTAATATTAATTAAGCTCTTTGCAAAAAAATGTTGATAACATAGATTGAAAAAAATTGAACTGCTAAATGCAGCAGCCCCGTCATATTGTCCGATTACATTACACCGGCAACCTTTAGCGGGTGCATGCCGGCATTCTGGAGCATGGCCAGCTTGGCAGCATCCACGTCGAATTCCTTAATGACATTTATAAAGGTCTCAGGCTTGTCCACATAGTCCATGAGCACAATGTCCTGGTACAGCTTGGATCCCCAGGAGGGCCCAGTCCATTGCGGCAATTTTACTGCGCTGAAGTTAAAGCCCAGGGCCAAGGCATCGCCTGCTTTGGCGGTGTCGTTCCAGCGGATGTAAATTCCGGCAATGTTAGGCACTGCCTTCTTTTCCGCATCCGTCAAGGCCATCACGAACAATCCGCTCTTTCCGGGAGTGGCGTCCCAGCGCATCTGGAATAGATCATCCTTGCACCAGTTGGGGCAGGAGATAACCTTGTAGCTCTCCGCGGTGATGTTGTTGATGGGCAGCTTCTCTTCCACATACTCGGCCAGGAAGAGCCCGCTGGTGACGCCGGGGCAGAGATGGTCATGGAAGCAGGTGGCCTGGATGAAGTCGAAAGATCCTCCCCGTGCCCAGACATTGGATATGCCTGCCAGGGAGAACTCATTGCCGTTGAAGGCCTTCTTATTGAATGTCTCATTGCCCTCATCGGTGTGGTTCGCCAAATAGTCGATGTCCACATTGGCCTTCGAGATCCTGCTGAAGACCTGATCGTTGGAAAGGGCTTTGAACTCCTCCAGGCTCTTGTTGAGAGCCATGCTATCGGCCTGCAGGAAGACTGCCTCACCATTGGCCTTATTGAAGAAGTAGAACCAGACCGGCTTCCAATAGGGGCGCAGAACATGGAAGAGGTTTGCGTCGCCTATGCTGTTTCCGCTCTCTTCAGTCAGGCCCTTGATGGCCGCCTGGGTTGTCCGGCCGTCCACGATGGCATGCCCGGCACTGGTCAGTATCAGCACATTGGCATCCCCCTTTTCGACCTTGAGATCCTGCATGGCTGTTTTAGCGGCCTTGCTTCCCAACTCCTGCATAACTGCATTGTCCGCCAGGGCCAATCCCGGAACCAACGCCAGGATAAGGACCATGGTGATTAACTCGCATTTATGATTCGTTTTGAATTCCTCCGATAAAGTTGTTATGTATATTTACTATTTAAGAATTTCCAATTGATTTGTAGCACAAAATAGCTTAACAAATTTATCAAATGATACTTTAGAAATTATTCTATTAAAATGATACAATTTTCATCAATACAATTCAGTTTTAGTATTATTTAATGAGTACTCTATTCAAAATAGTCTTATATATCCTAACAAAAATGATATGATTATATGCTCATATAATGAGGGATGATCAATGAGCTGCTTGGATGTGAGATTATCGGAACATACGCAATTGAGACGCAAGAGCTGACCAAGAGGTTCGTTCTGGATCGAGGCTTCTTGGACGTAATAAGGAATACGGGAAAAAGGGATGTATTAACCACGCTTGACGGCGTGAACATAAAGGTTCGCGAAGGCGAGGTATTGGGTCTCCTGGGGCCCAACGGAGCCGGCAAGTCCACTCTGATAAAGATTCTGTGCACACTCATCCTGCCCTCAGAAGGATATGCCTACGTCAACGGCTACGACGTGGTAAAGGAGGGCCAGACGGCCAGATCATCCATCGGTTTTGTCACCACGGATGAGAGAAGCTTCTACTGGAGGCTTTCCGGCAGAGAGAACCTCCAGTTCTTTGCCACCCTTCATAATTTGCCTCAAACTCAGGCCAAGGCCAGGGTAGAAGAGCTCTTGGATGTGGTTCACTTGAAGCACCGGGCGGACGAGCCCTTCCTTAACTACTCGGCAGGTATGAAGCAGCGCATGGCCATTGCCAGAGGGCTTCTAAACGACCCGATGGTTCTCTTCATGGACGAGCCGACCAGAAGCCTGGATCCAGGCGCGGCCAAAAATTTGAGGGACTTCATCAAAGAGCATATCGTGGGGGAGAGAGGGAAGACAGTCTTCATATCCACCCATCAACTGGATGAGGCTGAGCAGCTCTGCGACAGAGTGGCCATACTCGATGAGGGGCGTATCAAGGTTCAGGGCAGCCCGGCTGAGCTGAAAGGAAGCCTCCCCGAGGGCAGCAGTCTATGCGATGTCTTCTCTTTTTACACCGGTAAGGCGTTTGTTGAGGAAAGCTCCTCTCCGGCTCCTTTCAAGCTGAGAAGAGAGAGGAGGCGGGGCCTGGGACTGGGCATGAAGAGAAAGGGATATTGATGATATTTGAAAAGGCATTATGGTTCATTAAGAGGGGCTATCTGCTGCAGATGAGCTACAAGTTCGATTTTTTCCTAAGAATGTTCTTCATGCTCTTCAACATACTAACATATTACTTCATCGCCAAGATGATGGGAGACGCGGCTGCCAAGTACCTTGAGCCATATGGCGGCGACTACTTCTCCTTTGTCCTGATCGGCATGGCCTTCTCAGGCTATCTCATGATTTCACTGAGAAGCTTCTCCGAGAGCGTGCGTGATGAGCAGATGATGGGCACAATGGAGGCCATGCTGGTCACCCCAACCAGCACATCCAGCATCATCGCCCTATCCTCACTCTGGAGCTTCATCTTCGCCTCCTTTCGGGTCTTTCTCTATCTGCTCATAGGCATCTTTCTGGGGGTTGACATGACACACGCCAATGTCGGCGGAGCCCTCTTAATCTTGATTCTCACCATAATATGCTTCAGCAGCATAGGCATATTATCGGCCAGCTTCATCATGGTCTTCAAAAGGGGAGACCCCATAAACATGCTGCTCATGGGCACATCCGAGCTGTTTGGAGGCGTGCTCTTTCCCATTGAGGTCTTCCCGCAGTGGCTGCAGAGCATCTCCCATATTCTTCCCATCACCTATGCTGTTAACGGCATGAGACATGCTCTCCTGCAAGGCTACTCATTGGGGAATCTGGCTCCCGATATCTTCACACTGGCTCTGTTCTCCATCATTCTCCTGCCCGTGAGTCTGTTTGTCTTCGAGAGGTCGGTATTGAAGGTCAAAGCTGAGGGGGGATTGGTTCAGTATTAAATTTAATATTTTATTTTTTACTCATCATTATTAATATAACATTATTCGAACATAATCAAATTAAATATGTTAAATTTTATATCGATTAACGAAAAGTCTTAAATATAACATGAAATTTAACACAAATCAAGCAGATATTCTGAATTATGGGCTATATCACCAGCCTGACGATCTATAATGCAGAATGATTTGGAGAGAGATGAATGCATAAATGCAATTTGATGAATAGGTCGCTGCTAATATTATTAATATGTTCGATATTTTTTATGAGCATTACGGCAACGGCATCTTATCCCAAGACCTTTACCGATACTCAAGGTCGGGAGATCACTCTGGACAAGGCTGTAGAGAGGATAATCACCAGATCTCCGGACGAGGCCAGAATCGTAGTCGCTCTGGGCTACGGCGACAAACTGATAGCCGGAGAGCAGGCTACCAAGTCCTGCCTTTGCCCAACCACCTTCGAGAACTTTACAGAAGGATGTCTGGACTGCTACCACACCATCATCGATGGTCGAATGCCCGATCTCCCAGAGATAAGCACCAGATACGATATTTATTATGAGAAGATTGCTGCCTTAAAGCCGGATATCATCTTCTGCTCAAGCTTGAAGGATGCCGAGGCCTTTGAGGATAAGATCGGCTGCCCCGTGGTTGTGTTAGGTGGACAGGGCTGGAACCTCGGAGACGACGGATATTTCAAGAGCATTCGAGTAGCCGGCGAGGCTCTGGATGTGGAGGACAAATCCGATGAGCTGGTCTCCTTTATCAAAGGCAAAGTGGACATGATAAAATCAGTAACGGATAAAATCAAAGATGAGGACAAGCCGAAAGTCTACTTTGCCTCAAGAGGCGCTACAAAGGGCTTTTATGACCCGGTGGAAGGCAGGGACTTTACCCGCTCTGAGCCCAAATATGACCCCCTGACCATTGCCGGCGGAGTCAATGTGGCCTCCGAGGTCAACGGCTCGAGCGTCAACATCGCCCTGGAACAGATTATCGCCTGGGATCCTGAATATATTCTAATAACCAACGGAGATGCCGGAAACAACACCGGTCTCGACTTCATCAAGAACAGCCCGGAGCTGGCTTCCATCAATGCTGTCGAGAATGGCAAGGTCTATAATTGCTTCTCACCCCACTGCCGCGGCACGCCCCCAGACAGAAATCTGCTGAACATGATCTACATGGCCAAGCTGTTCTATCCTGAGGAATTCAAGGACCTCGATATCGAGAAAGAGGGCAATGAGATATTCAAGGCCTTCCTGGGAGTGGACAACGTCTTTACTGAATATGCCGATTACCTGGTCTGGCCCAGAGAGTATCTTGACAGCCTATAGGGGGGTTGGAAGAAATGACCGGAATCATTAATTGGGACGAGCTGTGGAAGGCCACCCATAAAAGGGGATTCGCCCACCATGGAAAAGATATGGTCTCCCACTGGGATGCCAGAGCCAAGGAATTCAATAAAAGGGTCATGAAGAATAAGGAGAAGTCGAACCGTCAGGTGGCAATGCTCAGCCTATCAACTGATGAGACCGTCCTGGACGTAGGAGCCGGCACCGGCCGGCTGTCCATACCCATGGCCCGCCTGGCTAAAAGCGTGACCGCTCTCGATCAATCGGAGGGGATGCTCTCCTGCCTGCAGGAGAATGTGGCTTCTGAAGGCATAAAGAACATCCACTGCATCCAGAAGAACTGGCAGGACGTGGGCGAAGGAGAGCTGGTGCAGCATGATGTGGTTATCTCCTCCAACTCTCTGGGCGTCTATGATCTGAGGGCGGCTCTGGCCAAAATGGATTCTCTGGCCAAAAGGGCGGTCTACATCTTCACCTTTGCCGACGGCAAGAGGGATGACGGATTTAGACAGTTCATGAAGGCGGGAAAAGAGGAGAGAGACGGAGGGCATGGCAGACATGGCAGGAATGAGATCGGTCCCGCAGGCTATCTCATGATCTACAACCTGCTCGCCGATATGGGAATTCTTGCCGATATCAAGGTCATGCAGTGGCATTCCAAAGAGCAATACAAGAGCCTCGATGAAGCCGTAGCCGAGTGGAAAGGGATGCATGAGCTGCCCGCCGAGAAGGAGCCGGAACTGCGGGAGTTTCTCTTGCAAAAGCTGGTCAAGGATGAAGAGGGACTTTGCCTGCACCGCTGTCATAAGCAGGTCTTGATCTCCTGGCAAAAGGGCGAGGCCCTCCCCGCCTAGGAGGACAAGTCAATGGTTTCCATTCCTCTTCTGGCCGGATCGGCTCTCGTGCTGGGACTTTTGGCCTCATCCATTCGGGTAATAAGACAGTACGAGCGAGCGGTTATATTTCGCCTGGGAAAGATCAAGAAGGAGAGAGGCCCAGGCCTCTTTCCTCTCATTCCCCTCGTGGATAAAATGGTGCGAGTGGACATGAGGGTGAGAGAGCTGGATGTTCCCAAGCAGACGGTGATTTCCAGAGACAACGTGACCCTCGAGGTGGATGCGGTCATCTACTACAAAGTAGTGGACGCCACCAGAGCCATCATAGAGGTGGAGGACTTCGAGGCGGCCACCCTTCTCCTGGCTCAGACCACCTTGCGCGACATTCTGGGCCAAAATGAGCTGGACACCATCCTCTCCGATAGAGACGACCTCAATAAGAGGATCAAGGATATACTGGATTCGACCACAGAGCCCTGGGGCATGCGTGTTGTGATGGTTACCATGAGGGACGTCTCGCTGCCTGAAAACATGCTGCGCGCCATTGCCAGGCAGGCAGAGGCGGAACGAGAGAAGAGGGCCCGCATAATTTTGGCGGAAGGAGAGTTCCAGGCCTCCAAGAAGATGAACGAGGCTGCCGACATGTATGAGAACAAGCCCAGCGCCTTGAAGCTGCGCGAGTTTCAGACTCTGACGGAGATCGCTAAGGAGAAGAACCTCATTGTGGTCTCGATCGGATCAGATGAAGGTCACAAGAATTCGGACCTTCCTCTTTTTATGGGGCTGGCCAGGGCGGCTGCTGGTAATAAATGACGAGCTTTCGGACGCTCTTCTTCCAGGGAAAGCCCGATGCAGGCCTCTCTCGGGCCAGGAGGGCCGGCAAGAAGAGCAATCCGGAGATGGCTCACGAGAGATTTAAATTCATCAGGATTTTCTTCGTGCTGGGCATTGTCGGCCTGCTGGTCCTGCTCACCGGAATCATAATAACGCTAGGGCCCCTGAACATATCGGTAATCGATTCCTATTCCGCGCTGCTGGCCCGCTTTTGGCCCGGCCACTTCTCGGTGGATGCCCTTATATCCCGTGTGGTCTGGAACATCCGCTTTCCCCGCATTCTGGGCGGGATTATGGCCGGATTCGGCCTGGGAATATGCGGCTGCGTGATGCAGGCCGTGCTTAAGAATCCCCTGGCCAGCCCATTTACCCTGGGCATTACCGCAGGAGCGCAGTTCGGCATATCCGTCGCGGCAGTTATCGGCTTTTCCATTCTGGGAGGGCCATATTTCATAATCGGCAATGCTTTTGCCTGCGCCCTGCTCTGCTCTCTCTTCATCATCGGCCTTGCGGCCATCAAGGGAGCCAGCTCTGAGAATTTAGTATTAGCAGGCATCGCCGTGAACTACTTCTTCACAGCCATGAGCCAACTGCTCAAGTATTTTGCCAGCGATGAGCAGCTTCGCCTCATGACCAACTGGGGCATGGGAGACCTGGCCGCCTTCTCCTGGACCAACTCACAGCTTCTGCTGGTCATATTCATCATCTGCATCCCCCTGCTCATGACCAAATGCTGGGACCTGAACATCATGACCGCCGGTGATGAGACCGCCAAGAGCATTGGCGTCAATGCCGAGAGGACGCGCATATTCATCATGGTGGTCAGCAGCCTGCTCGTTGCCACCATTGTCTGCTTCATGGGCACAATCGCCTTCGTGGGACTGGTAGCACCTCATATGGCCCGAATGGTCATTGGCGGAGACCATCGCTTTCTCATTCCCGCCTCGGGAGTGCTGGGTGCTTTGGTTCTCATGTCGGCGGACGCAGTGGGAATGAATCTGATTGCACCTACCATCATACCCACAGGGATTATGACCTCAATTGTGGGCGTTCCCTTCTTCATGTATCTCATGATGAAGGGCAAGAGAAAGGAGTTTTGGACATGATGATCAAGCTTCAGGCCAAAAAGATTATCTTCGGCTACACCAGCCACCCAATTCTTGATAATGTGGACTTTGAGATAGCCCCATCAAAGCTTGTCACCATCGTAGGACCAAACGGTTCCGGCAAGTCAACCCTGATCAAGTGCATGGACAGGATTGTTTCTCCGCAGGGAGGCAGCATCCTCATCGACCGGAAGGATGTGACCAATATGGGCAGGATGGATATGGCCAGATACCTATCCTATGTGCCGCAAAGCTCGGTGCGCATCTTTCCCACCAATGTCTTTGACACTATACTCATGGGCAGAAGGCCCCATATCGGATGGCTGGGAAGCGATAAGGACGAGAAGAAGGTCTGGGATGTTCTGAGGCTGCTTGATATCGAGAGTCTGGCCATGAGAAACTTCAGTGAGCTTTCCGGCGGCCAGCAGCAGAAGGTCTTGATTGCCAGAGCGCTGGTTCAGGAGGCAGAGGTGATGCTTCTGGATGAGCCCACCAGCAATCTCGATATCTGGCACCAACTGGATGTTATGAATATAATTCGGGATGTGGTTAAGAAAAAGGAGATCACTGCCATCATGGCTCTGCACGACCTCAACTTGGCCTCATACTATTCGGATCGCATCATCATGATGAAGAAGGGAAAGATCGTGGCCGCCGGCGATCCCCATTCAGTGATCACGGAGGAGAACATAGCTTCTGTTTATAGGGTGGAAGCTGCGGTACGAAGTCTATCTGATAGACCGATGATCATGCCTTTGCGGCAGATCCGGGAGGCCAAAGCTTAATGAAGAAAAAAAATGATTGGCGATTCTTGAGAACCGCGAGGAAGTCCTTATAATCGTGCTCGTAGTAGCTCTGCAGACGGGTCTTGGGCGTGAGGTCTTCCACCTTTCCCCCCCAGGTAGCTCTCCAGCCAGCCCAGGAAGCCTTTGATCTCCTGGCTAGCTTCTGCTTGTTCATCTCCAGCATTCTTTCCACCAGAAAGGCTAGCCTGGTCGTGCACCACATCCGACTGCTCCCGCTCGGTGATGTTGTTGTCCACCGCGTCCTTGGGCAGGCAGGCCTCCATCTGGGCCCAGGGTCTCGGCGTGCTTGCCCCCGGCATAGAGCTGCTGGCGGGGCTGGGCGGGCGCGCTCGGGCGCGGGGGTTGTGGAATCGACTATCTGAGAGAATTTTAAAGGCCTTTTCGCTTTGAACAGGCAAGTTTTAAATATAAATGTTACTAGAATATGAATGGGCATTGATATGATCGCATGCGTCTTCGGTTAATGTATCCGCCGATCCCAATTTGACCCCCTTAGATAACTAACCTATCTCATCGAGTATAAAGCTCACGTCTCTTTACCTTCTGCGGAAGCTCTTTCCGTTCATGTTCAGTATCAGTGCGTGGTGGGTAATCCGATCCAGAATTGCTGC
This sequence comes from Methanothrix sp., assembly GCA_026394565.1. Taxonomy (GTDB): domain Archaea; phylum Halobacteriota; class Methanosarcinia; order Methanotrichales; family Methanotrichaceae; genus Methanothrix. The sequence continues at coordinate 30,651 of JAPKYA010000045.1, forward strand.
GGTTAGAGTTCGGTCATGGAACACCTTCACCCAATCCGAGAATCCCAGATTCGATGTAATGATAGTACTCATAGTCTCGTATCGCGTTGCAAGCAATTGAAAGAGCAATTCCGCACCTGCAAGATCAAATGTAACGTACCCGAACTCATCGATTATAAGAAGATCGATCTTTTTGAACTGCCTGATATAAATCGATAGCCTGTTCTCGTTTCTTGCCTCGATCATCTCATTGATCAAGGCCGCTGCCGTGCGAAATGTCACTCGATAATTCACCTCACAGGCTCGGATTCCTACTGCAATTGCCATATGAGTCTTGCCCGTCCCAGAATTTCCAATGAGAATGACATTCCTCCGCTCCTTGAGAAAAGTGAGTGCTTTTAATGCCGGAATTTCTTCTCTCCCATCTTGCGGCAGATCATCCAGCAATAGGTCTTCGAACCGCTTCTTTGTCGGAAAACCCGCTTGGCGAAGTGATCTCATCTGACGACTGAGGTACCTCTTATCAAGTTCTGCCTGGAGAGCTGAGGTCAAGAACTGATTCAGGTCAGGATTATCTGGCTGGTATTCCTGCACATAAGCGTGAACACCGCTCAGTCTCAACTGCTTGCAGAGTTCTGAGAATGTCAAGTCCACAGCTTATCCCTCCATGATCCGATCAAAGGCGGCAAGATCCGGTTCCAAAACTGCAAATCCTCCTTTGAAGTCAAATGGCTCAACCATCAGAACATCCGTTTTGTGAAGAAAGAACCTGATACTGTCACAGGTTGGATGAATATTCTGTTCGTTCAAGATGGCCAGGGCGGCTGAGAGCGCTTCGGGCGACGTTTCACGCATCAGGTCAAGAATCGGCAAATTTTTTTTTGGATCATCCTGGTAATAGCAGTTGAACATATCCCGGATCAGCTCATCTACTTGAGCCAGAACCCTGGAATTTGGAAGCGCACCTGGCTTGCGATGAAATGTCTTGATGTAATGAGTGATATCCAGCGAATACCTCTGTTTGCCGGTTAATCGACGGTGGGACGCAATGATACCGTTTCCATCAAGAAACTCGATCCGGTCAACCAATATTTTCAGGGTGATATGCCGCGGACGATATGTGTCCGGGACAGAATAGAAGTTCCCGTCGAACTTCACCAGTGAATATCGGGAGATGGTCGCACGTTTCAGTTCGTAGTTCTCATACTCAAGCATCGGCATGAGGTGCATTTGATCTCGCTCTTGATCGAGGCCTTGAACCGGCACATTCGGACGGCGATAAACCGGGTGGGTGTTTATCTCGACGAGCCGCATTCTGAGCCATTCCATAGTCTCTTCGAGGGACGTAAACGTACTTTTTTCACCGAAGGTGGTTCGTCGAACGTAGCCTACACTTTCTTCATCTGTACCCTTTCTCGTTGGATGAAGCCGGATTGCAGACACACGGACAAAAACCGGAATGCATGGAAAACTCCAAAAACTTGTCATTGAGCTGCCGTTTTCGCGAATCATAAACAACAGCCATTCTATCATAGAAGATCGTCTCAGGAACTGAGCCGATCTCATGGAAAAATTCGATGTGAGCCTGAATCACCTCCAGACGGGTCGACCGATGATAGAGGCGAGCAAATCGATAGAGGGAAAAGGGCAGAACAAAAACTGCAAGATAGAATTTCAGCCATACCCCTCCGATGCTGAGAGAAACTTCACCCCAGTCGAATTCAGCTCGCTGGCCAACACGCGGCTCTTGCAGGATGAACACCTCTCGGGGAGCGTTGGTGCGTTTCCAGCGAACAACTTCATCTTTAACGCTGGTGTACCCGATTTTGTGGCCATCTCTGACGAGAAGCTCCCAGATTCGTTTGGCGGTGAGTCGTTGTTTTCTGGGGTGTCCGAGGTTGGACTCAAGATACTGGTGGATCTTCTGGCGGACGGGTTCAGTGAGGACGCGCGAGGGCTGAACGATCTTTCTATCTTTGGGCAGGATTTCGTCAGCCAATCCATCTTGTACATCTTTGACCTGATGCACGTACTTTTTCGCGGTATTCCGGGATATGCTCAGTTCGCGGGCTACTCTTTTGTAGGACTTGTGGAGTTCGTACAAATCAACGATTCTACGTATATCTGTCATCGTTTTCACCTTTGTGCCCACCTCTCGGAATGCTTGGAGAGGGAAGGCTTTCCTTCTTAGGGGGGGTCAAAAACGAATCGGCGTTTCCTTAAATAGGGGGGTCAAAATTGAGTCGGCGAAAACAGGAAGATATTGTTACCATTATAACTATACTTGGGATAGCATCCCTCGCCTCCCTCTATCTATGGATACTGTTTCACCCTTGAGGTGGTCTGGCGAGAAAGTACATTGAGACTCGGAGGTGGTGCATTTGGCGATAATCGTTCGCGACGAAGCCTTTCTCGCCAAGGGCTTTTTGACCATTCATGATATTTAGCCCTTTCGGGAAATACCTGTTTATAAGACTAAGGCATCTCTTTTCCATAATAGCAAGAACAATTTATGTCAAATCTTCCATAGTCTTTAATACTGATGAAGGCAGACCAAGAGGCAAAAAAAGGCCCGGCGAGCAAATGCCCAGCGTCAAATATACCCGAATAGAAATAACCCAAGAAGCATACATGGCTTTAGAAGCGGAAGCCATTCTCCAAGGGAAGACCTTGAAGAAACTCGCGTCAGAAATGATATTGAATGGGGCTTCTAAGAAGGCTTTAAATTTTGTCCAGGAATCTACGGTTTCAATCGAAGCCAACTTGAATTTTAGCAGAGATAAACTATCAAGAGTGATAAACGATATAGGCACAACAAAGATAAACATCGATGAGGGCGTTATGGAGAACGTCCAGAAGAGTTTAGTTGATGAAGGCTATCAAGGAGCAATGTTATATGTGGCTCAACATACGGCATCGATGCAACGCGACGAGCTCTTTAGGATATTGACAACCTGTCAGCTCAATAAAGTGCCTTCGTCGATGGCTGTGGATATCATTAAGAGTATGAGGAGAATGCAGGGTGGCAAATAAGCATCAACAATATTCAAGTCCATCAATCGCAGGATCGCGAAGGACGGTGTGGGAAGTCACCAGCCTTCCGGCCGATCTCGCCAATTGATGGAGGCCGGAGAAGCATCTCATCTCATCCTGCACTTTTTATTGTAATGCGGACATTTGGTATTGGTGCAGACGTTCTCTTTGGCGGATTGTGTGATCTGCATGAGCATCAAATCCAGGCGGTCGATCACAGCAATGTCTGCAGATGCTCCAGTCGCGTCAGAGAAAGTAGTAAGAATGGTGAAGGGATGCATAAACGAATGTTTAATTGGATGAAGATGGTAGCGATTATGATAATATAATGCTCTAAGGAGACGAAAAACCTATGTTTAATACCAAAAGGAAGAATGAGAAGGGGGAAGTTGAAGTAGCGATTTGCCCGCTGTGCAAATTACGGTTAGAATTTATAGGTGCTCCGATGGTAAGGTGTTATTCCACTGGGCAAACGTATGAGCCGGAGCAAATTACGTGGGTTCTGGAATCAAAGGTTTCGAAAGAAACCGGATACGACGTGGAGAACATAAGAGGAAACGACAAAGAGCAGGATTTCTTGCCTAACGCGCATGCAGCGGAAGATAAGAAATAGGGATGAAAAGATAACGATGCAACCAGACTGGCAGATTGATCATTTTATTATCGCCCAACAAGATGTACACGAGGACTCGCTGAGGTTCGCATGTACAGGATAGTTGGACGCAGGGAGATGGCCGGTGGAGACATCATTCTTAATGAGATTGATGCGCCCAAGATCGCCCGCATTGCCCAGCCGGGGCAGTTCGTGATTCTCAGGGCCAATGTGCTGGGTGAACGAATCCCCATGACCATGGCCGACATCAACCCGGAAAAGGGGACCATAACCATCATCTTCCACGTGGTGGGCCGGTCCACTGCGCTCTTCAAGACCCTGCGGGTGGGCGATTCTTACCTGAATGTGGCCGGTCCCCTGGGCCGGCCCACTGAGGTAGGATTTGCGGGAACAGCCATCTGCGTGGGCGGGGGAACGGGCCTCGCTGTCCTCTATCCCATTGCCAAGAAGCTGAAGAGCCTCGGAAACCGGGTGGTGAGCATCATCGGGGCGCGCACGGCAGAGCTGGTCATCTTGCGAGAGGAGATGGCCGCCGTCTCCGACGAGCTCTTGATCTGCACTGATGACGGTTCATTGGGGCGCAAAGCACTGGTGACGGAGCTTCTAATGGAAGCCCTGCAAAAGGAGACCCCGGGATTGGTGGTGGCCATCGGGCCTGTGCCCATGATGAAACTGGTCAGCGATATCACCCGGCCCCGCCATATCAAGACCATCGTCAGCCTAAATCCCATCATGATCGACGGCACAGGCATGTGCGGCAGTTGCAGAGTTGAGGTAGGCAAAGAGACGAAGCTGGCCTGCGTGGACGGGCCGGAGTTTGACGGGCACCAGGTGAACTACGAGCTGCTCATGGCGCGCCTCTCCGCCTTCCATGAGGAGGAGAGGGAGGCCTTGCTGGCGCACGGGGAAGAAGAGGTGCATAAGTGCCGCATGAAGGAGGGGCTGTTGGAAGAAGAGCGGGAGTGAGATGGACGAGCAAAAGGTCGCGAAATGCATTGCCATCCTGGAGAAGGAATACGGAGTACCAGAGCCAAAAGAGATCGATCCCGTGGATCTGCTGGTCATGACCATCCTCTCTCAGAACACCAGCGATACCAACAGCCTGCGGGCCTTTGCCCTCTTGAAAAGCACTTTTGCCGGCTACGAGGAGATACTTGCCGCATCGGATGAAGCTGTGGCCGACGCGATTCGCGCGGGGGGCCTGGCGGAGATAAAGGCCCGGCGCATAAAAGAGGCTCTTGTCAGGATCAAGCAGGATGCGGGGGCGATCTCCCTCTCCTTTCTGGCCGATATGGGCAAGGAAGAGGCCATGCAATATCTGCTATCCCTGCCAGGCGTGGGGCCCAAGACGGCGTCCGTGGTGCTCCTCTTCGCCTTTTCTATGCCTTTCCTGCCTGTGGACACGCACGTCTATCGCCTCTCGCAACGACTGGGACTGGTGGCCGAGGATGTCAAGGCGGAGAAGGCGCAGCCGATTTTAGAGCGGCTCGTTCCGACGGAGAAGTATCTCTCTCTGCATCTGAACCTGATAAAGCACGGCAGGCTCATTTGCCGGGCGCGAGGGCCAAAACATGAAGAGTGCGCCCTGAGGAGTTGCTGCGATTATTACCTGCAAGGGCCAAAAGCCTTAAATGATAGTAAAAACCACCCCAAGTCCGCGCTCCTGTAGTGTAGCTCGGCCAATCATGAAGGACTCTCACTCCTTCGACTCGGGTTCAAATCCCGACGGGAGCATATAATTACTGAGTAATGCAATAAGTCTTTTAGGTGGGGAAATTATTCATTGTCATTTACTTGCACCACAAGAAATGACTCAGGGATTAAGCGGAGGCCTCACAAGGGTTTCCGCTTTTCTCTAGTTCTGCTTCATGCCTGTCTAGGTATTCTTTAATTGCTTCAACAGCTACTTCGCTTTGACCGCGAAACTGGCCTGTCTTCTTATAGACATAATCCTTCAGTCGCTTTTCGACCTCATCGGGTAAGTATATTCCAAGTCGTCCCATGCTCCTTTATCTTGTCCTCAATAGTTTAAAAGCGTTATGGTGCATATGTACCAAAGCCTTGATATACTCATCGAGTGTATTAGTGTATTGGTGCAAGTAAATGTTGAACAGAATTTTAGCAGCAAGCCCGGTCACTCAGATCCGGGAAGCCGTAAAGCAGTTGATAACCTTCCATAACCACGGCATAGAGCCTCAGGAGATGCCCGATTTATATCGACTCTCCGTTGATATGGTGCTGGTCCTCAATAACAAGAAGGATGCCTATTATGTCACCACGCCCAAAACATGCTCCTGCCCGGCGGCCGTCTATAACCCAGGCCCATGCAAGCATTCCCGGAAGTACTTCCCTCAATCCATGAGGCAGGTAGCCACAGAAGGCCCTCGGATGCTCGCCAGGCAGGGCGAGGATGGTATCAGGCCAAAGCTTCCAGCCTTCAGGCCTTTTGATACCCTCCCATCAGAGGAGAAGGCCACCGCGGAGGTGGCCTAGATGGCCACAGCATCACTTTCTGAGGGCACCGCGGCCAGCATCTTGAATAGGGCAGGCCCCCAGGGCGATCTCGCAGATTTATGCGCAACTCTTGGCGACTTCGAATTGTTGGCCTTCCAGGTCTCCAGCTTAAAGATGGATACCCTGGAGAAGGAAGCGGGGGTCTTGAAGGAGGTCCTTGATCGCATAGCGCCGCTCGTTCCAATCTTGAGCAAAAAATATGAGGCGTTCTATCGTCCGGTGTTGGTCGTTCTTACCCAACGAGATGAAATTCCCCTCCCCCGGTCAGAGGGTGCTTATTTTTTCAGTGAGCACCGGCTAGCTCTCTATGAAGACGGGAGCCTGGTGAGAACGCATCGCTTTGGCCAGTGGACGGGCGGACCACAACCTGGCTGGGAGCTCGCAGAAGAGGATGAATTAACCCCGGATGCTGCAATTGCAGCCTTCGGACTTCCTGCGATTGCTGAGGGCTTCATAAAAGCATTTCAGGAAGCACATTCGACAACCATCTTGAAAGATGAGTTGGAGGGACGGCTGGCGGCCTTGACCCGGGTGCTGGAGGTAATACAATGAAGGTGAGTGGGGGTGAAAAAACGAAAACGACGAAGAGATCTGAAGCTATCACATCCAACTCCCGGGCATTTCAATTCCCAACTATTCCTATCCTTCCACAAGGCCGTTCCATCGGGGGCATCCTTGAGCGTTCTGAGGCAGTCGGCGGCGGCCTGCTCGGTGTTTCCGTGTCGGGTCGGGAATATCTCGTAGACGAAAGCCTCCAAGAATCTCTGGCAGGATTGCTCGGCCAGCAGGTAGCCATCTGCCGGGTATGCGGGAAATGGGGCGGCGGGAGGATGCCGGCATGAATTCAGAAAAGCTCCACCACAACGGTAGGGTCTTTGGTCTCCTCGCCTCCATCCGGCCGGATGAAGAATGCCAGATAGCTCAAATCGGCAAGAGGCTTGTGGTGCTGCCCCAGGACCTCGGCCTGTTGGGGTACCTCGGCCAGGGAATCGGCGTGGTCAAGATAGACGAGAACTACCACGTCCGGGGGACCACATGCACGCAATAAGACTTGACTCGATAGATAAGGCTCTCCTGGCCGCGATCGAAGCACGTCCGGGCCAGCATATGGCCGGGGTCTTGCGAGGCTTCAAGCTCCGGCGGGGATCGCAATCCCACGCCAGGATAAGGCAACTGGCCACCGGAGGATTTGTCAAGCTGGATCGAACGAGCCAGAGAGGAAGGGTCTTCTGCCATCTCACCGACGCCGGCAAAAAAAGCCTTGCGGAGGCCTAACCATGCACGCAATAGGCAACCGAAAACGCCGGAGAGCTGCAGCCCAACGCCGTGAGATCGTGAGACGATGGAGACAGGCCCGAATCCTGGCCGTTCTCTCTTTTTAGGAGGGCTCCGACAATGCAAGAGCCGTCTAGCTTAGCGGATGCTATTCTTGAAATTCCCGCCTCGGAGCTGCAGCACTTTTTTGATGATCTCATTTTGACCTTCGATTCCTTGAATGATCTTCTGAAGGATCAGGGCATACTCAGAGGCAAGGAGCTTGCAGAACTCAACACCAGGGCCTCCCAGGCCGTGAAAGAGGCCAGATCACCCATAGAAAAGTTGCTTGTTCTCAATGCCTACATCAGGAAGCAAATAGGCCATGCAGGCCGGGCTCTGCAGGCCAGGCCGCCCACAACACCCACAGATCAGGGGGTGATCAGGCAGGCCATTACAAAGATCCACCTCCGGGCCGTGGCCATTGTAGAGCATGTTAAGACCATCGCAGAGGGAAAGAAAGAGGTTGCATTCAGTTCAGTACAAACCAGGGACTTCTTGGCGGGAAGAGAGGGCAAACCTCCCTCCAGGAGAGACGCGATAAGAGCACTGAGAAGAGCAGAGAAGCTTTGCCCGGCGCTACTTTGTGGCCACACGCCAGGGGATGGCCGCCAGACCATCAGGCTTACGGCCAAAACGGATGATTTTAAAGATTCTGAAATTGTGAAAGAAGACAGTGACCGCGGCCAAAGGCAACGATCCAGGATGGAAGAGCTAAGGATAATCTTCTTCAAAGAGGGGGTGAGCCGTGTTTAGTTTCAAGGCAGCAATGCCCTAAATTGTACACTAAAAATATTTAAATCAATTGAATGTATTAACTGTTTCACTATTCTCAGTTTTGGCTATATCGCCTGTTCGGTTCGTGTTCTATTATAATTGCATAAGAATATTATTTCCTTGGCGAGACTGATATCATTCCCAGACCGTTGCTAAAGGGAACAATTTAGTTCTATTGAACCAAAGCTTTTTAGCTTTGAAACTACCTATTTAATATAATTCTAAAGGTGAAATCCATGAAAAACATCCGGCCAATAATTTTGCTCTGTATCACCGCAGTTCTGCTGGCCTCTTGCGCCAGCGCGTTTCCCCTTAGCGGCCAATCTGGTCAGGCAGGTGTCACTGTCTATGGAATAATCACCCAGGACCTTAACGACCAGACCATGAGGATCTTTGTAGACATCGGCAAAGCTCCTAACCATTCCATAGGGACGGTCTCGCTGGTGGACAGCGAGGATAAGTTCTATTCCCCTTCCATGGAAGGGACCGAACACCTGGATAGTGGGTGGCACAAAGACCGTTTTTTCCTATCATACGATGTCCCCAAAGGCACCGTGATAAAGCGGCTGAAAATTGAGCCTATGTTGCCAGGTCACAAACCAGGAGAGCCCTTCTCGATAAATTGGGATTCTATACCGGAAGCATCGAATGGAGATCTGGAAATGAAGATGTATGGAGTTAAGTCCTATGAAACAGAGGCCGAGAACGAAATGTCCTGGATGTTTGACATAAAGCTCAGCAGCAATTACTCGGAGAATATCCCCATATCAGCCAAAGACTTCAGCATGGTGGACCAATATGGATGGGAGTATGATGGAACTGACTATGTCGATTCTTACCAGGATTTGGGGCAGTTGACGCCGGGTGAGTCTATGCGGTTTGGTGTGACGTTCACCAGGATATCTAAGCTCTCTCGCCCCGTGATGTTGAAGTATAAGGGCATAAACTTAGATATATCGGCATGGACTGGGTAGAGAAGCCAGCTCGCCTCCTGGCCGTCCATTGATCCTTAAGCGATCTCTGGCCAGGCCTATGTTATCCCCCGGGCCAGGAGATCCGGGCCTTAGGGGGCATTTTAAAAATTAATTTCTGCAGCTATATTAAAATAGTAGTTGGCCGCTTCTTATGTAACGGATTCGATCTTTTCTTATGGCAATGTTACATAAGAAGAGTGGAGACCACGCCTCTCCCGGCCTACAGGATGTCTTGCTTTAGACCTTGCTGGGGGCCGAAGAGAAGATCTCCTGTAAGACGGCAGCCCTGGCCCATCTTTTTGCAGCTCCCCATCGCTTAGGCAAAAAGGAGGCCGGAAAACGAAGCTACTGTTATAGTTATTGCAAAACAACAACCTATTATTAGTATTCATGTCTTGCTATTATAATAATAGGTCGCTATTCCTACACGTGCAGTTCTGTGTGAATCCCCAGCGTCTTCGCCTTCATCGCCCTAGCCTTCTGCAGCGCCTCGCTCTCTCCCATCCTCCTGCAGCTCCCAAGATACTTTGTGACGATCCTATCGCCCTCCTGCCAGGAGCAGACCCACCGGGGATAGTTCTGCCGCCCCTTCTTTTGCGTGTCCTTCCACAAATCCACCCGCCTGACGGTCAGGTCTTCAAGCCTGGCTATGCTCTGTAGCTCTCTGGCCGCCTGCTGTAGCTCCTTTGCTCGCTCCCGCCTGGCTGTAGCCTCGACCTCCAATCCCTCGATGCCTGCCAGTGTGCCGGCCTCCCGGCTCAGGTTATGGGCGTTTTCTCTCAGCTCCCGCGCCTTCTGGCGGGCCGGTGTGTCGTGAACCATCCGCGTGCCATCTCCTTTGTTTTCCTTTGATTTTGCTTTTATCCAGACGGGCCGCCCATCACATCGTTCTCGCCGGTTGGCCTGGATCTCCATAGGGTCCTTGCGTGCCATCACGGTCCTTACTCCTGGCCGCATGTGATACTTCACCTTGCTCAGGGGTGTTTCTCACAATACATAGTAGTACTAGATCATATATAAAGTTATTGGATAATCTAGTACTACTAAATGAAAGAAGAGCACTCACCGTCACAAAATCGATATGCATAAAAAAGATGATTCATCCAGTGCGCGCCGTTCGCTGCCTGACTGCGCGAGTCCGGCGTCCGGGCCGGAAGGTCCGCCCAGTAAGAGTGCCAACTACACTTTAGACTGTTATGAGCCGCATCATATCGAAAAATAAATAATCAAATTGCATAGACGCTAAACAGTCTAAAGTACAACCTCGGTTTGCGGCCTTCGCCCCCTTGTCAGCCCGCATGTATCGGGGCAGAGTGACCTGAGGCATTGCCCTAATCTTTATATCTCCTCAAAAGAGGTTAGGGTGTATGAGACTTGTGGCTTTGGTGCTGATGGGGCTGCTCCTGGGGGCGGTGGCGGGCGTGGGAATGGCCACGGGAGGGCTGCCAACTGTGAACGCATTTATTCAAGCTCTCGGGGACAATGATAGTCACAAGCGAATGGATGCGGCTGTCAGCCTTGGCGATCTGGGCGATCCTCGCGCTGTAGAACCATTGATCTCGGCTCTGAATGATAGTAATGTATACGTCCGAGATGAAGCGGCCAGGGCTTTAGGAGAGATCGGGGATCGTCGTGCCACAGATTCATTAATACGAGTCCTAAAAGAGGATCTTGCGTCTCAATCAAATACAAGCCGTAGGGGGCGATATACTCCCCGCATCGATCGTTTATCTGTTGTGGAATCGCTTGCGGACCTTGCCGACCCAAAATCGATTGATATATTGAGCCAAATTTTGAGAGGGCCATTTAGGCCCTCTAAGTCCTCCTCTGTCCGAGCTGCATCTTAACCGCTGCCACCGCATCATTGACTGCCTTCTTGTTGGCCCGATCCAAGAGCTGTATGAAATCAACATCGCTTGATATTTTCATCCCCGAGAAATCCTGGGACGGCATGTGTATGTGGATTTCACTGCCCGCTCCTGCTGCGAACCCGCTCGACCGCCCCGACATTGCCCGATCAAGGGTGTCCATTGCCTTGGCGATTGGGCCGGGGCCGCGCTGGGCGGTTGCCTGGGGAATAAGCTCCTCTGGGGCGTGTACATTGCCGCTGAAAATACCACCGCGCGCAAATGTGGCGCCAGATGCATATGCCGGTAACTTTCGCTTCTTTGCATTTGCAAGTAATCCAAGTTGCACGTCTTGAGATAAACTATTCCAATCCCCCGGGGACTGGGTGCCATTCAAAGTATCCACAATTACCACATCCCCTGCCGGAGCTGCCGCTGACGATCCCGCCGATGGCGTAAAATCATAAGATATATCCGGGTCGTTTGGATCTTGGAAAGTGGCCGTTGTCGTTTGGGGGGTTCCACCAAACCCGAACCAGTTGCCAATTCCTTTAATGAGGTTATCTATCGCGGTCGATAGTGTTCCCAACACCGTTGAAAGTGTCTGGAAGAGAGGTATTTTCATAATTTCCGCCGCAAGCGTGCTTATGGCGGCTTTGAGCTTTGCCTCCAGTTCACCCATGAAGGTTAACTTACTGTCATATTTCGCCTGGGCATCGAGCACCGATTGGGGGACATTCGCAACCACGCCGCCGCCTGGGGTGGTCGTGGCGATCCCGGCATTGAAGCCGTTTCTCTGCGAATAATCCATTCCGGTGGTGTCGCCTTTGGTGCTGACATAATATCCTGCCGCCCCATTAACGCCCTCGACCCACTTCATGCCGTACTTGGCCTGCTCCTTCTCCCAGGCCGTCTTGGCGAGCGCCTTATCCCCGCCCGGTATGGCGTGCATGAGCCAGTTATAGAGGGCCTTGATGGTCTCCCAGAGCTTCGTCACGCCCAATACAATCATGTTCAAGACATAGTTCGTAGCCTTGCCCACAACGTCCGTGATGCCGAACAGCTCACCGATCTTGTTGTAGATGTAGGTAAGGATAGTTGCCAGCACGCCTATCCCGGAGAACTGGAAGGCCAGCTTCAGGCCAGAGAACAGGCCCTGGATGATCATGCCTATGGTGAGCTTCGGCAGGTTCTCCCAGATCTTGGACAGGTCTTGCTTCAGTTTCTTCCAGGCCCCGGTGAAGTCGCCCTTCATGATATCGTCAAAGATCTTGCCAAACCGGATCTGCGAAAGAGTCTTCCAGATCGCGCCCAGGACACCGGACTTGTAGGCCAGGTAGCCCAGGATGCCGACGAGCACGGCACCGGCTAGGATGATGTATGTGAATGGGTTGAGGGCATCCAGGACGGCCATTGCGGCATTCAGTAACCAGGTTGCAACGGTTGTGAGGGTTATGCTGCCGGTCAAAATGCCGTACATGGTCGCTAAAGCACCTTTAGCCACAACCCACGCCCACGTAAGAGCAATTTGGACTCTAGTTATAACACCAAATTTGACCATCAACGCATAGAACGGCGTCATGGTTGATATGAGGATTCCAAACGCCCCGCCCATCGCTGTCAGTATCGCCAGCAGCCCTATGAGCCCAGGCAGGCCGGGGATCTTGCTCAGGATGCCTATGAACTTTGCCGCCAGGCCCGTTACGAGCATCATGGGGCCGCCGAGTGCGCTTCCTATGGCGCTTTTGAGGTTCCTGATATTGTTCTCTGCCACAACCCAGGGCCGTTTTGCCGTCTCCTCGTCCATGCGTTCCGATGTCATGGACTCGGCCTGCTTGGAGAGCAGCTTTTGGCGGCCTTTGGCGGTCTTCAGCGCGGAGTCATCTGCTCCGACACCCACGGCGGCGGCGAACGAAGCCATCTCGTAGAGCCTCAGCTCGCCCTGTCTTACGGCCATCCGGGCGATCTCGGAAGCCCCTACGCCGCTTTCATCAAGCGATTCTTTGCTCTTGAAGTAAACCCGGGCAGCCTGGCTGGATATGTCGAGCTGCTTGCCCGCTACCTTCTTGCCGCCCCATAGGTCAACGGTGTTGACGATATCAAGCATCGCATTTTCACGAGTCCAACCCGAATCATTGTAGGATTCCGTGAAGGCCTTTACCTGTTCACCAGAGAGCTTATCCTTCTTGTTGGACTCAAATTTAGCATAGGCCTGCATGTCGGCAAGCTCATCTTTTGCCTTGTCGAGCCACGACAACCCGGCCACGCCGGCGCCTGCGGCCATAGCGGCAAAGGAGCCCGCCAGGGTGCCTACCGAGTCGCTTAGTTGGCTGGTCGTGTCCTTTAGGGCGCTGAAAACGCCCTGGGCTTTGGCCCCGACGCTTGATAATGTGCCGCCCAGGCCCGTAGTGCGCTGGGCGAGCGTGTTCACGGATGACCCTGCAGCCCCCATAGACTGGGTTGTAGCCTGGCCGGCCTGTTGGGCAGCCTGGCCTACGGCATTGACCTTTGCTATGGCGTCTGATCGAACCTGAAGATCGGCAACTATAGGGCTATCTTCCCACAGATCCAGCTTACCTTTGATCGCGTTATATCTTTGAGTGAAGTTATCCAATAAGGTGAAGTTTATAAAATACGTTTTAGTGTCGCCCATACTAAACCCCCTTGTCATATTCCTTGAAGTTGTTGATAATCGCCGAGAATACCCCTAAAGCTTCTTTATTGGCCAGATCGACCTTGTAGCCACAGCCTGCCAGAAAGGCAAACGATACCCTCCCCTTGGGTGTTTTGAAATCGTAGAAGGATGTCGAAATGTCGCCGCAGGTGGGCAGCGCGATTTCTGCCGTCAAATTCATCGATCGAGGGCCAAAATCCTCATTCAATAATTTGCCTCGACGAATGTTTTTCTGAACATCTCCGATTGTTCTTCTGATCGGGGCGAGGCTCCTATCGTGGTAGAATAACCACACGGGAATCTTGCCTTCCGGCCTGCAGATGTGGGCAGAAATCACAAAAACGCCTAAATTATTTTGTCCCACCTTTTCAGGACTCGGTTTGAAACTGGTAAGAAGATCATCCGGGCCCAAAACCGTAGTAGATCTGCTGGGCCCTCTTTCCTTTGTTGTCACAGATGTTTTCATTTCTATCACCATATAATTTTAAGTTGAATATCAGAGTAATCACGCACATGCACGGCTAGCCGTGAGATCTAAAACGGGCCCGAGTACCCGAGACCGCCAAAGGTTTGAACGATTGGTGGCAGTTCGACGGGTGGATTATTATACAGCCATTCTCCGATGATCAAAGGGATGCAGATACCACATATCAGATCGTCGTGCGCCCCCGCCGCTGCATCGAAGCCCGTCTTGCCGCTCGGAGTAGTGTGCCTCTTGAATGCTGCAATCTCCTGCTCTAACAATGACAACGCCTCCAGACCTGGGCTATAATCGAAGCGGCGGCGTTGCATCAAGCTCAATAAATTGCTGATGATCAGGGTCTTACTGATATTGTAATTGTGTGTCACTGGGTCGTAGCGTGCTGCTTCCCCGCCAGTGAACACCACGGGGTACATACGTGTTTGGCCGGTATCAAATGTATCTGATTGGTAGAGATAATCCCTGATTGGTGCGCCCAGGCCGCTTGCGTCCATGCATAAGTGCGGTCCATCGTCGGCTTCTTCCCGCCCTAATCGCTTAATCGTGGTTGTGATCATCGTTGTTATCTTCGGATAGTCAACACCTCTGATTCTGTCCAGGCCTTTTAGATGATAGATAAACATCTCTCCGGACCACTCCATTTCGATAACTGCGAAGCTCGTATAATCGAGTGATTTCGCTAAATCGCATCCAAGAAAATATATTTTATACTGTGAGATACTAATCACCTCATATATTCATGGCACTTACTGACGGATTTGCAAGACTCTTGAATAAGTCAGAGCTGAAGACTGCGCCTTCTGCTTCTTGAAATTCACCATAATATTCCTGCAGGAATTGGCTTTCAGTCATGTTCAAGCGTTCATTAGCCAGGAACTCGGGTGAGATCCGGGGTATCTGGTCAGCCGTGACCTTGATCTTCAGCCACTCCGGACCGCCCTCAGTCCATATTTTATGGAAATGGCCTACCTTGCCGTTGGGAGTGCTCAATAGAATGAGCCTACCAGTGCTTGAAGTGGCCAACATTGGGCGGATTGCCACTGCCAATTCGTCTTTCACCCGGCTAGCTTCATCCTCGATTATCAGGGCTGGCGCACTGTAGCCTCTAAGGTTATCTTCCTGGCCAGGGAGGGCTATGATCCTGCTCCCATTGGTTAATTGAATTGATAGTTTGGTGTCCTCTGCTAGTCCTTCATGGTGAGGATCTACCAACTCGTAGAACTTCATAGCCTTTCTCTGCAACTCCCCAGACTGTCTGAGGGTGGGAGATACCACAAGGACCAATGAGCCCGGAAAGAATACCGCTTGATGCACGGCCATGGCAGCGCTGCATGTGCTCTTTCCCGCCTGCCTGCTCACGTTCTCGATCACGTAGCGGGCCGGGGATGTCATCACCTTTTGAGCCCACACATCGGGGTGATAATGCAAGACCTCAGCACACCACAAGACAGCATCGGCCTTGTGGACTTCCCAAATCAGGCCTGCCTTCAGATCATGGCAAAGCATCGATTACCGCCCGTCTTGCATCGGGAAAAGGCCCCAGCGCCGTTATGATCGTGGTTCTTAATGAGATCCACTCGGCATTTAGCGCGATGTTAATCTGTGGCTGGCTGGCCAACTTGCCTTCCAGCTCTGCTATGAACTTAAGCTGCTCACGGATCTCCTTCAAGTAGGCCACAGGAGCACCATAGACCCGTGTATCCGCCGCCGCCTCTGCCTTATCGAGAAGTGAGAATGTCCTTTCCCTGGCCTTCTTCAGATCGTCTAAGAGGCTGTCGCCGTTGGCTACGTCCTTGATATCCTTTGCCTTCAGAAGCGCACCGGGAAGATGGCCTTTAACGTGCCGTTCAACGCTTGATCGGCTCTTGCATCCTACCTTATCCGCATATTCTTGAAGGGAGATCTCATTATTCAAGTAGGCTTTATCTAACTCCAGATGGCCGGGATATTGACCACATTTACATCTTGAATCGCACTTGTAGCCTTGTGCCACTTGTCCCGCATCGTTCCGCATCTCGGGCATTAGCTCTCCTCGCTCGCTGCCTGGTTGCCGTCATAGCTCGCCCTGTTGTAGCCCTTTGCTTTGACCGCTGCTCGGGCCTTCTTTGCGGCGTTTTTAGCGGATCCGTCCAAAAGATGATAGTGTTGGGCTCTGCGTGTTTCGGACTCTGTCATGCCGGTGCCTCTCCTGCTCTGCGCTGCCTGTAGCCTATGCCGCCTCCGGGCCGCTCATAGGCCGTGTAATTCGCCTCAAGCCAGGTCGTGACATCTTCCAAAGGAAGCCTCAAGATAAGGGAGAGCTTTGTAGGGTCAACCCATCCGGCCATGCCAAACTCGGAGATTGCAGCCGCCTTGATTCTCTCAATATTTGGGTGTAAGGATTTGCTTTCGCTATCTATCGCCTTGGTGTAAGGGCCGTTAGGATTGCCAGAGGCGGGTGTAAGGATAGTTTTGGGTCCTTCTGTTGTTGATTTCTCTTGGTGTAAGGATTTTTTGCCTTTTCCGAGAGAGAAAGATATTTTGTCTTTGTCTTCCAGCTCGCTGGGGTGAATAATATTTCCGTCTCTCTCTTTTTCCTTACGGTCCTTACACTCTCTATCTCTCTCTCTATTCTCTCTCTTGCTGTTGCTGTTTTCCTTACGATCTTCAACCCTTACACTCTCCCTTACGGCTTCCTTACGGTCCTTACGGTCGTTGATGTTATCGTTTTTGTCTCTGAGAATTACCACAGCACCAAAGCCGGTGATAGGGTCGTATCGGGTGAGCTTGAAGAGAGTCCTCTTGGTAGATCGCCTCTTCCCGTCCCCGCCGTCCATAAACTCGGAGTCGGTGATTTCAGCAAAGCTAAAACCTGGTAGCTTCTGAGTAAGCCCGCCTTTCTCCTTCTCTCCATGGGCCAACTGACTTACACGACTGATAGAGATGTTTAGGGCTTCCGCCGCTTCTTCTCGGGTGAGCCCCCCAGGATGCTTGCTGAGTAGATCCGCAAATTCTCTTTCCTTACGGGTGAGTCGCTTTACCAACTCTTCAGCGTCCTTGTCAGTGAAAAGGGCCTTTGCTGCCTGAAAGTCCTCTTCTTCCGCCAGGTGTACTCCCTCGGAGTCTTTCACTCTCTGGTAGCGGTTCATGGCAGTGTGAGCGATCAGGATATCCATGAAAATTGAAGGGTTGCGCCGGTTGCTGATGTCCAACCAGTCTATCCTATCCCCAAAAGGAACCCTTACGTTGATGCCGCCCGCTGCTCGGAGTATCCGCCAGATCTCCCGGCAAACCTGTACTGTCTCATCCTCGATAAACTGAGCTTCGCCTTTGGTGTACCGCTCGATGGTCTTTTTATTTACTAGTCGGGTTAGTTCGGCACTGTCATCTATATTTATCGGTATCTGGCGGTTCAAAACCTGAATATCCTGTGAGCTATCTACTGATGTAATCGCCCATGTTTGTTCTGATCCTATCTCCAGTATAACGGGTTGCTGGTTTATAACCGTCTTGTGTTTATATTTTTCATGAAATACACTTGAAGTTTGCTTGATAATTGTATCGAGGTCTTCATTCCCGGCCTGGTAATCATCTAGGATCCGGATAACGTGGTTGCCATCGTTATGATAGAACACCGATTTATTAGACATCGATCCTGTAACCACGGCCTCTTGGGGTAAGTGATGAGAAAAAGCCAACAGCGCCTTAGTCTTACCCGATCCGGATTCACCGTTCAGCTTCGGGTGTAGGCCTTCAGACTGCTTGATATCTTGGACGGCCACACAACAGCATAGCTTTTTGAAAGCTGTCTCGGCTCCAAGGACCATACGGCCACAGCTATCAGCTATAAACTGTATGGGGTTGCCGTGCTGCAGGATCTCCAGTGCCCTGACCTTGATATCAGGAGATGCTTCTTCCTGCTCCTCGGATTGGTCTTTCCTGACCAAAGTGTCTATTTCTCGGGCCTTGCCGTCTACCTTCTTGTTAAGATCCCTGACCGACACCAGGCCTTTCAGGATCGCTCGCACGCGCTCATATTCTGGCTGGTTATGCTTTTTGACTATTGCCAGGGCATCGATATATTTGGCCTCAAAAGGTAGGCCAGGGTCTTGTTTTATCGTCTCTCTGTCTTTGAGATCGTCAACCAGAAGAAGCGCTTCCCCTAGTTTTATGCTTGCCGTTGTCTGGCATCCAGACCTTGATTCTAGTATCTCTTCAGAGACCAGGCCTCGTTTTACGGCGTGCTCCAGTGTCTTCCTTACTACCTGAAAATCCTTCAGCACTCCCGCCCCGGCCCGCGCCCAGGGGACTGCGCCGCACTCGCACGCCAAAAATACCCATGGATCACCGCCGCTATTGATTCCGTCGTGCATCCAGGCCCATAGGTTCTTTGCCGGGTTCACTACTAGATTTCTGCCCGTGGTGCTGCCTTCCGTGGGATGTGAGCCGAAAAGTTGCCCGCCGCTTTCGGTAAAGCCTCCTGTTTCTATCACGTCCAGGATATTAAGTGCTGGAAACCGGCCCATGCCCTCTTCGTTTTTTGATTTCTTGGTGAGCCTAGATTTCCCGGCCCCTTTCGTTACAGGATCGGCCAAAAACACTTTTAGCGCCTCCGACAGCGCGACGGTGCGGTCCCCTGCATTGAGTGAATAGCAATATCCTTCCAACTTCGTACCGGTTATTGAGAGATGTCTATTCGCCTCGTAGATCTCCAGGCCATTGAAAACAGGCTGTCCCTTTGCTAGCTTCTCACGGGCTTTCGGCTTTGCCTCCAGGATCGCTTCTTTGTCGGCCTCTGTCAGATCATCCTGGGATCCGGTGCCAAAGACGTTATCAAGTCCGTTTGGTAGATGTCCCCAACAGAAGAACCTTAAACCTGCTCCGGACGGGCTCACCTCAGTATAAAAGGGTAAGATCTCTCGCAAGAATGCCGCCGCCCAAGGAGAGATAATGCCAGTGATGGAGCTGCGGCAGCAATCTATGTCTCCACCCAACGGCCTCTTAACATCATCGCTGCTCCTGGCAACCAGAAAGCCTATTCCTGTCGCCGGCTGCATCCGTCCATCATGCCAGACTTTAGCGCCTCTCTGCAAGGCTTCTTCGGCCTCTGCGAAAGTCATCCAATCTTTCGGATGTAGGGACCACCCGGTAGATGTGAAAGAGTTTTTGCGGTCACCGTCCTTTACAAAAGGCTGCTTCTCGCATCTTATGCAGAACTGCTTGAGATTTGCCAGTCCGACTGGGGGGGGCACGGGGGGGGGAGAAGACATCACGCCCGCCCTTCAAATTGTCGCGAGCTTATACGACAAGGCTTCTTACGTGGTGGCACTGCCTGTAATAATGGCACGTCGTCTACCAGACCATCTAAATCTACCGCGAATCGAGCCAGACCATGGTAACGGGGGCCCTCCCGCCATTGCTGCCATGTGGTTTCGCGGCGTAGCGTGCTAAAAATAAACGATGGTCGCGGTCCAAACAATGCCAGCCAGCCAAATGCTACAGATAGACAGCTTTCGCTCGATTGTGCGCTCCAGGGAGCGCTTGAAAGCTTCGCGGCGCTAGGCACGACCTCGCCTCCGGCAGCGGCAAAAATCTGACCTCGATAAGACATCTTCCAGGTCATCGCAGATCATCCGGCGCGGCCTAAAGCAATCGCCACAGAAAACGCGGTTCGACGCTGGCTTTTCCTGAGTGCGATTGTCAAAAAATTGCGTCATTTAATCGCCCGGCAATGGTAGGCTGGCCCCCCTCGGCCATCTAATCGGAGGATTGCGACGGTCCGGCCTACCAGGGGGGCCAGCTTTTCGCGAAGCTCCTCGGGAAATGCCACCATGCCCCATGCAAAAACCGCGATGCAGAAATCATCCTTAATGAATACTCGAAGCGGAACGCCTCGCGTCTCGTCCAAGTTTTGCGGATGATAGGGGCCGGGATCTGAGATAGGCTTAAATGTATTGCTTTCGTAAAACATACTGGTAAACTCCTAAGTCGCTGTCTGGAGAGCCGTTCGCCCTGAGGCAGTGCCCGCTGCCTCGGTGCATATCGTTTTTCATGAAACCTCTGCGACCCCTAGCGCTTTTGCTCCAGCTTCGAGCAGCGTTCTGCCGGCCTCCCCAAGAGAAAAGCGATTTTTAGCTGCGTATTTTTCCACGGCTGCCCGCATTTTCGGCGGCATATGAAGGCAAATGGACGCCGTTAGCAACGGCGGTTTTCTTTTTCTCTGCATGAGTCAATCGGTGCGCCCTATATGTGTATATATTTTAAGAAAAGGATTTTCATTTAAATACTACATGGAAAAAAGATATTTATACTAATAAGTCAAGTCTATTTCGCGCATGTCTACGTCCATAGAAAAACGTATAGAACATCTCTTCTCGGACAGAGGTAGCTGCCTGAAGGAAATTGCCCGTATATTTGCAGAGAGACGCGGGCAATGGTTAGTTCAAGAGGATATTATCAATTTGCTTGGTGCCGATTATCCCAATTCGACTATAAGCAACAACTTTAAAATGTTGTCGTCACCCATGAAAGAATTGAATGGCCATAGTTATATAGAAACTGGCACACAAGAAAGCCCACGTGGTCGGCCCGCGAAAAAGGGACGGCTCAGTGAAGCTGCCTTTGAGGTGCTTTTCAAGTTAGTGGCTTCGCATACACTCGACGACATTGGAGCGCCCGCATCCATCCAAATTGGTAGAGTGGTAATACCTCCAATAGTGATAAAACCCGATCCAAAAGTTTCCGCAAAACGTCCGGTGTGTCTTCTGCCTAACGATATTGTAGCGCTCCGTAAACAGAAAATCGGAGAAAAAAATGCCGACTGCATGTTGCGGGATATTGCGAACAAGGAATACGCATCCGATGGAACAATCTATGCAGAGGACTTCTACGACCTGAAACACCACGCATCCTCCGGCCGCATACCCAAATTGCGCCGTTTGACCGATAAAGGCGCAGAGGAATACGCATCCGACACGAACTCGGCGATCGCACTCTTATGCGCATATCTCACACCAAATTGGGTAGGCACTTGGGAAACAGATTTCGGCAAGCTTGAAATAATGCCAGAAATTGAGAACGAGCATCCAAAGTATATTGGAAGATATCCCAATGGGACGATAGAGGGAAAGACAGAGACCGATACCCTTATCGGCACGTGGCATGAGGAGACGAATTCGGGTGATTTTGAATTCACGATGTTCGGTGGAGGCCAGTCGTTCTGGGGGGACCGATATGATGGAGCCCACCGGCGCTTGAGGGGGTGGAGTGGCAAAATGGTGGGGCATGAGAAATGCAGCCTCAAATAGCCTGATCGCTAATCGTTCCCGCTCATCATAGATAGATAACTCACTTGCGCTTCGGATCACTTTTTGGCTGATACAGATGAGCACACCCAGCGCATTTATCTACTACTATGTCTGGGAATGGATCCTCATATTTCAGTTCCTGATGATCATAATACTCGTCTATCTTTAGAATCCCCCGGTCATATTTTTCAAAGCCGATGGGATCGTTCGAGTTCAGGTCACATATTTGCATATCAACATTGGGCGTTTCCCAATCATGTTCTCTGAGAGACTCGGCATAACCCGAACAAACGTCCCAGAGATTTTTGTTATGCATGGCCGCGCACTTTGGGCAAACCAATTCGCCACTAACCAGAGACATAACTGCCCCCTTCTTAAAAATCCTTTTCTTGTCGCTCCTGCAAAGAGCACAAGCCGCGTCCACGGGTTCATCTAGCCACCTGATTACCAACTCGTTTTTGTTTATCATAGTTATTTAATAGAGGCGTAGGTATTTAAGCAAAACTTGCGCAGAACGAGAGTAATCCCTACGGCCCCCACAATACACTTCTCGAATTTGTCTCCTGCCGCCACGCAAAGAATCCGGGATTTCTTATGTAACATTGTTGATATATTCTTATGTCACGTTACATAAGAAATCGAGAAAAACATGCCCCACAGGTAGCGTTACTATGTGCAAGACGCTGGTGCTTTGATCCCCAGCACTTCCGCCTTCATCTTCCTGGCCTTCTGTAGTGCCTCGGCCTGGCTCATTTTCTTGCAGGATCCCAGGTAGACCTTGCGGACTCTGTCGCCTTCCCGCCATCCAGCCAGCCAGCGCCCATATCTCTTCTCGCCCTTTTTGATCTGCTTGACTATGCAGTCCTCCCACACCGAGAGATCTTCCAGTCTGGCCTGCTCATGTAGCTCGCGGGCCTGCTCCTTCAGCCGGGCTGTCTCGGCTTCCTTCTCACCGGCCAGCAGGGCAGCACCCTCGATACCTTCCAGCGCCCTGGACTCCCTGGCCAGCACCTGCGCCCGTTTCTTCTGCTCTCTTGCCTCCCGCATGGCCTGCACATCGTGAACCATCTCTGTGTCCTCCGCTTCTCACTATAATAAGTAGTGTCACATCATATAGGTGCTTTGTGTATAATGTGACACTACTGATTAAAGAGCAAAATGGTTTTGCGAGAAATCGCTATCCTTGGAAGTGCCATATGCGAGAATCACCATCCATAGAAGGACTGACTCCTGGTCGGACCAGTTGAATCGCGAGGCAGGAATGAGGTCACCCATGCCCCAACGAAAATGACTTATCCCCGCCGAGCATACTAAAGGTCAGTTACTCCTGGCGGCGCGCGCCTTTGAGACGCAAGGATGGGGCGGCGGGGTTCTGAAGGAAGGTCATTATCTAGCAAATTTTTGATACAATTAAGACAATTAATTATGTTATTAATGGGACACTGATATGGCAATAGCATCATAGAACTTCAATCTTATTAAAAAAAAAATAAAAACTATCATAAACAATTATTTGCGTTTTTTAGAGAAAAGTTTAAATTTAGATAAAGCCTTTATGAAGAAAACTTAATTTGCTAGTGTTGTTGTTGTCCCGCGATGATGTGTTTTGGAAGGGGTGTTTATGGGAGTTTGCGTTTGTGATTGGCCCAAGGGCGAGAATTTGGGCAAATATTCAGAATTAATCAGGCTTATAAGCGCCTATAAAAAAGAGATCCCTATCGAATTCTTAGCCTATGCGAGTGGAGAATCTCCATCGAGGACCCTAGAGCGGCTCAAAGGGCTCGAAAAAGAAGGCCTCATAATCATCAAAGGCAACAAAGCAGTTGTAACTGCATTAAGGTAAACAGTGCCCATTTAAAGATCCTAAATTGCAGATGACGCATCGGCATACTCTTGGAAGGATCATGATTCCATGATTTATGGGCCAATGATACTATCTTTTTGTATAGGTGGCTTCATTGCTTTCATTGATTTAATTACGAGCCAATATCCTAGAACGGTAAGCTTCATCAAGGGATCTTATCATTTGTATTGCTATTCTCTTCTATATGCAATAATAAGTCTTATTACTATGATCGGTTTTTGGGTATTAGTTGAAAATCACATCCTAAATTTGGACTTGTGGATTTGTTCTGTTTTAGCAGGAATATTTGCCAGACCGGTGTTCCATACAGCGATCTTTCATGCGATATATCACGGAGAAGCCTTTCCTATAGGATTGGAAACCATAGTTAGAAATTTTGATCAATATTTTGCTGTTGGTATAAAGTTAGATTCATTTAACGAGTTGAGCAAATTTGTGGAAGATTCTCGTTTTCAACATAGTACTTCAGATCACATCTATGAAATGATCACAAACAATATCCCCCCGATGGAAAAACCCGAAAGAGCTGTAGTCGATAAAGACTTGATAGATATCATGAAGGATGATGGCTACACAAATAACCAAAAGTCAAAAACGCTGAAACTATATTATTTAAATAAATTTGGGAAAAAGAATTTTATTCGCGTCTTTGAAATACAAGACGGTGACACTATAAGATAATGCGAATTTTAAATCCCCAGCTGTGGTATGGCCGCCAAATAAGCTTCTCTCAGCTCCTTTAAATCTATGTGGTTATACAGATCAAATGCTTCTGTTCTGCTATCCCCTCGGAGCTCCTTG
Source organism: Methanothrix sp. (assembly GCA_026394565.1). Taxonomy (GTDB): domain Archaea; phylum Halobacteriota; class Methanosarcinia; order Methanotrichales; family Methanotrichaceae; genus Methanothrix. Next base: position 54,808 of record JAPKYA010000045.1, read on the forward strand.
ATGTACTCTCTCCTCATTCCTGCCCTGAAGAGGTGAGTACAGAACCAATGCCGGCAAGCGTGCGGTGAAAAGTGATCTTCCAACCGCTCCGATTTTGGATTATGCAATCCCACGTGCTTGGCTGCCTCTGTCACAGCTCGATAGACATCATTTCGGCTTATTCTATATCCCCACGTGCTGAGGAATAAGGCGGTCTCATTCCTTCGGTTCACGCCCTCCCGAACTCGGAGCCATCGCCGGAGGAGATAGGCCGCCTCATCATCCATGAACAGCGTCCTGTTGCTTCTTTTCGCTGTGGGCTTCAAGCGTATTGTATTTTCCACCAGATTGACATCGCCCAAGTCCAGGGAGAGCAGCTCGCCGCGTCTCATTCCTGTCTTAAAGAGCAAGCCAAGCATAGCCTTATCCCTGATCGTGGGAGCCCCCCTAATCATCGCGCCGGCATCTTCCACACTGATAAGCTGTCTCTCATGACTGTCTCCGTTTTCTTTGTAGCGTTTCAGGTAGCGTTTGCGGATAATTAGAGCAGGATTGGATAAGATCAGGCCCTCGAAGATCAGGAAATCATAAAAGCTGGAGAGCGTGCTGAAGTATCTCTCTATGGTCTTTTGCGAAGCTCCCCGATCCCTTCGCATATGCTCTATGAAGCCCCGTAATTCCTCCCTATCAGCTTGTTCCACCAATTGGATCTCAGCTCCGCGCTCGACTAGATAAGCCTGGAAGATCCGTAAGACTGATTTGTAGCGAGAGATGGAGCCCGGAGCCATGCCGCGGATTACGCAGTCTTCCAGGTAACGGCCTATCAGATTGTCGGCCATCAAGCAACCCACTGCAAACTATCTTCTTCTTCTTTGACCACACCAAATGCTTCAAGGGTCTCCAGTTGGCCACCAATGGCATTAATGAGATCAGTCTCCCTTCGATCAATTCCAAGCGCCTCAATTAGCTGCGACTTGTCTAAAGAACCACGAGCTTTGAGAACTCTAACAAGGTCCTCGCTCAACCTCCGAGAGCCTGCAAAATCCGACTTTAACCATGGAGCCGCACGGTAGCGTTTTAATTCTGCCTCATATCGCTCTAAGAGGATATTTTTTCTTTGGAGATCTTCGCGCATTGTGTTTATTTCATTTTTCAGGCCTGACAGCTCGCGCATGTGTCGCGGTGCTAACTCCTCTTTCTCATCGATCACACCGTCCACTATTGAAATTATGTACTTTGAAAGGGATGTATGGGCCTTTGCTGCTAGCTTTTCCCATCTCTCCTTATGTGGCCTCGATGGATGATAGACATAGGTATAACGGGTTTTATCAGGAATAGGATTGGCCATTGAGATAGAAATAAACGCTATCCTATAAAGCTTTTACTGAGTAGAAAATAGCTCTATTCCCGACGGGAGCATCACTTTTTCTGGTAGGTTTTAGATGCCAAATGGTTCCAAGACGGCTCGCAGATCTTCCAGCGTTACAGGCTTGCTAAGATAATCATCCATGCCCGCATCAAGGCACTTTTCTCGATCACCTTTGAGTGCATAGGCAGTAATAGCGATTATCTTCGGTTGATCGGCTGACGCCCAACGCTTCCGAATGGCTCTGGCGGCTTCAAAGCCATCCATTTCTGGCATCTGAACATCCATGAGAATTAGGTCATAGGGCTGTATTTCCAAGGAACGCAAGACCTCTTTGCCGTTACTTGCCACATCAGCATGATAGCCTAGATTATTTAGCATCTTTAGCATTACCATTTGGTTAACAACATTATCTTCAGCCAACAGTATCCGAAGAAATTGGTTTTTATCTATTCCAATGTCGCGATCTTTCCTTGTCTCTGATATCATACTACTGGAGGGCTTGATGAGGGTCGCATCAGCCAATATTGTGAAGTGAAAGGTTGAACCCTTACCTAATTCGCTCTCCGCCCAGATCCGTCCGCCCATCATTTCCACAAGCTTCTTGCTTATGGCGAGACCAAGTCCGGTGCCGCCGTAACTGCGTGTAGTCGATGAGTCCACTTGGGTGAATGGTTGGAATAGACGGCTCATCTTATCTTCAGGAATTCCAATTCCGGTATCTTTCATCTCAAAGTATATCCCGTGACATACGCCATCCAGCTTCTCGCTAGAGACAGAGATGGATATCGCACCTTTATCGGTGAATTTAACTGCGTTACTGAGCAGATTGGCCAGGATTTGTTGAAGCCTGGTAGAGTCCCCAATAATTGCCCGAGGAGTGGTTTCATCTATGGCATAGGTCAAGTCCAGGCTTTTCTTAGACGCAATCGCGCGCACAAGATTCAGTGAGTCCTCCACGCACCTTTTGAGTTCAAATGGCCGGGACTCCAACTCCATCATTCCGCTATCGACCTTGGAAAAGTCGAGTATATCGTTTATGACCGATAGCAGCGAGTCACCACTGCTTCCGATAATCTTCAAATAATTGCGCTGGTCCGCCGTCAGATCAGTTTCCATGAGAAGGTCCGCCAAGCCTATGACGGCGTTCATCGGAGTTCGTATCTCATGGCTCATATTGGCTAGAAAATCAGATTTAGCTTTTGCCGCAGATTCCGCTGTTTCTTTTGCTTTTCTGAGTTCATCCTCTGCCTTTTTGCGCTTATTAATATCTTCGACCGTCCCATCATAATGCGTGCCATCCTCATCTTGCACTATTAAAGTGTTCATTGAGACCCAAAACTTGGTGCCGTCCCTTCGCCGCACTTCAAGTTCGAATCCTTCAAGGAAGCCTTGCTCGAGAAGCGTCTTTATTGCTCTGTCTCGGTCTTGAGGATTAACATAGAACTGATGGCCTATGTCCGTAACAGAAGCAATCAGCTCTTCAGGAGTATCGTATCCGAAAAGCCGCGCAAAAGCCGGGTTGACGTTTATGTACCTGCCACCCTGAACGCTCTGGTATATGCCCATTATGGAATTTTCAAAGATATTATGATATTTCTCTCTGCTTCTTCTGAGATCTTCCTCAATCTGCTTAAGTTCTGTTATATCGCGTATCGATTCTATTGCTCCGATAATCTTTCCTGAAGAGTCGTAAAGAGGGGCGGCTTTTCCCCATGTGTAAGAGCCACCCTGCCTGAAAGAGGAAATTTGCGCTTCGCCACTGATGCTTGTGCCATCTCGTTGCAGATTCCTATATTCGGATTCAATTTTTGCATCCGGTTTCAAGACCAGGTCAACTAGAATGGGTCGCCTGCAATTGTAGAAAGGCAGTGCATACACATAGTCCCCTTTTCCCAAAATGTCTATGGCTTTCATACCAGTCAGATTCTCCATAGCCTTATTCCAGGCGATCACTTTGCCTTTGAGATCAATGGCTAAGGTGGCGTCTGGAACAAAATCTATGATACTTGCTGGTTGGATGAAGTCCATCTTGGCTGTTGTTGCAGAGCAATTAGAGATACTCTCCCTTTCTTGATTATCCTTGTCATCTCCTGACATGAACCACCCAAGACAATGGCTGAAACCTATGATTGGAAGCATCCTGAAGCCAATATTATTTCAGATAACTTTCCATGATAAGTATTGCGCAGTACTTCCCACACATGGAGCAGGTATCTGCTTTATCCTGATGATGGATCTCCCTCGCCCTATCACCATCTATGGCTGCAATAAATTGACCTTCCCAATCTCTCGCCCTTCTGTACCTGGCTAAATTCTTGTCTTCGGGCCTCGGGCCGTACTTCAGGGTATCTCCTATGTGAGCTGCTATTTTAAAGGCCACCACTCCTTCCCTGACCTGGGCCACATTGGGAAGGGCGAGGTGCTCGGAGGGGGTGATGTAGCAGAGGTAATCAGCTCCAGCGCCGGCCGCAAGAGATCCGCCTACACACCCTGAGATATGGTCATACCCAACTCCGATGTCGAGCGGAAGCGGGCCTGCAACGAACAACGGCCTATGATCGGTCTTCTTCTTGTAATGAGCGACATAGGCAGCTATCTTCTCTGGGCTGACATGCCCGCCCATACCCTCAATGATAACCTGAACGCCCAGCTCATTCGCTCTCCTGGCCAGCTTTGCATTCATGTCCATCTCCATCTCTTGGGGCTCATCCATGTGGTCGTGGATGCACCCACTCCTCATGGTGTTCCCAAGGGAAAGCACGACATTCTTCAGAGAGAGAGCCTCGCATATCTCATCGAAATGGGACCAAAATGGGTTTTCCTTGCCGCTTTGCAGCATCCATGCCGATGTGAAGGATCCGCCTTTGGACACCATCCCCATTATCCTCTTCGTGTTCCTGAGCATCTCCAGCATCTTATGGGTGAAGCCTGCATGGACGACGATGGATGAAATCCCCATGCTAACCTGCTTTTTGATCATCCGGATAAGATCTTGCTCAGTTATGGCCTTAAATGAGCCTGCCTCGACAACTGCCTGGTATATAGGCACGGTCGTTAAAGGCGCTGTAGTCTCCTCTAAGATTCTTTGTCGGATCTCATCGATATTACCGCCCATTGATAGGTCTGAGATGGTATCCGCTCCGTATTTTTCTGCGATCCTTGCCTTCTCGACCTCAATATCCGGATCAAAAACCTCCGCAGATGTCCCAATGTTAGCATTGATCTTTGTCTTTAGGCCTTCACCTATGCCCAAGGAGGGCTTTCCATCTCGCTGCATTACAGCAACGCGCCCGGAGGCGATCTGCCTTCGGAGGAAATCGGGCTTCACCCCTTCTGTTTTAGCCACTTCGTCGATAACTGGAACCTCTTCACCAGCAATTGCAGCCGTTAGAAGGTTCTTGTTCAATTGGATCCTCTCTGTAGCGTTATTATCTGCATCTAAATCCTCTTATACCCTTCTGCGATTTAATTTTTATCGTAATAGCTTGCATCGGGGATAAGAGCATGCGTAATGGATCCGATCGATTTAGTGCGATCTTCATGCGGCGGGGTGCGCCGCCGCAGTTTGACTTTGGCAGCTAGCGTCTCAGATCTATATTTTCTTTTATTATCTTTAGGGCGCAATAATCTCCACACATGGTACAGACCATGCTGTCTGATGGTGCTCTCTCGTTCCTGACCTGCTTGGCAGTCTCGGGATCGATGGCGAGTTGGAACTGTCTCTCCCAGTGCATATCGCGTCTGGCCCTTCCCATTTCCAGGTCCTGACCGCGGGCGTTGTTCTTGACCATATCGCCGATGTGGGCTGCTATTCTGGCAGTGACGACTCCTTGCCTGACGTCCTCCACATTAGGTAGTGCCAGATGCTCAGCAGGTGTGACATAGCATATGAAGTCTGCACCATAGGCACTTGACAGACTTGCACCTATGGCCGCTACTATGTGGTCATAGCCCGGAGCTATATCTGTGACCAACGGGCCGAGCATATAGAAAGGCCGCTCGTTGGTCATCCTCTTCATGACCTTAACATTTGCTTCGATCTCGTCTATGGGGATATGCCCAGGACCCTCGACTATGGTCTGGACACCTGCGGCCTGGGCTCTATCAGCAAGCTCCGCATTTATTATCAGCTCCTGGATCTGGGCTCGGTCAGTTGAGTCGTGGACCGCTCCAGCTCGCAGGCCGTTGCCCAAGCTCAGAGTCACATCATGCTCTTTTAGGATCTCCAGAAGATAGTCGAACTCGCTGTAGAGGGGATTCTCTTTTCCGTTGTGAAGCATCCAGCCGATCATGAAGGCTCCACCCCTACTGCAGACACCGCCGAACCTTCCACCCTGGCGCTTGAGCCTCTCTATGCAGATGTTGTTAATCCCTGTATGGATGGCCATGAAGTTCGTGCCGAGTTTTGCCTGTTCTTCCGTGACCCTGAAAAGATCATCCTCGGGCATGTCCACCCCGGCGCCGTACTTTCTTATGGCCTCAATGAATGCCTGGTACAGTGGGACGCTTCCCACGCTCAAAGCAGTCGCCTCTACAACTCGCCTGCGGATTTCTCTGAAGTTTCCTCCCGTCGATAGCTCCATCAGAGTATCGGCCCCAGTCTGTTCCGCCACGCGAGCTTTTTTCACCTCCATCTCAACGTCCACGATATCGCTGCTCGTTCCGATAGAAGCGTTCACCTTGGTTCTGAGTCCTTTGCCGATGCCGACTGGCTTCGTATACCTATAAGGGCTGTGTGGAATGACAATATTGCCGCTGGCGATGCCTCTGCAGATAAACTCGGGAGTAACTCCTTCGTCTTCTGCTACGATCCTCATCTCTTCGGTTATCTTCCTCGCCACAGCATCATCAATGATTCCCAAAATCAATCACCGTACTTGAATAGAGCTGCCTATTATTTAACGTTGTTTAAAAAATTAAATTTACCAAAAGAAAAGTTAGCTTGATTTAATCTCGCTGCGATCGAATCTCATCGTTTGCTTGCCGCAAACAGCAGAGCAGACTTCAGATCCTCAATTTTTGCGGGCTTACTGAGATAGTTGTCCATGCCTGCCGCCATACACTTCTCTCTATCTCCCTCAAGAGCAGAAGCTGTCATAGCGATGATCTTAGGTCCATCCGGCCATCTCTGGCGTATGGCTCTAGTAGCTTCCAGCCCATCCATCTCCGGCATCAGTACATCCATTAAGATCACATCGTAAGTCTGATGCTCCAGGGCTTGCAGGACCTCAATGCCACTGGCTACTACATCAGTGCTGTACCCAAGCTTATTGAGCATTCTCTGCGTTACCATCTGGTTAACTTTGTTATCTTCAGCAATAAGTATGCGCAAGTCATGGTCTAAGTTCTCCTGAATATCTGCCTCGCAGCGAGAAACATGCCTAAGAGTATCAATCGGCTCTTTGAGGGTCGAATTGGCCTGAATTGTAAAATGAAATGTGGAACCCTTGCCAACCTCACTCTCGACCCATATTTTCCCACCCATCATCTCAACGAGCTTTTTGCTTATAACTAGGCCTAGACCAGTGCCGCCATATCTGCGTGTGGTCGAAGCATCGACTTGGGAAAACGACTGGAATAAGCGGCCCAGCTTATCTTCAGGAATCCCAATTCCCGTATCCTTCACGGCAAAATGAATTTCATGGTTGTCCTTTTCGAGCTTTCTACTGAAGACTGAGATTACCGCACCACCCTTTTCCGAAAATTTCGCTGCATTGCTGAGCAAATTGACCAAAATCTGGCGGAGCCTGGTAGGATCGCCTAAAATTACCATAGGTGTATTCTTGTCGATATAATATGCCACGTTCAGGCCTTTTTCTGATGCAATAGCAGCAATGAGATGCAAGGACTCTTCAATAGAGCTTCGCAGGGCAAACGGCTGATGCTCAAGCTCCATCATACCTCCTTCTATCTTGGAGAGGTCGAGAATGTTATTGATTATAGCTAGCAGAGCTTCGCCGCTGTTACCAATGGTCTCAACGCACTCCTTCTGCCTCGGATTGAGGTTCTCATACAGGAGAAGGTTTGTCATGCCTATGACTGCATTCATTGGCGTGCGGATCTCATGGCTCATGTTGGCCAGGAATTCGGACTTGGCGGCATTGGCCTGCTTGGCCTGCTTGGCCATCTGTTCGGCATGCTCAGTGGCAATTTCCAGTTGGCGGTTGGTTATTTGCAGATCTTCCTCGTTTTCCTTATACCTGGAGATGTCACGTATGGACTCAATTGCACCCACGACAGAGCCGCTGCTATCGTACAGTGGAGAAGCAATGCCCCAGAGGAATACGCCTTTCCTGCTGTTTAGCATGGGAATGAAGGCCTCTGCAATCAGTTGATCGCCCTTTCTCAAAATAAAGTAATATTTCTCTTCAATCTCCTTCCGATCCATAAAGATGAGATCGATGAGGATCGGTCGGCGTTCTCCGTAGAACGGGATTGCGTAAGCATAATTGCTCTTGCCCATCATCTCAGCCTTCGGCACGCCGGCCATCTCCTCAATGGCTCGGTTCCAGGCGATGACCTTTCCTTCCCTGTCCACTGCGAATGTGGCATCAGGCAGGAAATCAATGATATCGGACAAGCGCTGCTCCGAATCGCGCAGTGCTTCCAGAGCACGCTTGTTGTCGGTGATATCAGATATAATGCCCAGCAAACCCGTGAACTCACCGTTAGATCCTACCATGCGGCGGCCGTTCATATATCCCCAGAAATCGCTTCCATCCTTACGGAGATAATGTCGCTCTGTATGAACTGCATCGACCTTATTTTCCATCATCGCCTGCATGATTCTTGTTCCTGCCTGGCGTTCGTCAGGATTAACAAAGGCAGGATATGGAGTGCCGATAATTGTCTGCAGAGGGCATGAAAACAGCTCGGCCATCCGCTGGTTGGCTTGCGTGATCCGCCCTTCGGTGTCAACTATAATTATTCCCGCGCCAGAGGTATCGAAAATCGTCCTCAGTCTCAGTTCGCTCACTCGCAACGCTTCCTCAGCCAGCTTGCGCTCGGTGATGTCGTTGAGCATAACGACCTTGCCACTGAATTTTTCGCTAACATCGAGCATCTGCTTGATCTTGACCTGGAATTGGCAGATGCCCTTGCCGGTTAGTGCCTGTTTCTCGAAAATGACTTCCATTTGGCCGCTTGCATCCAAGGCAACCAGCTCATCTGCAATCCAGGGAAAGGACTCCACGGTCTTCTGATCATCGTAGTATGTAGATCCTGGGACGCTGATGCCGAAGAACAGCTCCGAAGCAGCGTGGTTCATGTTTTCAATGCGATTCTCCGTGTCAAATAGAATGACAGGGTCCCTGATGCTCTCGAAGATGGTCAGGTACCTGTTCTTCTCGTTGGTCATGCTGCGATTAGTGGATTGCAGCTCCAATATCGTCTGATTCTCTGTCAGACTGTTCCATTCTGTGCAGAAGCCAAGCTCGATGCGATCAAAGAAGCGATCGACGGCCAAGCGACATAGCTGCTCCTCTTCGATCCCAAAGCCTGCTTGCAAGACAAGGTCGATGTAGCTCTGACGGTAATATTTCATCAGACCCAAGAACATACCTAAGCTTACACCCCGACCACGGTGTCTTTTCGCCTCGATGATGCCGAAAGCGGCAATAGGGTCACTCGTATAGTCCTCGTCTGGCAGAAGCTCCGGCACGCTTGATTGGTTCTTCAGGCACTCCAGAAGAGATTGGGATAAGCCGGATATGGAGGTTCTCCAGGCTTCGGCTAAAGTCGAGGTATACCTGGTGTAACCGCTCTCCTTTGCATAAGTGAGGGCCTTGTGCATCAGCCAATCTTCATGACTCGCAACAAGGTCTGCTAATCTCTTCATCATAATGGATAACAAATCTCCTTCAAAACACCATTATTAATTTTGTTTATCTCTAATTGTGTTTGACTCAGATATATATTCTGCGGGAGTGCTACCGATGGACAAATTAGGCATTTCCAGAGTGTAAATCGGAAGAAGAATCTCAGACCTTAATTGCTGACCTGAGTTGAGATGGGCTCGCCTTTCTCGTCCGTCATCTCCTCCCTCCCTTGCAGTTCCCGCGAAAGAGGCAGACGATGCCGGCCGCCAGAAGCACGGCCATGATGCCCGTCAGGAAAATGCCGTCGAAGACTCCGGCCCCGCCAATGGAAAGAACCAGGGGCTTGGCCCGGTGCAGCTCCAGCGGCGAGAGGGCAGGCAGAATTCCCGGCGTGAGCAGGCTGAGCAGGTCCGCCCCGATCAACGTTCCCAGGGTGCCGCTGATGTAGGCCAGGGGCGGAGCGCGGCGAACGCCGCCCGCCAGGAGCAGGCCCATGAGCGCGGCTAAAAGGGGCGAGAGCCAGACGGGCAGGACGATGCCCTCGCCGGGAACGGCCTGGGCGGCCCAATAGGTGATGCCGGCAACCACGGCCATGCCCAGCAGGGCTTTTTTGAAGCCGGCCTGGCCGCGCAAGAGAAGATGAGCCGAGATGAGCAGGGGGATGATACAGCCTCCCAAGTTGACTGCCAGGTAGAGGGGATGAAAGGCAGTGGAAACGTCTTCTGAGGTCAGGCTCAGCAGAGAAGCATACCAGTCCGGATAAGATGATATAGGGGTGCTGATGAACTGAAAGTCCACCAGGCTTCCCAAGATGGAGCCGAAGACGGCCAGGGTGGCATGCCAGTGGGAAAAGCCCACCATTTCAAAGGCCGTCTCAGAGAGGCGGAGAAAGAGGTAGATGATGATAAGGGGCGCGACTAAGATAAGCAGCATGATGACGACGGTCAAAGGCAGGAAGAGCAGATCGAACAAGATTTGGCACCCGCAAATAAGTTATCTGTGATAGTTAATAGAGCTTTCTGATGTGCGCAACGCTTATTGCCTGGGCGGATTTTTTGCAAAAGAGATACCAATCAAATTCAAGGTGATTTGAGATGACCATTCTTACCGGCAGCGAAGCGCGCGGCTTCCTCGAATCTATGATAGACGCTGAGACGCAGACGCAGATGTGCGGCATGGAGCTGACGCTGCAAAAGATCGAGCGCTTCACATCCGCCGGAGCGGTAGCCTTCGATAACATTGAGAGAGAGCTGCCCCAGACCGAGATGATGGATTTCGCTCCGTCGGGCTGGATTGATCTGCCTGCGGGCGCCTACCTGGTGACCTTCAACGAGATAGTGAATGTCCCCAAGGATGCGGCTGCTCTGGCCCGAGCCCGCTCCACGCTCCTGCGCTGCGGAGCCGGCCTGGAGACGGCCCTCTGGGACCCGGGCTACCGGGGGCGCAGCCAGAGTTTGCTGGTGGTCTACAATCCACATGGATTGCGGCTGAAGAAGAACGCCCGGCTGATGCAACTGGTATTTATGAGGCTGGAAAAAGAGGCTGAGAAGGTGTATTCCGGGAAGTATCAGGGAGAGAACATCTGAAGCGAAAAGCAAAAAAAGTGCTGTCCTGGAACTTTCAGTTGATCTCCCGGGTATTGATTATCTGAATGGTAACAAAAATTATTAATATGAGTCATTGCAGTTGAATGAATTCTGTATTAAAAAACCAAAAAATGAGTACAGGCCCTCAAATGGCCTGGATCTCCTCTTTCGTGGCTATCTTGACGTTCTTTTCGCTCAGCACACGTCTGGCCTTGGCAATGTCGTCCACTCGCAGGATGAGCATGGCACGCTCTGCCTTGGCTGTGACAAAGGCGTAGGCATAGTCCACGTTCACGCTGTTCAGTCCCAGGGTATTCACGATCTCGTAAAGCCCACCGGGAGTGTCCTTCATCTCCACGGCTAAAACATCGGTCATGGACACGGTGAAGGCATTTTCCTTCAGAACTTTGTACCCCTTCTCCGGATCATCCAGGACCATGCGAATGACACCGAAGTCGCCCGCCTCGGCGATGGTCAGCGCCCTGATGTTCACGCCTGCGTCTGATAGCGTCTTGGCAACCTTGGCAGTTCTGCCAGGTCGGTTCTCCACAAAAAGGGAAATTTGCTTGATCTCTGACATCTTGAAAGCCTCCTTACACCTTGCGGTTATCTGTGACTCTCTTGGCTTTGCCCATGGAGCGCGGAATAGTGCCCGGCTCGACCAGATCCACCTCTGCAGCTATGTTCAGCACGCCTTTTAATTCTTTTGAGACTTTCTTCTTGAGCTTCATCAGGTCTCCGATCTTATCTGAGAAGCCGGTCTCTGTCAGCTCCACTCTTACCGTCATCATATCCAGCGGCCCCTTCCGGTCAACGAGGATCTCCCAGTGGTCGCCAACCTCCGGGATCTTCATCAGCACTGACTCGACTTGGCTGGGGAAGACATTGATGCCGCGAATGATGAGCATGTCGTCAGTGCGCCCTAAAATCCTCATGATCCTGGGGTGGGTGCGCCCGCACTCGCATGGCTCACTGTTCATGATGCTTAGATCGCCGATCCGGTAGCGGATTAGGGGCAGGGCAAACTTGTGCAGGGTGGTGAAGACCAATTCGCCCGTCTCGCCGTCCGCCACGTGCTCGTCGGTCTTGGGGTCGAGTACTTCGATCAAGAACATGTCCGCCCAGACGTGGATGCCCTTCTGGACATAGCACTCCGTGAACAGTGGGCCGGAGATCTCGCTGGTGCCGTAGATGTCGTAGGCCTTGATGCCGGTTGCATCCTCTATCCTCTTTCGAGTCTCCAGGGACCAGGGCTCGGCTCCGAAGATGCCGGCCTTGAGCTTCGTATCCTTTTTGATGGAGACGCCCATCTTCTCAGCCACCTCCATGATGTGCAGGAAGTAGGATGGCGTGCAGGCGATGGCAGTCGTGCCCAGGTCCTGCATCAGCTCTATCTGACGCTCGGTGTTGCCTGTGCCCACAGGAAGCACTGCTGCTCCGATCCTCTCTGCACCGTAGTGAGCTCCGAGACCACCTGTGAACAGACCGTAGCCATAGCCCACCTGCACCACATCGTCACTGCCAAGGCCAATGGAGGTAAAGGCCCTGGCCAGCGACTCGGACCAGGTCTCGATGTCGCCCTTGGTGTAGCCGACAACGGTCGGCTTTCCTGTGGTGCCGCTGGAGACGTGGTAGCGGACCACCTGGCTCTTGGGGGCGCTGAACATGCCTGTGGGGTAGTTGTCCCGCAGGTCCACCTTTCTGGTGAAGGGCAGCTTGACGATATCGGCCAAGGTCTTAATGTCGCCCGGCTCCACGCCTGCCTCTTTGAATCTCCGCCGGTAGAAGGCGGAATGATCGTAGACATATCGCACTACGGATTTGAGCCGATCCTCTTGGAGGGCATGCAGGTCCTCGAGGGGCATGCGCTCAATATGCGGATCCCAGTAACCGGACATTGATGATCAACCTGGGGCAACGACTGCTCTGGATGGATAAAAAGCAATCGATCCCACCTCCCTCATTTTTCTTCGTAAAGATTTATATCCCATCTCGTATTGTTCCATTCAATCAGGAGGGAGTTCAACGGCATCGGTAGCGCTTAATAACGGAGCCATTGACATCCGTGGGAACTCGGTCAGAGCCTACCGGTTGGAAGGATGACGATGATCACTCAAAGCGATTCTGTCAAGCCATTCACGCTCTCTGAACTTGAATCGCATCTCTGGGAAGCGGCCAACATCCTTCGAGGTCCGGTGGATGCAGCGGATTTTAAGACCTACGTCTTCCCGCTACTCTTCTTAAAGAGCCTATCGGACACTTATGAAGAGGAGTACCAGGCGGCCTTGAAGGAGTCCGGTGGAGATGTGGAATTTGCTCAGTTCACTCAGAACTACAGGTTCAAGATACCGGAGAGTGCTCGCTGGACTGATGTTCGGTCAGTAACCTCCAATGTTGGGCAGGCGCTCCAGAAGGCGATGCGAAGCATAGAAAAGGCAAATCCCAGCACGCTTTATGGTATTTTCGGTGACGCTCAGTGGACGAACAAAGAACGGCTCTCTGACTCGCTGCTCCGTGACCTCATTGAGCACTTCTCTTGCATCAACCTTGGCAATCAGTCGGCTCAAGACGACACACTCGGGCAGTCCTACGAATATTTGATCAAGAAGTTTGCCGACTCCACTAACAAGAAGGCAGGCGAGTTCTATACTCCGCGCCCGGTGGTGCGGTTGATGGTGAATATCCTTGATCCTAAGGAAGGAGAGACCATCTACGATCCCGCCTGCGGCACGGGTGGCATGCTGCTGGGGGCCATTCGCCACATCAAGGAGCATCACGGCGACGACCGCAGGCTCTGGGGCAAGCTCTTTGGACAGGAAAAGAATCTCACCACCCACACCATTGCTCGCATGAACCTTATTCTGCACAATGCTGCGGATTTTCAAATCGTGCATGGCGATGTCCTACGCCACCCAGCCTTTTTCTCCGGAGACAATCTAGCCACGTTCAACTGCGTCATTGCAAATCCGCCGTTCTCGCTGGAGAACTGGGGTGAAGAGGTCTGGCCCAACGATTCCTTCGGTCGGAACTTCGCAGGGATACCTCCTAGCAAGAGAGGTGATTACGCCTGGGTGCAACATATGATCCGCTCAATGGCCCCCAATACCGGCCGCATGGCTGTGGTACTGCCCCACGGAGCCCTTTTTCGCATGGGCAAAGAGGGAAATATTCGCCAGAAGATTCTCGATATGGACCTGCTCGAAGCGGTAATCGGCCTTGGCCCTAACTTGTTCTATGGTACTGGGCTGGCTGCCTGTGTTCTGGTTTTCCGCCAACGAAAGGCAATAGACCGAAAAAACAAGATAATCATTATCGATGCTTCGAAAGAGTTTAAAATCGGACGCGCTCACAATGAACTGCAGCCTGAGCACATCGAGCGAATATATGGCTGGTATCGGAACTTTAAAGATGTGGAAGGTGTCGCCCGAGTGGTCCGTCTGGAGGAGATTGCAGCCAACAACTACAATCTCAACATCCCTCGCTACGTGGAGCCCAAAGTCGAGCCGGAAACGATTACAGTAGAAGAGGCGATGCAACAGCTGCAGACCAGTGCAATGGCTGCCTTTGCCGCCGAAGATCGGCTGATAACTATTCTTCAACGAGAGGGGCTGCTCGAATGACCCTCATCACTCAATCAAAACTAGAATCGTACCTATGGGGAGCAGCGATGCGGTTGCGCGGCACCATTGACGCAGGCGACTATAAGCAATTCATCTTCCCGCTGTTGTTCTACAAGCGCCTTTGCGATGTCTTCGACGAGGAGACTGATGCTGCCTTGGCCGAATTTGGCGGAGATCAGGCATCTACCGATTTCAGAGAGATTCATCGATTTCAAATCCCCCCTGAGGCACACTGGCGAGAAGTGCGTCAGGCAGCCAGAGACGTGGGCAGAGCCCTGCAAAGCGCTCTGCACACTATTGAGATTGCAAATCCAGGCAAGCTCTACAGTATCTTCGGCGACGCGCAGTGGACCAATAAGGATCGCCTCCCCGACTCCATGTTGCGTGATCTGATCGAACACTTTTCCTTCCTAGAACTCACAGCGGCCAACCTGCCCGAGGATGAACTGGGCCAGGGCTATGAATACCTGATTAAGAAATTTGCAGACGACTCCGGCCACACCGCAGCCGAGTTCTACACCAATCGCACCGTCGTTCATCTGATGACCGAGATGCTTCAGCCGGAGCCTGGCGAAAGCATCTACGACCCTACCTGTGGCTCGGGCGGCATGCTGCTCTCCGCAATTGCCCATCTGCGCCGGCAGGGCAAGGAATGGCGCAACGTCCGGCTCTTTGGCCAGGAGCGCAACCTGATGACCTCTTCCATTGCCCGCATGAACTGCTTCCTGCACGGCATTGAAGACTTTCAGATCGAGCGCGGCGACACATTGAGCGAGCCAAAGTTGGTGCAGGGCGATCGGCTCATGCAGTTTGACATGGTATTGGCCAATCCGCCCTACTCAATCAAGCAGTGGGACCGCGCCGCCTTCGCCTCTGACCCCTGGGGCCGCAACCTTTACGGCACTCCACCACAGGGTCGTGCTGACTATGCCTTCTGGCAGCACATCCTCTGCAGTCTCGCGCCCAAGAGCGGTCGCTGTGCCATTCTCTTTCCGCATGGCGTGCTCTTCCGCCAGGAGGAAACGGAGATGAGAAAAAAATTGATCGAGGCCGACCTTATCGAGTGCGTCCTGGGCCTGGGGCCGAACCTCTTTTACAACTCGCCAATGGAGGCCTGCGTCGTCATCTGTCGCACGGCCAAGCCCGAGGAGCGCCGGGGTAAAATCCTCTTCATCAACGCTGTGAATGAGGTCACGCGCGAGCGTGCGCAGAGCTTCCTCACTGGCGAGCATGTTGAGCGGATCGTAAAAGCCTACGAGCGATTCGAGGACGTGCCCGGCTTTGCACGTATCGCTACTCAGGAGGAGATCCGCGCCAGGGTGGGACCTTGAGCATTCCGCAATATGTCGCACCTGCGACACCACAGGGCACGAAAAATGATGCAGCGGCGTCCGATGGCGAGAATGCGCTGGATATTGTACTTGCCGACTGGCTGGAAAGTTCGCGTCTCTTGAGACAATCATTGGTTGATATCCTGAAGGTGAAATCGTGAATTTGCAGGGGCTCACAAAGGGCTCATCAAGGTCTCAAACGGCTCATTCAGATACAAATAAGGAGCATCGGACGTGATCAAGCTGTGCAAGGCTGAAGGCGTGCCTTCTGCGCAGTTGGGGCTGCACGGCACTTTCCCGATGCAGGGAGACCTGCGGCCCAATCCGAACTGGGCCAGGCTGCCGCTATTCGACCGCAAGGACTGGACACAAGTGCAATTTGGGGATGTGGTGCAGAACGTGAACGAAACCGAGCGAAGCCCGGCAGAGGCGGGCATCGAGCGGTTTATCGGGATGGAGCACCTGGAGCCAGGGTCGCTGCACGTCCGCGCCTGGGGCGATGTGGCCGATGGAACAACATTCACCCGTCGCTGCCGACCGGGGCAGGTGCTCTTCGGCAAGCAGCGTGCTTATCAGCGAAAGGTGGCCGTGGCAGAGTTCAAAGCAGTGGTGTCGGGCGATATTTACGTGTTTGCTCCGAAGGACGAACGATTGCTGCCGGAACTCTTGCCTTTCCTTTGCATGTCTGAGCGATTCTTTCAGTACGCAGTCGAAACTTCTGCCGGTTCGCTCTCGCCGCGCACCAACTGGGGCAGCCTCGCTAGCTTCGAGTTTGACCTACCGCCGCTCGACCGGCAGCGGCGCATCGCGGAGATGCTGTGGGCGGTGGATTGGGTTGAGCAGAGCTACAACACTTTGTTCGTGTCAGTTAAAAATGCTTATTTTTCCAAAGTTGATGACTTCTTTTTCGCCGAGGGTGAAAACAAGGACCATATAATGTTCAAACCGGGATGGAAGACCGTCCAGCTTCAGCAGGTTGTTCCACCAGATGCGCCAATTCGCTATGGTATTGTCCAGGTGGGAAGTTTCTGCGACCATGGCGTGCCAACTGTTGTAATCAAGAATTTGGGTGGGGAATTCGGAGATCAATTGCACCGAACGGCCCCAGAAATCGAAGCTAGGTACTCCGGTAGTCGTGTGCGCTCGGGAGATTTATTACTGTCAATAAAGGCGACCGTTGGTGAAGTTGATTTGGTTCCAGAGAACTTTGAGGGGAACATAAGCCGCGACCTTGCGCGGATTAGGTGTGGCCCAGATCTTGATTCACGAGTTCTACTCCATCTGTTTCGCTCGGATCGCTTTCGCGCCTATATCGACAAACATGTTGTTGGTTCTACTCGGAAGGAGATTTCGATTCATCTTTTAAGAAAATTCGAGGTACCATTGCCTACTAAATGCGAATCAGATGAGTTCTTGCATGCAGTAGCCTTATTTGAAACGGTCATAGAGGCCGCACGAACCGGTGTTCAGCGGATTTCTCGGCTGCGAAACATGTTAATCAATCGTTTTATTGAGGTGGAGTTATGAGATTTACAGAATCCAACACCATCGAGCATATGATCCTCGACGCCGCCACAAAACTTGGCAGCGATCCCCGCCCAGCTCGCTGGACCTACACCCCACCCACAGAGGTCCCCCGCCAGCCCGGCGACGTGATGGTCGAGCCGTGGCTGCGTGAAGCTCTCATCCGTCTCAACCCCGAGATCGTCGCCGAGCCGGACCGCGCCGACGAAGTCATCTACAAACTGCGCGCCATCCTTCTCTCCGTCAATGCGGACGGCCTGGTGCGGGCCAATGAGAACTTCATGGCCTGGCTGAGGGGAGAAAAGACCATGCCCTTCGGCCAGGGCGGCGAGCATGTGCCGGTGCGCCTGGTGGACGCCTCCGACCCGGCCAACAACCGATTTGCCGTGACCAACCAGTGGACCTACCAGGCCGGTCCTGTGGAGAAGCGCTTCGATGTGGTATTTGTGGTCAACGGCCTGCCGCTGGTCATCGGCGAAGCCAAGACGCCCACCAGAAGCGCAGTGACCTGGTTTGACGGAGCTTTTCAGATCAACCAG
This sequence comes from Methanothrix sp., assembly GCA_026394565.1. GTDB lineage: Archaea > Halobacteriota > Methanosarcinia > Methanotrichales > Methanotrichaceae > Methanothrix. Next base: position 72,573 of record JAPKYA010000045.1, read on the forward strand.
ATCTACGAGAAGGAGGCTCCGGCCATGTTCGTGCCCAATGTATTCTCCTTTGCCACGGAGGGAAAGAAGCTGCGCTACGGCTCCGTCCGCATGCCCATCGAGATGTGGGGGCCGTGGCGAGACGATGAAAACCGGCAGGAAGGCCAGTTGGAGCACGTCAGAGCCACAGTGCAAAGCTTGCTGCGCCCAGAGGTCGTGCTGGACATCGCATGGAACTTCACCCTTTTTGCCACCGACAAGAAACACCGCCGCATCAAGATCATCTGCCGCTATCAGCAGTACGAGACCACTAACAAAATCGTCGCCCGAGTGGTCAAGGGCTATCCCAAAAAAGGGCTCATCTGGCACTTCCAGGGCAGCGGCAAGTCACTGCTGATGGTCTTTGCCGCCCAAAAGCTCAGACTGCACCCCAAGCTCGGCAACCCTACGGTCATGATCGTGGTGGACCGAATCGACCTCGACACCCAGATCACCTCCACCTTCAACGCCGCCGATGTGCCTAACATGGTAGGAGTGGCAAGCAGAGAAGAACTGCAGACGCTGCTCGGGCAAGATGTGCGCAAAGTGCTCATCACCACCATCCACAAGTTCGCCGAGGCGAACAGCAGGCTCAACGAACGCTCGAACATCATCGTAATGGTAGACGAAGCGCACCGCACGCAAGAAGGCGATCTCGGCAGAAAGATGCGTGAAGCTCTGCCCAATGCCTTCCTGTTCGGCCTGACAGGCACTCCCATCAACCGCGCCGACAGAAACACCTTCTGGGCTTTTGGAGCCGACGAGGACGAGCACGGCTACATGAGCCGCTACTCCTTCCAGGATTCCATCCGTGACCATGCCACCCTGCCGCTTCATTTTGAGGCTCCGGAGATCAAGCTCAAGATCGTGATCGTCACCAGCAAACTGCTCACGGGCTTCGATGCACCCATATTGCAGGTGATGTACCTTGATAAACCGATGAAGGACCACACTCTCCTGCAAGCCATCTGCCGGACAAACCGCACCTTCGGCCAGGAGAAGACGCACGGCCTGATCGTGGACTACATCGGCGTATTCGACGATGTGGCCAGAGCGCTGGATTTTGACGAAAAAGCGGTGCAGAGGGTCATCACCGACATCGAAGAGCTACGCAAAGCCCTACCATTGCAGATGGAAAAGTGCCTGGCATTTTTCGCTGGTGTGGACCGCACTGTGGCCGGCTACGAAGGACTTTGCGCCGCTCAACAGTGCTTGCCTGACAACGAGACACGTGACAAGTTTGCCGCAGAGTACATAGTCCTTGGCACAATCTGGGAGGCGCTGTCACCCGAGCCGTGCCTCAGCCCCTACGAGAAGGATTACCGCTGGCTGACTCAGGTCTATGAGTCCGTCAAACCGCCCAGCGGAAACGGTAAGCTTCTCTGGCATGCACTGGGAGCCAAGACGGTGGACCTCATTAACAAGAATGTGCATGTAGAATCGGTTCGTGACGACATCGAAACCCTCGTCCTCGACGCTCAAGTATTGAGTGATATCTTGGAGGATGCGGACCCGGAAAAGAAAGGACGTGAGATCGAGATCATGCTGGTTGCCAGACTGCGCAAACACCTGGGAATTTCCAAGTTCCTGGCGCTGGGCGAGCGTCTGGAAAAAGTGAAGGAACGCCATGAGAAGGGCTTCCTCACCAGCCTGGAATTCCTCAAGCAAATTCTTGAAATCGCCAGGGAAGTTGTCGAAGCGGAAAAGGAGACCGACCCGGATGAAGAGCGCAACCGCGCTAAGGAGGCACTCACGGAGCTTTTCTCCGAAGCTAAAAACAAGAACACTCACATCATCGTGGAGCGAATTGTCACCGACATCGATGAGATCGTTAAGAAGGTCCGTTTCCCCGATTGGCAACACACCAGCCAGGGCGAACGCCTGGTCCAGAAGGAGCTGCGCAAGGCGCTCCTGAAATATAAGCTTCACACCGATCAGGATCTGTTCGATCGGGCGTATGCATACATCCGCCAGTACTACTAATATGAATGTTTGCCGATTTGGCGTGGATTACCACGTGATAAGGCCTTCAGGCAAGATGGCGTGCCAGTTCGTTCAGATCCTGTGGTGGTCGGCTGCCATGTCACTATGCAAGTCGGCACCAAGTTGTGATCCTGGAAAAAAGCGTTGCAGATGCGACTTTACTTGAACTGATGGCCATCACCGAGCGAAGCGACCGCACTAAGTTCCGGCAACAAGTCAATCAATCCTTTGTTGGCTGATGGTCTGATCGAAATGACCATCCCGGACAAGCCCAGGAGCAGCCTACAGAAATACCGGCTCATGTCTAAAGGGAAGGCTGTGCTAGAATGCACAAAAAATAGCAGGTAGAGATTCATGAACCGCCCTTGGAATATGCTTTGAGCGACGTTGAACGGGCCACTTCCGGCGCGATCGCACAAGTCGCCATCTTCTGCCGGACGCCAAGAGCGGCACGGTAGATCATGGAGCACCTCAACCAGGCACCACGGGAAGACGTTTCAGGCCAATTGCCTGATACTTCTATGGCACTGATATTATCAAGACTTCTCCATTCTGTAGAAAATCTTCTTGACCAGCTCAGCCGCCGCGATGTAAACCCCCACAATGATTACTATGACGACCAGAAAATAGGCTGATATATTTGTGAAGCCAAAGGGCACCGATAGCAGGCTGAATGGCAAGACGAAGGTAAAAAGGCCAACCAGAAGCGTCACGACTATCAATGAACGGCTTGGCCTGGACGAGAAAAATGGTCTTCTGGTGCGAATGATCAGCACAACAAAGGAGGCCGAAACCACCGATTCGATGAACCAGCCGGTTCTGAACTGATCCACATTTGCATGCAGCAGGAATAAAAGCGCTGCAAATGTCAAGAAGTCAAATAAAGAGCTCAGCAGGCCGAAGGTCACCATGAAGTTCCTGATGAATCCAATTGACCATCGCCTTGGCTGTGATACCAGTTCGGGATCCACCCTGTCCCCTGCAATGGTCATCTCCGGAAGGTCGGTCAAGAGGTTAGTGAGCAGGACCTGTGTGGGAAGAAGAGGAAGGAATGGAAGGAACAGGGAAAGCAGGGCCATGCTGAACATGTTTCCAAAGTTGGCGGATGTAGCCATGAAGACGTATTTCATAGTGTTGGAGAAGGTCTTTCTCCCTTCTATGACGCCTTGTTTTAGCACGCTGAGGTCTTTTTCCAGGAGAACTATATCAGCGGCCTCCTTGGCCACATCCACTGCGCTGTCTACAGAGATGCCGACATCTGCGGCGTGAAGGGCTGAGGCGTCGTTGATACCATCGCCCAAATAGCCAACTACGTTTCCTGCCTTTCTCAGGGCCAGGATAAGCCTCTCCTTCTGGTTTGGCTCCACCTCGGCAAAGACATCAACCTCCGTAACCAGCTTTAAAAGGGCCTCGTCGCTTTCCCGACTAATTTCCGGGCCGGTCAGGATTCTACCACCAAGCAGGCCCAACTGTTTGCAGATACTGGTCGCCACAAGCCGATTGTCGCCGGTGATCACCTTGAGGCCGACCCCTAATTGGAACAGGTCGTGAATGGTCTGAACAATACCCTCTTTGAGAGGATCGAAGAAGACCAGGAATCCCAAGAACGTCATCTCCGCTTCATCTCCGGCATGGAAGACGTCGGCCTCAACAGTTTTTTTGCACAGGCCCAGAACCCGGAATCCCTTGCTGCTAAGCTCCTGGAATCTGGCCTGCACCTGGTCTTTGACCAGAGAGATATCCACTACTTCCTGGGCCCTCATGGCGGATGTGCAGATCTCCAGGACATTGACCAGGGCACCTTTGGTCACGATAGTGTGCTCGTGGCCATTTGATGCCAGAATGCTTAGGCGCTTGCGAATAAAGTCGTACGGCACCTCATCCATTTTTTTAAAGCCGGTGACATCGAGTTTGCGATAACTGAGAATGGCCTGGTCGATGGGATTGGAAAACCCCGTCTCGAAGAAGGCGTTGACATAGGCCAGGAGAGAAACCTCTTCGCTCTCCTTGCCTTCAAGATCCAGAACGCAGTTTAGCCTAACAGTCCCTTCCGTCAGAGTCCCTGTCTTGTCGGTGCACAGAATGTTCATGCTCCCAAAATTCTCTATCGAAGCCAGACGTTTGACTATGACTTTGTGAGTGGCCATTTGCCTGGCTCCGTGGGCCAGATTTATGCTGATAATGGCCGGAAGGAGCTGAGGTGTCAAACCAACGGCAAGGGCCAAAGAAAAGAGAAACGAGTCTACAATGGGGCGGGCCAGGTAGACGTTTATAGCAAAAATGGCCACGACCAGTACCATCGTTATCTCAAGAAGCAGATAGCCGAAGTGTTTGACCCCCCGTTCAAACTCAGTCTCAGGCTCCCGGAGCTTGAGCCGCTGAGATACGCGTCCGAATTCCGTATCAGTTCCCGTATAGACAACTACGGCCTTGGCAGTCCCGCTGACCACATTTGTCCCCATAAAAAGGCCATTGGTACGCCTGCTTAGAGGCGTGTCCTGGTCCAGAATTCCCGGCATTTTCTCAGCCGGATAAGTCTCTCCGGTAAGTGTTGCCTCGTTGACGAAGAGATCTTTGCACTGGAGGATCCGGGAGTCTCCCGGGACGATATCTCCCGCTCTCAGCGCTATAATGTCTCCGGGTACGACATACTCCACCAGGACATCCTTCTCTATTCCGCTCCTTAGAACGGAAGCTTTGATCTGAATTATGGCCAGCAGACCGGCTACTGCATCTGCGGCTCTCCTCTCCTGCCAAAAGCCCAGCAGGCCGCTTATGAAAACTATGACCAGGATAATCGATGCGCCAGTCACTTGATGGAGGTAGAAGGAAAGGCCAGCGGCAAATACCAGCAGCAGTATTATGGGGCTATTGAACTGAGCCAGCAGCAAAAGGATTGAATAAGACTTCTTGCGGGGCTTAAGTAGGTTAGCACCGTATTGCTTGAGCCTTTTTTGGGCCTCCTTTTCATCCAGCCCCGCCTCCGCTACATCGAGCAATCTTTGCAGCTCCTCGGCCGGAACGGACCAAAAGGCGGATAGATCACGGCTCACAGGTTTGATATTCTGAGTATTCTTATCTAAAGCTAAAAACAAACGCAGTCTCCTCCCACGCCTTCTCCAGCAGCTTCCCGTAATACCCGGCATCGAACTTCGCCGCCGTCCTCTCTGGCTCCACCTCCCACCGACCGGCATCCTTCACCACGTAACCTATCTCCATCCCGGGAGCCAATGTAATGCCCTGCTCCAGGTGAGCCTGTACCGCCGAAGCCTCAGCACATCTGCGGGAGTAGCGCAGCGTGCTAACCCTGCGATGAATGGCCAGCTCCCGGACGTCAGTCTCTCTCAGTTTCTCCATGTACCTCCTGGCAACGCCTCGGGCCTTGGGCTCTATCATCCTCAGCTCCTCTCGGCTCCGTGCCTCGCCCAGGACCACGAACAGCTCCTGCTGCATGCGGCGGACATACTCAGGCGTGTCTCCCTTGCGAGCCATCACGCCCCGGATCTTCATCTTGCTCGTGTCCAGTCGCCCGAAGTAACGGTTGTATGCCCCTGAGCCATCGGCCATAGGCAGGAAGGCGATCCAATCGTAGGAGTCCACCTCCGTCAGGATGCCCGTCTCTCCCTCCACGGCCTCCTTGAAGCTCGCGATCGGCTCGCCTATAACCCATAAACAGTCCACGATTCCGTGCAGGACCTGGAAGTCCATGTCCTCGGCCATCTCCTTGACCTGCATGAGCAGTTCCCTGGAGATCTCCGTGATCCTCTCGTAAACCTGGATCTGGCCGAACTTGGCGTTCCGATAGCCGGTGTAGCCGAAGCAGGTAACGAGCATCCACTTCAGGACCGAGTCTATGCCTGCGTAATCCGAGTTGGTCTTCTTCAACCTCTTGGTCTCGATGCGCAAATCGAGCAGAGAGGAGAGCACGGTGCTCAGAAAGCCCTTCAGCTCGGGATCTCGAACGGTTTCGGGGGAGAGGTTGTACTTGACGATGATAGTGGGGTAAAGCGAGGTGAAGTCGATCTGGTGGACATTCTCGTACACGCCCGGCTCCGGCTGGAACATCATGCCGCCTTTGTCGCAGGCCCTCAGCTCCGAGATGTTCCTCAAGCTCTCAGCGTCTCGCTTTCGGAAGGGCACGGCTACGCCCCGGCGCAGGGCTTCGAATACCTCGTAGCTGGAGATGAGCGTGCCGGGTGTGAAGCGGGAGGTAAGGTTCGGGGATAGGCCGGAGAGCCGGGAGGCCATGAGGACGCCCTTCAGGCCGCCCTCGGCATAGACAAAGCTCTTGGCGGTGTCTATTAGAATCCTGCCCTCGGGAATCATTGCACCCTCTTTGTGGTTGACTTTTCCATAGCTCCAGTAGGATCTGGTGGCCATCGGCTTGAAGAAACCGGTGCGACTGAATGTAGGCTCCAGGCCGTACCTCCTGGCCTTGCCGACCATGAGCGGAATCCAGGTGTCGGCATGGGGACAGAGGATCAGATCTGGGTCATGGGCTTTTACGAGTTCGAGGAGGTCGGAGATGACAGCTCTCTCTGGCCCTTCCAGCAGCCTCTTTCGGCCGTTTTGGACCTCGATGCGGGAGATCACCCCGGGCATGGTGGGATCTCCGCCGGCCACCTGCAGCCCGAGGCTGGTTAAGGGGGTTTCGAAGTCCGGCGAGAACCGGGATTCGTCTCGGTCTCCGCAGGGAAACAGATCATTTTCCGCCATGTAGCGCTGGTCCTGGCGGACGTCCACGTTGTAGAACTCGGCTTGGTGACGGGTTTGGATCTCAATCTTCTCAGCCACTTTCCGGCCAGCGTAGATCCTGTGGCCCTGGAAGATGCCGAAGATGGTTCTGAAGCTGCATTCCTCTGCCATGAAGCGACTCTCCAGGGCCTCGATCATTTCCCTGTAAGCGGGAGGGTCCTTGAGATGCATATAGAATGAGGGTGGATAGGCGACGCTGACCTTGGACAGCCCTCGTTCACGGCCCCAGAGCTCCACGCAGCCCTTGTAGTATGAGTCAAAAATCCACATAGGTCTATTCTTCCCGTCTCTTCTCCAGCTCCCTCAACAGCTCCACCAGCACCGAGAATACAGCGGCCTCCAGCGGATCATCAAGCGCATAGAATGCCTCGCTGGAATGCTTCTTTGCCATCTCCGCCAGCTTCTGCCCGTAAACTTGGTCCTCCTTCTTAAGCGCCCGGCTGGCCTTCATCCATCTGGCAGAGACGTCCTTTACGCCCATCCTCACGCTCTCGAAACTTCGTCCCATGAGTATGCCTCCAGTGTTTTCTGGGCTCCTTCTCGCATCTTCGGATCGGCTTTGGCATGGCCTCTCGCGGGAGATCTATCTCCTTTGTAGAAGCAGAACACCCGGTCGGCCAGATCTGTCATCCTCTGCAGATGCGGATCCAGAGCAGGCGCATAGAGCAGGATCATCGTCTCCCTGGAGGTCTGCTTCAGGGCTTGGGCCACGTACCCCACCATTTCCCCGGCATCCTCGTAGAGCATTGGGTCGTGCTCTACGATCAGGAAGCTATGGTGGTTCTCCTCCAAGATGGTCATGAGCTGGAAGGATGTGAAGGCTCGGCGGACCTCCAGCTCGGTGAATTTGCGATCCAGTCGACTGAGGATGCGAGAGTAGTTGCCGCATATGTAGAGAATCTTATAGCGCTGCAGACTGAGGTTGCCGTTGAGGGCGCCGGCCAGCATCTCCACGGGGGCAATCAGGACATTGAAGGTCTCTGGGAGCATAGAGACGGCTGGGTGGAGTTCGATTTCCATAGTCAAGAATGTGGTGCTCTTGGGATTAAATGTCGAGCCGGGCGCGGGGCGAAAGTGTCTATGGGCTGAGGGGGCTTTCTCACCTAAATTCCGGCCTTTGCAGTAACCATTTTTCGTATTGAACTCTTCTGTCAGCGAAATTACCGAAGGATTTATATATTGCAAAGAGTCTCTTCATTCTGGATCGAGGATTCTACAGCGAGAGCAATATTAAAGAAATGACTGCCGAGAATATTGATTTCATTCTTCCGCTTCCGTTTAGCGTTAATGTCGGCAAGGGTCTTATCAGCGATACGAACAAGGATATCGAAAATCCTGCCAATGCAAAGAGGTTCGGCGGAGACATATTCTATGTCTTGGAAAGCGAGGCCCTGATTGGTGAAGTTAATGCCTATGGATATGAGGCTATGCCTCTGAGAGTACAGAAGATTGAAACGCTTCAGGGCTTGCTATTCATTTTCTTCGTATCGTTGATCATGAGAGCGATATTGCTTAGAAAGGCCAGGGACTCGGAGCTGCTTGATAAAAAATCCATTGAAGAGATTCTCTTGGAACTGGCAAAGCTCAGGGCAGTTAAAGTCGGCGGCAAATGGAGGTTAACGGCGATCTCAAAAAAACAGAGAACTATCCTGGAGAAGATGAAGATTGTAATTGCCCGATACTTGTCCGCCATAGGCTTCCACGATGTTACCGACATCGATCGTGGGGTCCAGGAACCCTGGAGGATATTTCTTTGGGTTAGCCGAAGTCAGGTAGACTGATATTGTTTTGCCTCTTGCATTTCAGTTGGCCCCTGCACGACTCTATCTACATAAACGTTCCACCCCCATGCCCCGATCCGATTGAATTTGCTGATAGCTGTTCCCTGAATCGTAATGTCCCCTAAGTACCCGATCCATTGGCTGGTGGAGTCACAACTGGGGCCGGATTATTTCCTGGTAATTTTTTACCTATGGCCATTCCTGCACTCGCAAACAGCAGTAGTGTAACCACTATTGCCAGTATTCCTATTTTTTTATACATGTCCATTACTACCATATCTTCAGCTTCGACAGCATCCTATCAGATGTCTATCTCTTTTCCTTCAATCGTTGTCGTCCCAATTCTGTGATGTAAACCTTTGAGATGGAATTGGGAAGCGTTAAACTCGACGGATACTCGCTGGTTATAACGTCAACATATCTGGATTTTTTCAGGAGCTTTAAACGATCTCCAAGTTCCATTTCGTTAAGCCTCAGAATTTCATTGACTTTGACCGGACTGACAAAAGACTTCGGTGAGACTGTACTGATGGCTTCAAGAATCTTGATATCTGTTTCGTCCATAAATCTCATCTCCAATTTAGATATAGGTCTAATATGATTTATAATGTTGCTAATTCGACGAGCCAGGCCTCGCGCCTGCTCACCGTGCAACTGCAGCGCATCGCTCTCGATGCAACCATGGAAAAGAGCCGATTGCAAAATAGATATAGTAGTCGGATGTAGTGTGTCCCTGATCGTTATGTCCCATTGGTTTTTCTGGCTGTGCGCTGTCCTCTTGATTGGCTCAGGAGCAGCCGCAGACGTGCCTTTCGTCTTTGATAATAGTACCTCTGGAGTTGCTGGCTATTCAGCCGATCAATTGGAGAGCATGCGCGCCTCATATCCTGAGCTTTCAGGAGTGCCGTCTGTCTCCTCTCCATCCGACAGCGAGGTTCAGGAGCTGCCAATTGTTGGCGGCGGCAGTGCGCCTGTTGGAAAAACCGAGATGAAGGAAGATGATCTCAAGAAGGCAGTTAGCGCCAGGGTAGAGCCGGACAATTCTATGGTCCACGAGGTAGCCCTCCTGCTTGTGGCCAAGTTTCCAGGAGACCTCACCATTGATCAGATATGCTCAATTTACAGCTATATGAAGAACGGAGAAGGATCAGTAAAAGGCTGGAGCTATGCCCGCGATCCCAGGGGCTCCGACTTCTTCATGTATGCCAACCAGTCCCTCAAGATCGGCGGCAAAGCCAGTTGCTCAGGCGTTGGCGACTGCGATGATTTTGCCATACTCATGTCGGCGCTTGTGGAGTCTATCGGCGGAACCACACGAATTATCTTTGTCCAAAACAAAACCGTTGGAGGGCATGCTTATGCAGAGGTCTATCTCGGAAATCTCAGCGATCAGAACAGTCAGGTAGATGAGATTATCAACTGGCTGAAGCAGAAATTCAATACGGATAGGATCTATACTCACGTCATCACGGATACAAAGGATGTCTGGCTTAACCTGGACTGGGGAGTAGATGAAAAAGGAACGGCACATCCAGGCGGGCCTTATTTCCAGGGAGACCGGCACATCGTCGTCTGTGCGAGAGAGCAGTTTGGAAAGACTTCCTTAAGATTATCGGCGACAATGAAAGAAGGAGTTGAACTGAGCCCGGCCATTTCATTGAATATAACCACGGATGAAATTGAAAACAAATCTGCAGAGGTCTGGTTTAATAAGGGATTTGCTTTGAATAGCCTGGGCAAGTACGATGAGGCCATCCAAGCCTATGAAGAGGCCATCAGGCTAGGTCCCAACTATGCTAAGGCCTGGAACAACAAAGGCATTGCTCTCGATAATCAGGGCAAGCACGGCGAGGCCATCAAGGCCTATGACGAGGCTATCAGGCTAGACCCTAACGATGCCGATGCCTGGAACAACAAAGGCACTACACTGGGCAGAGACCTAGGCAAGTACGATGAAGCCATTCAAGTTTTCGATGAAGCCATCAGGCTAAATCCCAACCATGTCAAGGCCTGGAGCAACAAAGGCATTGCTCTCGCTGGTCAGGGCAAGTACGATGAGGCCATCCAAGCCTATGACGAAGCTATCAGGCTGTATCCGAACCTTGCAGAGCCTTGGAGCAACAAAGGCATCGCGCTCAAAAACCAGGGCAAGTACGATGAGGCTATCAAGTGCTACGACGAGGCTATCAGGCTCGATCCCAACTATGCCAAGGCCTGGAACAACAAGGGTGGAACTCTTGGCCAACAGGGCAAGTACGAAGAGGCCATCAAAGCCTGTGACGAGGCCATCAGGCTCGATCCCAACTATGCCATGGCCTGGAGCAACAAAGGCAATGCTCTAGTTTCTTTAGGCAAATACGACGATGCCCTCCTGGCATATGACAAAGCTATCAGACTAGATCCCAACTATGTCGTGGCATGGACCAACAAGGGCGAGGCTCTCAGAGCACTGGGAAGGATTACAGAATCCAATGCAGCCTACGCCAGGGCGCGAGAACTGGATTATAGCGAATAGATGCTGATGCTGCCTTCGCCAAGTCCAGGGTGTTTGGATACAGCGTCTGGAACCGGTAGTCATCTGATCCACTCGCCTTCAATGCAAAATACATATAGTAGTTAGTAGTATTACTACTCAGATCTTTATGTCCTCTCTTGCTCTCTGGCTTTGTATTGTTCTTTTGCTCGGATCGGGAATAGCTGCCGACATCCCCTGCGGCTACAACGAAACCGGCTTTCACGAGATCGCCGCGCCTGATATCTCCCCAGAGCAAATCCAGACGGTAACTTTAAGCGCGCTGTCTCAATATCCGGGCGCTCCCCTGGCAGGAGTTCCCCGATTATCTGAACCTGGCATTGAGGTGAAGAGCAACATAGAACTGATCAACGATGCCGTGGACCCTCAGAATACTATCACTCGCAACAAGGCGGTTGAAATTGCCTCAGATGCTCCCGGACCGTTCAATATCGATCAGATCTGCTATATCTATAAATATGTCAGAGATAACTGGGAATATGTATCCGATCCGAGGGGAATCGATTATATCAGCTCGGGAAATAACACAATAGCGCTTTCTGAAAAGATCGCTGCTCGCCAGAATAGGAGCGTGGCTGGAGCCGGTGATTGTGATGATTATGCTGTGCTCACCGCATCTCTCATCGAGGCAATCGGAGGCGCTACAAGGGTGGTGCTGGCTTACGGTGGGGGAGAAGGCCATGCCTACACCGAGGTTTATCTGGGCGATATAGATTCAAACTCAACCAAAGCCATTCTCAACTGGCTGCAGAGCAAATACAACAGCAACCTGGTTTATGGCCATCTGACGGAAGAGAACAGGACCTTCTGGCTCAACCTTGACTGGAACAGCACTCATCCAGGCGGCCCTCTTTACAAATCCCCCAAGCAATCCATAGCCTATGTGCGACAAAAATACCTGAAAACGCCGGTTGGCCTTCCACCTCAGTATGCTCCTCTGGTCAAGACTGGTATGCTGTCCTGCAAAGTCTCGGACGAGGAGGGCAATCCATTAGCCTCCACGGTGATGGTTGCCGGAGGCGACCGGCAGTTCCCTGTGAGCGTCGATCTTTCCGGGGGATTCAAACAAAAGCTTCCCGTAGGAGAATATACAGTAACGGCCAGCAAATCCAGCTATAATTTCGATACAAAGGTTGTGACGATTCTTGAGGATCTGGAGGCGTCCGTCGATCTCACAGGAACACGTGAAAATGCACCCAATATCCAGATTGTCACCGAGGCGGTGGACCCTGTTAAACGCTGTGTCTATTACACCAGGGATGGTGAGAATCATCAGGTCTTCAAGATAAAGGTTTACATCACCGGTCCGGACAAGCAAAAAATCAAATCCGTCAAATACTCACTTCACCAGACCTTTGAGAAGCCGGAGCATGTCAGCACCGATGCCTCTAACAACTTTGAGATGATCATGTGGTCCTGGGGACGCTTCGTGATGCCCATCACAGTCACTACAATGGACGGAAATGAGTACGAGTACATGTATCCTTTTACCTTCCGCGCTCAATTGGAAGATGCCCAGAGAAGCGGCATCAGGTTCATAGATGCGACCAGCTCATGGGATGTTATCGGAGGATACTGATCATGTTCCATCGAGCGCTCTGGCTGTATATCTTTTTCCTGATGGGATCCGCAGCGGCGGCAGATGTACCCTTCGTATTCGATGCAAGAACCTCAGAAATGGCAGGCTACACCCCGGCTCAACTGGAGCAAGCCTCTGTCGCCTCTTTGGATCTTGTAGGAATTCCCTCTGTTTCCATCCCATCCGACAACGAGAGCCTTTATTTTCCCATTACAGGCGGTGGCGATAGTCCGGAAGGTAAAATAGAAAAAAACGTCGGCGAGCTAAAGAAAGCATTAAACTCCAGGGTGGAGCCTGATAATCCCATCGTCCATAGGGAGGCTTTATCTCTGGCAGCCCAGAATCCGGGCGATTATACAATTGAGCAAGTCAGTGCAATTTATAGCTATCTGAAAGAAAATTGGCGTTATGTAAGGGACCCTAGGGGCGTCGATTATCTAAATTATGCCAATGAAACCCTTGCGATCGGAACGGACACTAAATGCGTAGGTGCAGGCGACTGTGACGATTTTGCCATTCTTATGTCGGCGCTTGTGGAATCAGTAGGTGGAACTACAAGAATTATTCTAGCACGTAACATTAGCTCGGGAGGACATGCCTATGCCGAGGTCTACTTAGGCCAGCTCAATGCACCGGATAGCCATGTGTACGACATTTTTGACTGGTTAATGCAAAAATTCAAGACAGACAAAATTTTTGCTCATATTGATACAGAAACAAATGATGTATGGCTTAATCTGGATTGGGGGAAAGACGGGTTGGGCAATGTCCATCCGGGTGGGCCATTCTATCAGGGAGATATTCATTATGTTCTTTGCATCAGAGATCTTCTTAGAAAAACGCCATTGAAGGTTCCGGAGGGTTTCGAGCCAAACAAGCCTCCTGTTAGTTCAAACTTGAGAACCAGCTCAAAAGAAGCTTATGCCTTGAACCAGAAGGCCTCTGCATTATACAAATTGGGTAGAAATGAAGAGGCCCTTGAGGCATCAGAAAAGGCCGTCGAGATTGATCCAAACTACGCCGTAGCTTGGGTCAACAACGCAGCCGCTCTGCTTAAATTGAAAAGATACGATGAGGCTCTGCAAGCATCAGAGAAGGCCATTGAGCTGGATCCGAATTATGCCATCGCCTGGAACAACAAAGCAGCAGCTCTTCATAATCTAGGAAGAAACGACGAAGCACTGGATGCCTCTGAAAAGGCCATCGAACTGGATGCGAATTTTGCGAACCCTTGGGTTAATATTGCTGATATTTTAATCGAATTGAAGAGATACGATGAATCTATACAGGCATCGGAAAAGGCCATAGGGATTGATCCAAATTACGCATCGCCTTGGAACAATAAAGCAGTAGCTCTCCTTCGTTTGAAAAGAAACAATGAGTCTCTGCAGGCATCAGAAAAGGCCCTCGAGATTGATCCAGGTTTCGCACTGGCTTGGGTCAACAAAGCAGCAGCTCTCCTTAATTTGGGAAGATACGAAGATAGTCTGCAGGCTTCCGAAAAATCCATCGAACTGGACTCGAAAAACGCAATAGCCTGGAACAATAAAGGCTATGCACTCTATAAACAAGGCAAGTTTGATGAGGCTGTGCAGGCATATAATAAATGCATTGAGCTGGACCCGAAATACGAAAAAGTCTGGAACAACATGGGTACAGTCCTGTTGGCGCTTAACCGTGGAGATGAGGCAGACGCAGCTTTCGCCAGAGCCGGTGAGTTGAGCTGAATAGAGGATAAGCTCCTTCAATGCAAAATAGATATAGTAGTCAAGACCACGACATTCCAGGTCATCATGTTCCACAGAGCCCTCTGGCTGTGCATAGTACTCCTGATTGGATCAGGGTTGGCGGACGATGTGCCTTTCGTCTTTGACGAGAGCACATCTGCGGTAGCTGGCTATTCCTCAGATCAGATTGAGCAGGCATCTTCAAATTCTTCCGACCTCGTCGGAGTGCCGTTGATATCCGCACCGTCCGATAGCGAGGTTCTTGAGTTTCCCATTACCGGTGGCAGCGATGCTCCAGACGGCAAAGTAGACAAGAATGTGGGGGAACTAAAGGTCGTCCTCAACTCCAGAATCGAGCCGGACAATCCTACCGTTCGCCATGAGGCGCTCTTGCTCGCAGGCAAGCATCCTGGAGACTATACCATTGAACAGGTCAGTGCCATTTACAGCTATCTTAAGAGCGGGGATGACAGAAAGATGGGCTGGAGCTATGTAAGGGACCCGCGAGGTGTTGACTACTTCAATAATGCCAGCGAATCCCTGGGCGCTGGAAAGGAGATCGGATGCGCGGGCATTGGCGACGGCGACGATTTTGCCATTCTCATGTCTGCGCTTGTTGAGTCCATCGGCGGCACCACGCGAATTATTCTCGCTCATAATAACAGCACAGGAGGGCACGCATACACCGAGGTTTTTTTGGGCGGTCTTGCGGCCAGGGGCAATCAGGTCGAAGACATCACCAAATATCTCAGGCAAGAGTTTCGCACAGTGAAGATCTATACTCATATCGATACTGATACAAAAGACGTTTGGCTGAACCTTGATTGGGGCACAGACGAAAAGGGGAATGCTCATCCAGGCGGGCCATTCTTCCAGGGTGACAAGCACATTGTCCTTTGCATGAGAGATAGGTTTGGAAAGACGCCGCTTAAGTTGCCTGAGGGATATGCGAAGAGCACTCTGCCGGATGTGGAAAAATTTGGGCTGATTGCGGTGCTGGGAAATCTGTCTAATCCCAAGAACTCTGTGGCATTCAGCCCAGATGGTCGCACCCTGGCCTCGGGGAGCGGTGACGGCACCATCCGCCTGTGGAAGGTGGCATGATCCGGCCCCGCTCCGAGGCTCTTGCTGTCCGGCTCTTGCGGCTGGCTGGAATGGAAAAAGTTCATATCAAATTTTGGCTCTTCCGATCCAGTCGCTGATGGAAGTGCTCTCTTCCGCCTCCCCCGTAGTAATCATTAAAATAGCGGGAATGCCAATTATCTAAATCCATGCGCTTCTTCAACACTGCCGGGCCGGTTAATTGTGCCGATCATTACTGCCTTCCGCCCCTGACGCGGTTCAATCTGCCACAGATCCTGGGACTGATAGAGCAGAAGAAGTACTTCGTGCTCCACGCGCCCCGGCAGACCGGCAAGACCACTTGCCTCCTGGCGCTGATGGACTACCTGAACCGGGAAGGGAAGTACCGGGCGCTCTATGCCAACTTCGAGGCCGCCCAGGGCGCGCGGGAGAACGTTGGGGAAGCGATGAGGGCTATCTTGGGCGTGCTGGGTTCCCAGGCCCGCTACTACCTTGCCGATCCATTTATGAAGAATTCCGTAAATGAGATCCTTGTCGATGTTGGGCCTTTTGGGGCTCTGGGCGAGGCCCTGAGCCGCTGGTCCGCCGGCAGTCCAAAACCAATTGTGCTCCTGATAGACGAGATCGATGCGCTGGTTGGAGACACGCTAATCTCTGTGCTCCGCCAGCTCCGGGCCGGCTACACCAATCGGCCATCTCAATTCCCATCCACCATCGTTCTTTGCGGCGTCAGGGACGTTCGTGACTACAGGATTCATTCTGACCGGGATAAGGTCGTGATCACAGGAGGCAGCGCCTTTAACATCAAAGCCGAGTCGCTGCGACTTGGAAATTTTTCTCGATCAGAGGTTGAAGCCCTCTACCGCCAGCATACCGAGGAGACCGGCCAGATCTTCGAAGCTCCAGCGCTGGATAAGGCCTGGGCCCTCACAGCAGGCCAGCCCTGGCTGGTCAATGCCCTGGCCTACGAGGCCTGTTTCAGAATGGCTGACGGCAGCGACAGGTCCATGCCTATCAGTTGCGAGCTAATCGCCCAGGCCAAAGAGAACCTGATCTCAAGACGCGAGACTCACCTGGACCAGTTGGCAGACAAGCTGCGAGAAGAGCGTGTGCGCAGAGTTGTGCAGCCCATTCTTGTGGGCGAGCCGTTCGAGGGGCAGTTTCGATCTGATGATGTGGAGTACGTCGCAGATCTGGGGCTCATCACTCAAGAAAAGACTGGAGCCTTGAGGATCTCCAACGAGATCTACCAGGAGATTATACCGCGCGTACTCTCCTGGGATGCCCAGACCGGTATGACGCTGGAGCCCGCCTGGTACATCCTGCCCGATGGCAGACTGGACCTCTCGAAGCTTCTGGAGGCTTTCCAGCAGTTCTTTCGCGAGCACTCCGAGAGCTGGCTTGAGAGGTTCGACTACCGCGAGGCAGGACCGCAACTGCTGATGCAGGCCTTTTTGCAGCGGATCGTCAATGGCGGCGGACGTGTTGAGCGCGAGTACGGCTTGGGTCGCGGCCGCACAGATCTGCTCGTGATCTGGCCGTTTGCAGAAGGTGTGCAAAGAGCAGTCATAGAGCTGAAGGTCATGCATAAGTCCAGGGCCCGGACAATCCATGAGGGACTTGCCCAGGTCAGGGAGTATGTAGACCGCTGCGGTGCTGCAGAGGCGCATCTGGTGGTCTTTGACAGAACTCCTGGAAAGCCGTGGTCCAGGAAGATCTTTAGGAAAAAGGAGAGCTACCTGATGCCAGAAGGCATTGAACTGGCCATCGGCATCTGGGGGATGTGAAAGCGCCATCCGCCTGTAGAAGGGTGACGCCGGTCTTAATCCATCAGCAAGGTGTAAGCAGTCTCCCTTTTGAAGTTTTTCGTGTGCTCATTCTTGTTGATGATGCCGCCCTGGCCGTCCCTCTGCGAGATGGTAATGGTGTGGGTCTTGTCTCCGCCTATTGTCAGGCTGGCTATCCCGTCCAGAGAGCCATCGCTCGTGTCGCTGCTGAAAAAGACGCCGTCCACATAGACATCGTAGCCCCTGATTCTCTGGGATTTTATGGTAACAAAAGCGTCACCCATCAAGATCGAATTCACATCCAATGGCGAGAACGACTGCTCGCTTTGTCGGGGCAAGACATCTAAGATCAGGGCATTGCCGGGCTCGTTTCCCTGGGCCGGCAGAATGAAGAGCCTGCCGCTCTCCTCCGGCCTCAGTTTGAGCCGATGGTAGCCGGTCGGGAATTTGAAATTCCAGTGCTTAATGGTGCTATTGGCATAGGATATGAGATAGATATCGCCGCCGCCGTCCTGGGGAGTGTGCACGATCAAATCTACATCTTCACCGGCCGTGACCTGATCATACCGGCTCCAGACCGCTCCCTTTCGGATCCAAAGCTCGCTGAAAAGGGGTTCGAAGGCGGCAACGGAAATGTAATCCGAGTAGTTCAACTGCAGCCCTCCCAGGCGGATGAACTGGGGCTCATTGCCGCTCAGGTTGAAGGCGATGGGATCCGAGAGAGTTGAGGCTCTATTTTCCTGGGGCACCTCTGTGGCGCTTATCCAGGGCTCTTCGGTCCAGCTCTGATTTCCTGATGGCGAGGCATATGCCGAAACCGCAAGCATCGAAATAAGTGCCACAAGCGCTGCGACATAATGTTTGAAACGCATGATCGTCACATCGTCTCTAAAGCCGGTATGCCCAGGGTCTCCAAAGTCGTTCGCAGTGCATTTTTAGCAGCTCTGGCCAGGGCCATTCTTGCCTGGCGGAGCCTGGGCTCGGCATCCAGCACCGGGCTGTAGCGGTAGAAGAGGTTGAAGCTCTCCGCCAGCTCGCGGGCGTATGTGGCCAGTTGATGGGGCTTGAGCTCCCGGGCGGCTCTGTCGATGACCAGATCGAACTGAGCGATCTTCTTGATGAGGGCGATCTCGTTTTCGCCGGTGAGCAGATCGGCCCGGACCTTGGCTTCCTGACCCACCTGCCCCTCTTCACCTTTGCGCAGGATGCTGCAGGCGCGGGCATGTGAGTACTGGATGAAGGGAGCAGAGAGCTTCTCAAAGTCCAGGGCCTGCTTCCAGTCGAAGGTGGTGGCCTTGTCCGGGGAGACCTTGACCACGTCGTAGCGCACTGCGCCTGCCGCCACCTGGGCTGCCACCTCCTTGAGGAAGGCCTCGCTCTCCCCCGGTCGGCGCAGCTTGACCTCCTCATAAGCCCGGCTTTCTACCTCATCGAGCAGCTCATCTGCGGAGATGAACTTGCCCTTCCTGGTGCTCATGGAGCCCGTGGGCAAAGAGACGAATTCGAATATTACTACCTCGGGCTCGCGAATGCCCAGCAAGCGCAGCGCGGTGCGCAGTTGTCCTGAGACCAGCTTGTGGTCGGCTCCCAGGATGTCCACAGAGCGATCTGAGTTTTGGGACTTGTAGCGGTGGTAGGCCAGGTCGCGGGTGATGTAAAGCGAGGTTCCGTTCGTCCTCTTGAGGACTATCTTCTTCTCAAAGCCGTACTGGGTGAGGTCGAGCTGAAAAGCGCCCTCATCGTATTCGGTGAGCCCAGTCTTCTCCAGCAGCCCTACAATCTCGGCCACATCGCCTTTTCGCACAAACTCCGACTCCCAGTGGTAGCTGTCGTGGCGGATGTTCATCCTATGCAGAGTCTCTTCGATGCCCCGGATGGCATACTTGATGGCGCTCTGGATCTTGGCCACAGTCTCCTCGTCGCCCGCCTCGTAGCGCTGGATAACCTGATCAGCCTCATCTCGGATCTCAGGATTGGTTTCCATGAGACGGTTGGCGGCGATGTAGACCTTGGCCACGGCATGGTCGGCCTTGCTGCCGTCAAGCTGGAAGTGATCGCAGCCGACGACCACCATGGCCTCCTGGCGGCCCATGTCGTTGACGTAGTACTGGGCGTCCACGGTGCACCCCGCCCGGCGCATGATTCGCACCAGCGTGTCGCCGATGACCGAGTTTCTGATGTGGCCCACGTGCAGCGGCCCATCCGGATTGGCGGAGGTGTGCTCCACAATGACCTTCTCATTCATGCGGCCGGTCCAGGCGTTGTCGGCCAGGGCCTGCTGTAGGATCGTGTCCAGGAACTTTTGGTTCATGAAGAAGTTAAGATAGGGACCGGCAAGCTCCACCTTATCTACGTAATTGTAATCCTGGGAGAGGGCCTGATGGAGCTCTTTGGCAATGGCCATCGGGCTCTTCTTTAGCAGCGGAGCCAGCCGGAAGGCCACGGACGAGGCCAGGTCGGCATGTGGGCTCACGTCCAGGCCCAGATTGTTTACTCCTTCCTCTACCTTGTAGCCGCAGCGCTCGAGGGCATCGCGGAGAAGGCCCTCGACCTCGCTCATAAAATCGAGAAACATGGGAACACCAGTATGAATAGTATCTTTATCAATCAACTGGATGGGGCGATATAAGCATTACGTCATGTACAGCCTTTTTGGGAAAGTATAAGATGTTCGGAGACTTACAATAATGGTGAGGATTTACCATGAAGCTCTTTGCGGCTATTCTAATGCTGTTGTTATGCGCCCCGGCCCTTGCCGTCTCCGATGAGGAGGGCGCAGTCGAGGCCACTACCGCCATCACACTGCCTGTAGACTCGGTGACCATCTATCCGGACGGCCTGATGGCAGTGAAAAGAACGGGAAGCCTGGATGTGACCGAGGGCGTGCACAAGTTTGTGATCAATGTTCCTGAAAAAGCCGAGCAAAGCTCAGTGCTCCTTTCCGTCAGCAATGCCACCCAGGAGAGGGTGGTCTACGATGCCAATCCCGTTTACACTCTGAACATCTCAGCGCCGGGATCGCAGAGCTTTGACCTCTCCTATCTCATGTACGATGCCGCCGCCTGGAAGCCGGTGTACGACCTGCACCTTCTCAGTGACTCTGTGCTGGTGAAGGCCAATGCCGTGCTCGGCAATCGAGGCGGAGAGGATCTCAAGAACGTGCGGCTCAAGCTGGTAGCAGGCCTGCCCCTGGGAACAGAGCCCTATCTTGCCAAGGCCGCGCCCCAGATAAATCAGAGATATGCCGAAGCGGCTCCGGCGGCGGAATACATGGACTATGCCGCTTCACCCGCACCGGTCACCGGCGAGCTGGAGACGCTCTACATTTTCGAGCTGGAGGGGCGAAAGGACCTGGTCATGGACAAGGAGATCGGCTTTCCCCTCTTCGAGGAAGAGTCGCCCCTGGTGAGAGTCTACACCTGGGATGCCTCCAGCCAGGCGGAGGGCCCCACATTGGAGGAGATCCGGGCCAACAACACCCTGACCAATCCCTGGCCGACGGGAAAAGCTCTGCTTTACAGAAATGACGAGTACGTCTCCACCATGGAGATGCCCTACACGCCGGCCGGCACCAATGCCTCTCTAGTGGTTGGCCCCTCTGCCGATCTGAAGGTGGAAAGCAAGCTTTCCGACTACAATAAAACCGAGAATATCAGGGAAATAGGCTCCGGTGCAAAAAATCACACCATAAAAGAGACCACTGAGACCTGGACCTACTATCTGAAGATCAAGAGCAACCTGGACCGCGCGGCAGCGCTGGAGGTAACCGACACCGTTCCCCAGGAGGCTGTGATCATCTCAGTCACGCCCAAGCCTGCCGAGAGCACGGCCACCAGCCTGAAGTGGAAGCTGGCACTCGCGCCGCGGCAGAAGACGGCCATCAATTACACCTACCAGGTGATCACGACGGAAAGCCTGGATAGCGTATATTGATGTAAGACTTTTTCTTTTTTGTGGGCAATAAAGTGGGTGTAACCTGTAATCTATTTCACCTTTTTTCGATATGCTTAGAACTGCAAGATATTAATATATTCAGGACCAGAACCCACCATCCCGAACTCCGGTCCGGGCAGTAACCATCCTTTCGCCCGCGAAGTATCTTCCTGCTTGCCCAATCGTTTTGCGGTTGAACTTTTCATCATAGTATTAATGGTATATTAATCTAATTACTAAATATTTTTTCTCCAAAATGTATAAATAGTTTCAGGGTCAGAATCGATTTATGCCAGAAGGTAAGAAGTATAGCGGCTTGGTTTTTGTCAAGCAGGGAAGAATCGGAACCAAGAGTGAGGGTCCTGATTATTATCTGCAGACCAGGACGAAGGAATATGTTTTGAACCATGAGAGAGAATTTTTATATAAGCCAGAATACTTTTTGGAGTTTTTCTGTAGGAAGATGGTAGAGGTAACGGGGATACAAGTTGGTAATGAAATCAAAGTCAGCAACATAAAGGAAATCTGCCAGGCTTTGATTCCGAGTGAGTAAGAATAGAGCAATGGAATATCCGAGTTATTTAAGGTGCTAATAATAGTATATTAATTTAGCAATTAAATATTTCTTTTTCAAAATGCTTAAATAGTTTTGATGTCAAAATCGATTTATGCCGGAAGCTAAGGATTTTAGTGGCTTGGTTTTTGTCAAGCAAGGAAGAGTCGGAAGCAGGAGTGAGGGGCCGGATTATTATCTGCAGACCAAGAAGCATGAATATGTCTTGAGCTATAAGCGAGGATCTTTATTCGAGCCCGATCCTTTTCTGGAGTCCTTCTGTGGGAAGATGGTAGAGGTAATAGGGACCCAAGATGGGAATGAAATCAAAGTCAGCAGCATAATTAAAATCAGCCAGCCTTCGATTCCTGATGAGTGAAAATAGTGGGAGGAGATATCCAAATTATTGCCGGGCAATCGATATGCTCGCTAATGCCATGGAAGAGCCCTAAATGCCGGAAATCATAACTATTGGATACAGCACTATCCGTTTTGAAAAAGGAGGCGCAAAATGAAATTGATGGAGTATTTCAACAAGCAGCCAAGGCTGGGCGTCATAAGCACATCGAGCAAGGACGGATGGGTGGACTGTGCCGTTTACGGCTCCCCGCAAATGATCGACGAAAAAACGGTTATCGTGGCACTGGCCAGGGGCCGCACCTTCGCCAACCTGGAGGAAAATCCCCATGCAGTGTTCATGATAATGGAGCCTGGAGCGGGAGTCCTGGACTGGAAAGGAATCCGGGTTTATCTCAGGATGTTGGAGAACGCCACCTCGGGCCCAAAGTTAGAGACGTACAAAAGCCAGATGGCCAAAATTGTGGGCGAGCAGGCGGCAGGGATGATTGCCGTGCTGGCTACCTTCGAGGTAACGGAAGTCCGGCCGCTGATTGACTTTGGGCAGGGCTGGGAGAAGGGGATCTGATGGGCAAAGACATAGACTGCAGCCTTTCGATGGCAGGACGTGCGCATTATGCGGACTATCGATGGTGATAGACCTCCGACGCAAGTGATTTATTCTTATAGATGGCAACCAATCTCTAAAAACCTTGATGAGGACTGGCAATTATGGTCAAAGGAAATTTGGCTGGCATCATCCTTTTGTTTTTGGCGATGATCTCAATTGGGCAGGCACAAATCAACAATAATGGCTTCGATGTATATCTAAAAAACCTCTCTCTCGAACAGGCAACTGACGAGATCAAGAGCAGGGCGCCTGGAATTATAGAAAATGTGTCTCAGGATTTATTGCAGGTCAATTCCTCGGATATCCAGAATTTGAGCAATCTCTCTTCGGGATTGTTGAATGGTCTGTCCATTTGCGATATCAATCTCATAGAATCATCTGATCCAGATCGGAAGCCGGACATCAGGTTATTGGATGTGCGCACAGACACCGGCAGCTTTGATCTCTTGGGCCGCCATGCCGACTGCACTTTCACCCTCAATAATACCGGAAATGGCGATGGTGTGGCAGTTGTGAACTTCGAGAGAGACAATGGAATACTGCTCAAGAAAGCATCTTTTCTAGTTGCTAAAAACACAGCGCGGAAATTCAACGAGAAACTGGACCTGCCGCTACTGTCTTTTGGTCAAGTCAAGATCACCTGCTACATCGAGAGCCAAAGAAAGGCCAAGGCCGAGGATTGTCTGGACCCATACGTTCGGAAAAATTAGCATGGGGATAAGCCCATGCTTATGTTTTCATCTATCCTCTCGAAAGGACGACATCCTTCCACCCGGCATGATCCAATGTGGATTCATCTCCAGCATCAACTCTTAGCACGACCTTAATCGGCCTTCCCGTGAATTGAGATGGAATGTAGGCATCGAATGCATTATGAGTATCTTCGCAATTGAGCCTAGTAGGACCTACGAGGGTGAAATCAGGTATGCCCTGAGAGCGAATAATGATCTTGAATGTTACATCCCCGCACCATATGCAGCCAATTCCATAACATGAATCCGGAAAAAGCCCATACTCTCCGGAAATGTGGTCCCTTTGGTTCGGCGTATATGTCCTGCCCGGAATCATGAAGTTGGTTAGATCGTAGACCCCCTCGATATATCCATTCGACACCCAGGTCGGATGGGTCCAGAGTAGTAATCCTTCGGCTTGATCTCCTACCAGTTTACCTCTCACAAGAGCAACTGACCCATCGTCATCGTCAAGAGAACCACCGAAATCGATATTACCCATTGAGTTGGTCCAACTGGCAGAATAGCCATTGGTAATGAAATTATCTTGACTTACCCAGATTACATTTTAAGGTTAGCTCTTCATAGAAATCCTTAATTATACTATTAAAACATAAATCTTCATTCATTAATTACAGGAGGCTATGAATGAAGTTTGAGCTAAGTGAAGAGGATCTGGCCAGAATTCTCATGTATTTCTTCATAATTTACGAAAGTTATAAATCCTACTTTGTAACAAAGACACGTAGCGTTGAAACGGCAGCATCCCAGTACGCACAAGGATTGCTGCTTCAGCAAGGACGTGGCAACATGACCAAGTACGCGAATAATGTTCAAGACGCCAGTGCTCGTCGTTTTCAGTATTTTATCTCTCATTCGACATGGGAATACAGACCGGTGATTGCCCAAATTCAACGTGATGTCATGGAGCGTATCGGCGATGCAAGAGATGGAGCGATACATATAGATGAAACCGGCTTCCCAAAGCAAGGTGATGATTCTGTAGGAGTCAAACGCCAATATTGTGGTCGTCTCGGCAAAGTGGACAACTGCCAGGTCGCCGTATGTTTGGGTTACACAAAAGGTTCGCTGCGTACTCTTATTGATACGGAGCTATATATTCCGGAAGACTGGGCAAATGATCTGTATCGTAGAGAAAAATGTGGTATCCCCGAAGATCTGAAGTTCAAGAAAAAGGCCGAAATCGCCCTTGAGCTGATTCGCGGAGCGCGATCCAACGGAGTTCAATTTGGCTGGGTAGGCATGGATACCTTCTATGGAAGGGATTCATTTTTGCTTAACACCATTGATTCGGATGGAATCGTGTACATGGCTGATATTCCATCAGATACTCGCGTTTGGCTGAATCTTCCACGAGTTGGAATACCTGAAAGAAAAAGCAACCGTGGTCGCATGCCTACTGAATCGAGAGTTCTGGATGACGAACCATCTCCGACTGAAGTGAGGAAGATCAAAGACGAACTTGATCCCTCTCAATGGATTCATACTTTTGTCCGAGACACTGAACGAAGTGAATTGTGGTCTAAGATCGCTTGCTTGCGTATCTTTGCTGTTGAAGACAAATTGCCCAGCAAAGAACAATGGCTGATCATCAGGGTAGATGATAGTGACGGCGCTACAAAATATCAGTTATCCAATGCACCACTTGACACAACTATTGACAGATTTGCCCAGATGTCCTGCAGCAGGTATTGGATCGAAAGGGCTTTTGAAGACGAGAAGGGACTTGCAGGCTTCGCGGACTTTCAAGGTAGAACCTGGTTAGGATGGCACCATCACATAACTATGGCGATGTTTTCTATGATGGTGATGATGTTCGTCTGCATCGAGTTTGGTCAATTTGCCGATCTTTTGACCGTCCAGGATATAAAACGGATCTACGAAAAATCATTTACAAGGAAACAATTTAGTAGCAATGATGTGCTTCATTTCCTGAAAACGAGACATAAAGCAAGAGAAGATGCAAAAATATCACACCATCGAGCAAAATATCGTTAGCTAAATGCTTGGTCAGAGATGGCATGATGACCTAAAGGATAATGCTGCTCTCATAATAATATAATAATCTTCATAGTCTTAGTGTGGATAAGTCAAGTTAAAGTGACGTGATATTTTCCTGTTGCAGAGTATGAGTGCATCGCTTTTTCTCCGACTCCCTTTGCCCCATCACCAAAGTCCCACTCATATCTCACATTAGATCCGTTGATGATCTTCTCCCAGATTTCTTTCCCGACTGAATTGGTCTTCATTATCCTGAGATCTTTGATTTCATTTAATTTTTCGCTGTTTGTGCCTACAACCACATAGCCATCATCGTCGGTCTCCGTGGCTGACGCAATGACCCCATGGAATGCCTCATCCCACATCTCATTCCCCTTCGAATCAACCCTCAAAAGCCAGGATCCCGTAGTGCAATTAGTATCAGAACAGGTAGTATTAATACCTGAGATTATATTTCCCCCGTCCCGCATCTCTTCTGCAAAGAAAGCCCAGTTTCCAGGTCGATGGAAGATCTTGGCCCGCATGATGCCCCCGTCAGCATCCGTCTTTATCAGCCAGATCTTAGAGTCGTTTGTGCCATCACCATAAGGCATAGAGGGGCCTAAACCTATGCCTACAACAGCAAAGCCGCCATCTTGTGTCTCATGGACAGATGTACCCAGAAACATATAATTATGGAGTTCTCTTTTCCATCTCTGAACGCCATCGGAATCAGTTCTTATTAGCACTAGCCTCGTATCCGATGACCACAAACTGTCCTTTTTAGCTTCAGCACCCAGGAGGATATAACCTCCGTCGTTTGTAGATTGGACTGCAAGACCCCACTCATTGCCTGATCCCCCAAAAGACCTGTTCCACTCTTCTCTGCCCAGAGGGTCGATCTTTATCAGCAAGATATCCTTGCTACTATCTTCGAGAGATTTGTTGTATCCTGTGATGATGTACCCACCATCTTGAGTTTGCTGAACTGTATTGCGCAAAACCCAATTCATAAAATCATCTCCATAGGGTTCCAATCCCTGGAAGGTTTTGTTCCACTCTTCCTTCCCATCTGAATCTGTCTTTATTAGCCAGACACCATAACCGGAATAACTGTAGGAGGGAGTTCCAGCATTAACAATATATCCACCATCCTCCGTCTCTTTGACCGATACCCCAAAGTCACGGCCAGATCCCCCGAAGGTCCTGTCCCATTTTTTATTCCCGAAAGAATCTGTTTTTATCAGCCAAACGTCACCGGGGTCTTTTTCACCAGTAATAATATAACTGCTGTCTTTTGTCTTTTGAATTGATATCCCGATACTATCTATCTTTTCAAGATGAGGCGAAGCGTTAAAGGCTATAAGCTCCCCAATATGTGGACTCTTAGAAGAATAATTGAGATCCAAGTTTCCGAGCTGGCCATGCGAAGCGTCCAAAGAGAATAACATTACGAAGAAAACCAAAAACAAGAATAATTTTAATCTAGTATATCTCTTGAATCTTGTTTCATTTACCACTACCACCCAAATCATGACAACCGACTCTCCTGACCGAATACCATGTCAACAAATAGCAAGGTTCTATAATTTTCTTTGGTTAAAAAACTTTTGGCATTGCGACTTCCCTCTTGCGAGGAAATTCGATAAACCAGATCGCATATACGCCTCCCGCCTGTGGTTTGGATTGGCCTTGAGGATGCCCGTGGTGGCCAGAGACTCATGCCAGCAGGTCCTGGAGATTACCCACATGTACTCCGCTATCGAGGCTCTTGACTTCAATGCTGTGCCAGAGCAGTTTTGGGTGCATACGATGCCTATTCTTGCCCACCTTATCCTTGCGTTTGACCTACCTGCTGGATGGAAGTTATACGCACTGTTTTTATCGCATGTTTGGTACTATATAAATCGACTTATCACGGCTCCACTCCAGGTAGTATGCCGTTCGTAGCCATATTGAAGACATCTATTAGCGTTCTTGACTCACTGTTGACGCCTCCTAATTTCCGGCGGACTTCAATCTCATCGCCTTTTCCGATTACAATTTCGACTTCTTTTAGCCGTTCAAGAACGGCCATTGCATCATCCACACTCATGCAAATTTCATTATTTTTTAATTTCATTTTTAAGATCGATCGAAGTTGATACGCCATTGAACACACGAAAATATTTCCAAGAACATGCTCTGTTGTTCTAACGTATTGGGGATGGAGACTTAATGCACATTTAAGCGTCTGAATAGCTTTCTCGATCTGATCTCTTGTTCGATAAGATTC
Organism: Methanothrix sp.; assembly: GCA_026394565.1. Lineage (GTDB taxonomy): Archaea > Halobacteriota > Methanosarcinia > Methanotrichales > Methanotrichaceae > Methanothrix. The sequence continues at coordinate 100,279 of JAPKYA010000045.1, forward strand.
CACAACATCTTTCTCAGTGAGATCAAATTCTGTCGTTGCGAAGATCTGGTATCCATCGTAATTTTTGGCCTCAATGAATGCATTACTTCTCTTCATGCTGAATCCAAATCCTTTATTATCTCCTTTTGTATTAATATACCTTGTAACTCCAAATTTGCTCTTAATATGGCCTATTTTCTCATCTCGTTTCTTTCTAGAGTCAATACGCCCTCTCGTGACAGCATCTTGAATCTTAATAAGTTCTTTTTCTGCCTTTTCAACTCTTGCCTCTCGCTCCTTCCTATTCGTAGCCGCAACCGAAGAATTCCAGGTAATTATATATTTTCTTTTATCCTTGATAATAGAAGCACCAACTTCGTTTTCCCCAACATCTATCCACTTCTCCGATGGCATTCCTACCTCATCCAAGAATTTAGTGGCTTTGATTTTGGCTCGGATTGCGACAAGATACCGCTCCTCATTCTTATCCATATAATCGAGATTAGCCCATGTGGCGATTCCTCTGTCCATAACTCGTGGTGCATCTAACTTGAACTTCTGCGTCAGACAATCGTCAATCGGTTCTAAACTTTTTGCATCAGATTGATTTCCAGACCAAACCCGGTGGGTCACCAGAATGCCCTTTTGGTCTACGATGAACGCTATCACTATTTGAGGTCGATCGGGACGATGATCCCTTGAATATCCAAACGTTGCCAAAATGCATTTATTGCCCTCAAAATATGTAGATGTAAGATCGATATCGAGCCGATCACAATCATAGTGATACACTTTGCGAATATTTTCATATATTGCCGCTTGCATCTTTATCGTATTTTCCGGTTGAAGATAATCCAGGGCGTTTAGGCTAACATCATATGTTAATTCAGAGCATGGGAACTTAAGGAAAATAGGCAGTGAGCTCCTTGAGTACCATTCCTGAAGCTTAAAATAGCTACATGGGTCGCAATTCCTGTTGATAGACATAGCTTCAACGATCTTCCCTATACTTGGTCCACCCCCCTTGTTGCTGAATTTATCGACGATATTGACAAAATCAATCTCTTCACAGACTTTATGAAATGCCAGCTCTCTTCCGTAATCAAACGTCTCTTCCACAGATATGTCAGTCAATGAAGATGGCAGCTTATATCCAAGAGACACTATGATCGATCTAAACTTTGTAATGAGAGCTGGATCATCTAATTTTTTTATTTTCTCCTCGAACTCTAATCTCTTGGGCTCGTCAATATTCTCCAGACTGCCAAGATAGAGCTTTGTCTTGCGAGTAACTTTCCCGTTTATGCGTTTTCCTTCGTAGATTGCATAATATTTGTGTCCCTTTCGGGGAATTGCTTGAATGAACATGAACTATACTTTGTCTTATCAACATATAAACATTTCGCTATTACTACCATTAATTGATAGCGTTTATCGTGAAAAATTGGTCTTATCAACAAAAATTGGCTTGATTTGGAACGAATACAAGAGAAATGGTGGTGTTGAAATGCCATGTGCGCGAAGGGTATTTTCTAGAAAACAAAGTTATATACTACCAAACATGCGTTTTATACAATCTTCAGGCTGGTATAATCGGCCAGAATAATTTTATAAATATGCTTTCGACCTCATAAGGTATGATGTTGCGCGGCGAATTCTACAGCGCCTTTCTGATTTCACAGATGCTTGTAATTCGATACCGCGCAATTGTCGATAAATCATTCCATAGTGTCCTAGAATAGTTTGTTTGCCCAAAGCGATTCGTGACCACCCAAGCCACGTGAGAAAATGGGCGGGAAGACTTGCAGGTTATACGCACATCTCTAATCGAGCCGCTTTTAGATCCATGCACTCACCGGTCCGAATCCATGCAGATCATACGCCTCCTTCACCAGCGCCGGCGCCACCGTGGCGTAGATCTATAGCCTCTTGTGACCCACCCGGCTATCTGGATCATGGGCACCGGCACGCCAGCCATGAGCGCATTCACCACATGGCTGTGCCTGAGGATATGGGGCGTGACCTTCCTTCTGGAGAGCTTCTGCCGGCGCGAAACCTCCTGGATCCCGGCCTCTTCTGGCAGGCGATCTATTGTCCGGAGCACAGTCTTGGTGCTCAGGTGTCCGGAGCTCCTGCCTGGGAAGAGCCACTCCTGGCCAAGCTGGATGCTCTTCCGGATGGCCTGCTACGGTGGGCAGACTCCCGAGTCATGACTCTGGACTCCTGACTCCAGCACCCTGACCCTTGCATCCAGATGCCAGACTCCAGAGTCAAGCACAATCCTTATAGACATTCATGAAGAGTTTACAGTTATGGAGGTAATAGCAATAGCCAACCAAAAGGGAGGGTGCGGCAAGACAACGACCACCGTCAATCTCGCCGCATATCTCGCCCTGCGAGGTTCCCATGTTCTGCTGATAGACCTCGACCCACAGGGCTCTTCGACCACCCATCTTGGCATTGACAAAGACAACCTGCCCAAGAACATGAACGAGGTCATGATGGATAGGGCGAAGCTGGAGGACATCATCATACCCACGACCGTAAAAGGGCTTGATATCGCTCCCACAAATAACGACCTCGTTGAGGCCGATGCGGTCCTGACCAGCAAAGTAGGCCGTGAGAAACGCCTCCGAAAGAAAGTCCAGGCGCTGAACTACGACTACGTGATCATCGACACGCCCCCGGCCCTGGGCAACATGACCCTGAACGCACTTGTGGCAAGCGATAGGGTCATTGTCCCGGTGCAGGTGGAGTTCTTCGCAGTAGAAGGACTGAAGACACTCATCAGAATGCTGGATGAGCTTGATGAACTTGGCTATCAGCCGGAGAGAAGATACCTTCTGACCATGTGCGACAACAGACGGAAGATAACCGAAGAGGTGTCCACCAAAATAAGGAGCTTATTGGGAGATGCCGTCTTCAAAGTCGTTATTCCCGAGAACGTGCGGCTGGTCGAGGCTCCGTCCCAGGGCCTGCCAATATGTCTCTATGATCCATCCTGCTCAGGGGCACTGGGCTACAAGGATCTGGCAGATGAGGTGGCGGCATGAGCCCAGGAGATCGCATGACGAAAGGGCTTGACTTCATGCTGAAAGGCATAGGGCCGAAAGACAAGACACCAGAGTCTGAAGGCACGTCTCAAGAGTCCGGAGTCATGACTCCAGAGTCCGGAGCAGAGAGCCAGGATAAGAGCGTCCAGCTTCAAGACCCCAGAACCTTGAGTCAGGAGTCAAGAGTCACGACTCAGGAGTTAGAAGTTATTGCCGCTGAAGAAATAGATGTGAAACATGAAGCAAACGTCAGGCTTCAAGAAGCAAAAGTCACGGCCCCAGAGTCGGGATTAAAGAGGCAAGAAGCAGGGCACAGGCTTCAAGACCCCAGAACCTTGAGTCAGGATTCAAGAGTCACGACTCCAGAGTCAGTAATTGAGCCCTCCAAAGAAAAAGAAGTGAGACAAGAGTCAAGCATCAGCCATCCGGAGTCAGGAGTCTCGACTCATGAGTCAGGTGTCAAGACTCAAGACCCAGCAGACCAGCATCAAGAGGCCAGACCCCAGAGTCTGGAAGAGAAAGATAAGACCAAAGTCGTGACTCAGGAGTCCGGAGTCGTGACAGATGACATAGTAGGCCAGGCAGTAGCCCAAGCCCTGAAGTCGCCCAAGATCTCACTCTACTCTCCCTTGCTACTTGCCGTCCTGGAAAGCCAGCAGTTGATGCTCTTAAACCGCAAGGAACTGACGCTCCTGCAATACCGCAAATCCACCAAGGCCCGGGAGCTGGTCGAGAACGCCCTCAGGGAAGCCTACCCGGAGCTTTGCGAGAAGATACAAAAGCGCATAGATGAAGGAAATGGGAAGGCGTAAATTAGGGAAGGCGAAAGAGATCGCCTTGATCAGCAGGTGTGAGATGAAGCCCTATTCCACCAGACAGAAACTCTCCGGCCAAAGCGTGACATTCCCCTTGCATGATTGAATCTCCACCTCACTGCGCTCCCGGAGCATCTCCTCCACCTGCGGAGTGCTTATGCCGAAGACCTCGGCCAGGATCTCCATGGCCGTCTGGAGCTCCAGTGCCTTGGGATTCACCCTGGGAGCCCTTTCGGAACGCTTTACCAACCGCCTCTGACTCTGAGGACCCATTAACCGCCCAAGAACTCCTGCCATACCATGCTTATTGGCCCTTTGAGAATAAGTAGTTTGGCCGGAAAAAGATAGCAGTAGACCATTTTTACACAAAAGGAAAAGAGGAATAACATAAAAGAGGGATGGTAATGATGTCCTACACTATATGATTCATTTGCCTCACTGCTCTTGATCTTCCTGGCCGGAGGACATCCTCAAGCAGATAGTTGAGGCCGATCGGCCTGATGTTAAGGACTTGATGGACAACAAGCGGAGTTGGCGGCTGGAATGAGAAGAGACCGGAATGCATTGATGTGCTCCAAGGCTTTCATTCCCCCGATTGTGGTCTTATACGAGATCTGATCACTTCCAGATACGGCAAGTAGACCTGCATCAGTTAAACGCTTAAGATGAAGCCTTACAGTATAAAAGTTGAGGTTGCACTGATAGACGATTTTGGTTACGCCAGATGGCTCTTTGCAGACTTCAAGGATTTTCTCCATGATCTGTTCCTTACTTCTCTTCAGTTTTATGATACGTATCATAGGTTCTATAAAAACATTTTTCTACTGTTTTGCGTTTCCTTTGGCAACGATCTGAAGAGGACATCTATCTTCTTGATTTAATAATATCTAACTGCTATTATAATTGATTCTGCCTTGATTCGTTGCTATACCGTAAACTAAAGCTAGCGAACTACTCTCTAAACTACTTGGCAAAATAATTTCCGTATACTTTTTAGGTCGTTTTTTGCCTCAATTTAAAAGTAGCTTCCCGGCTCCCTAAAGAAGACAATCTTAAGCTCATCCATTCGCGACCGTTGCCTTGTGTCACAGTCACGTTCTACTTTTATAATATCCGATTGTTTTAAATCTTCAACCGTTGCAGTTAACCTCGTGGTCTGGCGTCCATCATTGGGAGTATGGTCGCAGGCCAAGGCCGGGCAAATCTTCTCAGCTCTCTTCAGAGCTCTGATCGTGTCGCGACGGCTGGGCGGCTTCCCTTCTCTGCCTGATAAGAAATCGCGGGCCTGGCAGGAGGTGAAGGCGATTTCCTTCCTTCCCTGGGCAATGGTCTTTACATGTTCTACAATAGCGGAGGCTCTCAACTGAATCTTTGTGATTGCTTGCCTGATTTTTCCCTCTTCAGTGGGCGCAGAGGCGGGCCTCGTCTTCAAGGCATTATGAATATGCTTGATCTCCTGTTTGATGTAGGCATTGAGAATAATGAGCTTTCCAACAGGCGATTTTTCAGCCTTAACAGCGCTGCTAGCCTTGGTATTAATCTCGGCCAGCTCACGGCCTCGCAGGATTCCTGCATCTTTGAGGACCTCGTTCAAGGTATCGTAGACCTGTATCAAGTCCGTGAATAGGGCTCGGAGCTCGGAGACAGGGATCTCGACTATCCCATCTGTTTGGAATAAGTCCATTCAGACCGCCTCCGCAAACCTTGAAAATACATGTTCATGCGACGCTACATTGTCTGGAGGAAAACCTGTATCAGGCTCTGATGCAAAGCTATTTATCCTAGCCAAGGCTAAATTTATCATACACGAACGCTCCTGCTCGGAGTATCCCAGTCCAGGTGTTACTGGCACCTGGACCGGAACCAATTTTTACAAGCTATTGTTGATTACGAATAATTTTAATTAAATTAATATTTTCTACGAGACTCACGACTTTATAAGAAAATATTTTAATTTTGTTGAGAAAATCCTCTAGTAGATTGTGATTGGGCGGTTCTGATGCAAAACTATATATCCCAGCTAAAGCTATCTCTATCATAATTGAATTCCGTTCTTAGGGGTTGTTCGGCCCAAGGTGCCAGCCTTGGACTGAGCAGTATTCTTTATTTTCTCTTAGATCTCATCCTATTTTTATGAGGTTTTCCCTGCGTTTTCTGCATGTTTTAGCACATACAAAGCGTAGTTAAGAGCGTGGGTTCTAGTACTGAATCTCTTCATTTCTATCTGCTCGTCAATCCAGACTAACAGATCGTCATCCACCCTCGCACTAATGGGAGTAGTCCCTTCGCTCATGTATTACACGATGTTTTGGTGTCATATTTAAGTTTATTTCTAAACGGAATATATTGTACTGTATTATAAAACTTATTTATTATATAAATATAGATTGCTCAACGTGTGTTAATACGTATCAGTGGCTTATAATCGGGCTTTTTGGATTTAAAATTAACGAATTTTTTTAGTAAAAGAATCTTGATCCCCTTATAGATGGCCAGTAATTCGCGAGAATATTTTAAAACTCTTGGGAAAGAATGAGTCCCTTTTTGTAGCAGGCATAATGATATTTAATGCATTGATCTAGTTTTTCACTTTGTGACAGTTTGTCACAACCTCTGTTTCTCTCTAGCCCCCTCATACTCCCCGACCTAAACCCCCGAGACAAATACACCGTAAACTAACATAACATCCTGTTACATGCTATCTTCCTAGCTTAATTTATCTCAAAAGGCCATGATATCTCTGAAGATTCCCCCTAATGTACAAACTACCCCATCCGGCAGCCCGCCGAAGGATTGTAACAAACTGTCACAAAGGCAAATTATGTGACAAACTGTTATTATGCATCGGATGGCCGAATTCGCGCCGAATCCCTCTCCAACTTTGATGAGCCTGGCAGCCTTGCCCTTCTTCTCAAATTTGACCTTATCCGGGGAAAGCGAGGCGGCCCGGCGCATGGCTCGTAGAGCCTGCTTCCGGTGGATCTTCATCTCCTCTTTGGTGGAGATGGTCCTTATGGAATCGTTAGTTGAGAGACCTTTCAGCTTAGAGTCTGTTACAAAAGCCTCCAGGAGGATCCAGGCCCGAAATACCTCTGCGGTGGTCAAGCTCAGCCTGGGCCTGCCCAGGATGAATGTTACAACGGCTCGTTGCAGGTCGGCCAGTTGCCTTAGTGCGTTTACTGGTGTTATAATATTGCGCTTTTTGGCCGCCTCTATGGCCTTCCACTCCTTCTTGATACGGGCGTAGAGGCTATTTGTCTCGGGGGTGGCCGGGAGCTGCTCCAGGTCCTTGAGGCATTCATCCAGTCCCTGGCGCTGCTCGGTGAAGAGAGTCCAGAAGCCATCCTCGAACGCCTCGATCAGGGCCTCCATGTTCTTGTTGGCCTTCTCCAGCTTCTCCTTTTCGAAGTCCTCCAGAGCATTATTGGGCCCTTGGCCCGGTTTGCTGTGCATCTTCTTGATTTCGATGAGCTCAAGCGTTCGCTGCTTGAGCTTGTGGGCCAGGTTCTCGATGCCATCATTTTGCTGGGCAATAAGAGAATCTTGCTCGCTGATCCTTGTCTCGAGCTCTGCTATGGTTCTCTTGAGCTGAGCCGGCTCGCTGGAGGAAAGCTCCTGCGCAGTGCGAAAATCGTTTATAGTTGGGACGACAATCTGATTCATGTCTGTAAACCCCAGCTCGCTACGGGATTCATGATTGCAACTCCTGTGCAGGCTGTGGTTTTGCGAGCCTCCTAAAGAATCGCAACAGGCCTCGGAGAGCAAGGGCAGCTCTCCGTGTCACTATTTCCATTTTAATTTTAGATGTAATGCCATGCAGCTTGCTGCTAGAATGAGTCGTAGCCTTCTGCTTTAGGGTTACAGGAAATCCAGAAAGTCCAAAAAAGCTTGTAGCGGTGCATCCGGCTGGAACGCAAAGCCTTTTATCTTGTTGCTTTACATATGTCATTAGACTTGCCTCTTTGCTTCTAGGTTAGCCATGGCTTGCTAGGTCTCGGCGCTAGATTTCAGGCAGGTCGGCACATCGCCATCTCACCACTGGCGTTGGCAGCTTCGCGGCGAAGGAGCCCATACTTTTTCGTCGCGAAGATCTAATTCTCTCCTGCCTTCATCCTCCACTTGTAGACAGGTATCTCTGATTTGCATCACTTATTCTTATTTGCCGTGGGCAACAAAATATAAAACTGTTTTGCTACGTATTGACAAGTTATGATGTTAAATGTCTATATGATTAATCGTTATGCTTCATGCTTGTTAGCAATTTTTACTTGATCAAAACTAAGGCCTAGTATATCCGCCTTACTGCTACAATATTTAAATGACGACATATGTCGTGCGCCCCTGAAATCTGTTCAACTAACATGCGTTACATCCCCCTTATTAGTTCCTTGCTCTTCGATGAGGGCAATATACTCATTTACCAATCTCTCGCTCATCTCAAGCATTCGAGCGATTTCTTTACCAATCTCTCGCTCATCTCAAGCATTCGAGCGATTTCAAGTGGTTCCATCTTCCCATGCAACATCCTAACTTTCTTGAATGCCTTGATATATCGATCACATGCCTCCTCTGTATGCTGTGTCATACGAGCGATATCGGGTGTCGGGATATTCTGGAGGAACTTGGCGATAATCACCTTCTTATGCGTCATTGATGGTCCAATATCATGGATGGTTCCTCGATACGGCAGGATAACTCCCTGCTCTGTCTGATATGCTTTGATATCCTTCCCGATCGTTCCGGCACTGACTCCGATCAACTCAGCAACATCTGCTTGTGTCAACACTCCCTTCTGGGCATGTGCCTCTTTTAGCAATCTGGCTACTCGATATTTCCTCACTTCTTGTGGTGAATAGCCATTCGCTCGCATCTGTTTGTCCTCTTCGTGTGTTATGGAGAGAATAGCCGGAACAACCTTCATTTTGGCTAGTGTCTTCCCAGGGCCTGGTTTTTCATCCATATGGACGGCAAACCAGAGTGTCTGTCCCACTGCGAGATTCCATGGATCCCGCGAGTACTGCTGGAATATCTTAATCAGGTCTCCGATGAGCATGTCCTGGACGCGATCGCCGCCGACAAACGCATATTGCTCTTCCAGGAGGTGTTTGATTGCACCATGGATCCCCTTTCCTTGGGGCGTAGCGGGGGATGTCATTGGCTTACCCCCAGTCCCCCTTTTTTCGAATCGAACTTTACAGCCGATGAGGAAGCGATCTGAGAGAGACGATCAGAGCCGATCTCTTTATAGGTCGCATATAGCGCGAGATACTCAGTGATAACTTTCTCAGAGGAATCGGTTAGTTCTCGGATTTGAATGATAGAATATCCTTGACTTGAGAGAAGAACAACTTTTGTGAATCCACTGATGTACCTTTTGATAGACTCACCGGTATGGCGAGTTCTCTGTTCGATCTCAGTGTATTCGTATCCTTTGAGGTAGAGTTCAATGATCTTTGTTTTATGGGAGACGGTCGGTCCGATATCCTGAATCTCGCCACGGGTCGGAACGACAATCCCCTGTTGTCGCATCTCCTGCATATCCCGTTGAATAGTGCGGATGCTTGTAGTGAGGAGTAATGCAAGATCCTCCTGGATAAGAAGACCGCCCTGATCATATGCCTCATTCGCAAATCTGAGGAGCTTGTGTTTGCGAAGGCCAGTAACACCCTGTTCACTCAGAATCGCCGCATCATCTGGATGGGATATCGTGAGGGCAACCGGTACAAGACGAAGATGGTCGATTGACTTTCCTGGGGGCTCTTGCATACTGACTGCATGATAGACGACCTGTAAATCTCCCCGGAGATTGCCATAGTTGGTCTCGATATGCTCATGCATGAGTTGTACTAATGATCGGGCAAGAGCCTGGGAGAAGCCATAATCTATTTTCAGGTTATTGAAGAGCTCCTGTTCATTGGTTTTCTTCCAGGCATTGGTCAGTGATTTGGTGTCCGTTCCGGCTGCAGGCATCATTACACCCTCTATTCCAGATGGGGCTAGTGATATTAAATATTGCGTCATATGGCGGTGATGTAA
>JAPKYA010000028.1 GCA_026394565.1 Methanothrix sp.
CGATGTATGGTACAATAAAAGCAATGCTCTCAGGTTGCTGGGTCACACAAAAGAAGCCTATGAAGCCCTCGTCAAGGCTAAAGAGCTGAAACATAATATCAGCAGGAGAACAAAGCGCACTCTCTGAGAAGAAGCTTCAGGGACAGAATCGAGAGAGATTCGGAAGTGCAGTATGTCACGGCATAGTTGATGAATAACCAGATTATCGCAGAAAACTGCGAGGCCATGGCGTCCCGCACCGCCGATCTGCCCGCAGGCCGGGCAACAACTTGCGAGAGGCTGTTCATTGTCGGCCGCCTTCTCGCCCACGAGCGGGCCCGGCCGGGCGCGAGCAGGCGGACGATATGCAAAGGCAGGCAATAATTCGTCTCATTCAAGGACTCGCTCGATCGCCTCAGAGATGCTCCAGACCACAATCAGCCCTTCCTCGTTTATGCGCCTGAAATGGGCATCATTGGTGATCAAGATTGCTCCGGTGTGCAGGCAGGTTGCAGCATGAACGATATCTGCGCTTTCGCTGGGTGGAAAGAAGGGCTTGCATAGCAAGATGTCCTCTTCTGACTGCTCTATTATTACCAGCTTGCCCAGAAGGATTGCCAGGAACGCATCGGCTTCGAACTTTTTTGCATATTTCTCGTATTCCGAGACGAGGATGTCGTCAGCGACCAGCTCCCATGAACCGTCCAGGAGCCTCAAAAATAGTTCGGTGCTCTTCGTATTTCCGCGCTTAACGGCAGCAATGAACAGGTTCGTATCAATTAAGAACCTTGTACTTTTGCCGGGCAAGCCTATTGGCCTCTTCTTCGATCTCAGCTTCGAACTTATCCAGATCAACGTTTTTGGCTTTCTCGATTATCTCATCCAGCAGGGATTTCAAATCGATTTTTTTCAACACAATGGCATCAGGTCCCAGTTCATCCACTGCGAACTCGTCTCCGGGATTTATGCCCAGCCTGCGGCGGAGATCATTGGGAAGAACCACTCTTCCTTTATCATCAACTTTCGTGAACGGCATAGATTATCAATCCCACTAATGGGAGTATTCATGTTTAAGCTTTTGGATAGGGCTGTTTGCTTCTCATGAGCTGATAGTTGAACATTGGTAATGAAAGAGCAACGCCTCGCCGCCCTCCCGCGCCCCTGAGCACGAGCGCCCTTGGGCTGGAGCGAGTGCCGTGACTGGCGGTTCGTCATCGTCCTTCGATGCAAGGGGGCAGTGATGCCCGACTGATCAAGATCATCCCACCTAGATTCTGGCGAGGCTCCGGCGGGCGACCGGCTCCCGCCCGCGGGCCTGGGGCCGCCTGGCCGTGAGGCTGCTCAGGGCCGACCGCCGTCCGCGCGTGCCTGCGCCTGATCAAGCCTGGATGCGATCATTTTTTACATCAGGCAAAAAAGCCTTTGTGCGTCCTTTGTGAGCTTCGTGATCTTCGTGGTTAGATCTATGTTTGTTTTATTATAATTATAATAATAAAATTTAATTATATTAGCACTGTAGCAGAAAGCTGCATTGCATATCTTCAGTGCTACCTGACCCACGGTCCCACAGGCCTCCCGCGCCCTGAGCACGAGCGTACGCACACGCGAGCGAGCCCGGCCCTCTTGCCGGCTGCAAGCTAATGCATTTGTCGGCAACTTGTCACGATCCGAAATAAGAGTTAAATCCTTTCAGCGTACATGAGATCATTGCTATGTTCGCAGAGTATGTTCAAGCGGCTTTGAGGCACGCTAAATATGAGGTCCTGGAAGACGATACCTACATGGCCACAGTAGAAGGTTTCCGGGGCGTCATTGCTGTTGGAGACACAATTGAAGAATGCAGAGACGACCTCATAGGCGTCATCGAAGGTTGGGTAGCATTGGGTCTGCGACTTGGGCACACCATCCCAGCGATCGACGGCCACAACATAAACGTTTCATTGGAGCCGGTGCCGGTTGTCGAATAAGCTCGTACCCGTCTCCAGACGTGAGCTAATCAGGCGATTGGGGGATCTGGGATTTCATGGTCCATGTGCCGGTTCTGACCACGATTTTATGGTTAAGGGGGACATTCGAGTTACAATCCCCAATACGCATCAAGGAAAGGATATTGGGGTTAGGCTTCTGACACAGGTCCTAAAAGAGGCAGGGATCGGAAGAAGGGATTGGCTCCAGGCGGCCTGAGAATGCGAAGGCTGCATAGATTTGCTGATGGTGACAGGCTTCGCAGGACGGCATCCCCTGGTGATGATGTCGAGGACGCCCAGCAGATCAAGGTCGCACCTGCCTAGAATCCCGGCGACCTTGCAGCATTGCGACCGGCTCCCGCCCGCGGGCCAGTGGCCGCCTGGCCGAGAGGCTGCCCAGGGCCGGACGCCACGCGCACGCGAGCGGGCCCGGTAGGGCGTGCTGGAGGTGCCGATCCCGTGATTGATTTTTCATTTCGTTTTTCCAATGGACTTCACGAAGTGAATGTATTCTTCGGCCTTGATCCCGGCGCTTTCCAGGGCTTCAATTGTCCTGGGATCGCGGAGTAGCCTATCCAGGATCTGAGGAGTTGAATCATATGCTTGATCATGATTATCAAAGTTTATTAATAAAACTACATCTTTGATAATAATATAAATAATAACAAAGGGATCAAGATGCTCACTGCGTAGCCCCCTGAGGGCGTGACGTTTGGGCTCTCCGATTTCCGGATTGATGCTGATCTCCTGGAGCTTCCTGATAACTCGCTCTTTTAATAATCCATCTTTTTTAGTCAGCTTTTTAAATTTTTTATCAAAATAGCATGTTGCTATGGTCTGGAAAGCCATGGCAATCTAAAGGTTTCGGAAATGCTCTGCCAGCTCATCAGCATTTTTGAGGCGGGTAAATCGTCCTTCTTTAAAGTCCCGGAGCCCTTTGATAATGCCCGTAGCAATGTCATCTTCTTCGAGATTGGCCCGAGTGGATTTCCTCTCCGGAGCTTTCACAACAGCAGCCATGGTATCCAATCTTACGCCTTAGGCTATAAGGATTTCGAAAAGATGACGACCTGTTACCGGCACATGTGACCTAAATCCCGGCGACCTTGCCGCATGTCGCCGCGCTCCCGCCCGCGGGCCTGGGGCCGCCTGGCCGAAAGGCTGCCCAGGGCTGAACGCCACGCGCGCGCGAGCGGGCCCGGCCGGGCGTGCGGCTGAGAGTGTATTTGGCTGCAGGATGTTCAACGGAGGCAAGGGCAGTCAATAGTTGCGATAGATCGTGCTCCTATCGCCCACATCAATAACGTAGATGGCGAGAACCTCTTCATTGACACTCAAAATAACTCGGTAGTCTCCCACTCGATAAGAGTAAATCGCAACTCCAAATGAACCTTTCAACTTTTTTATATAACATCAGGATGACTCCAGCATCTTCCGGATCTCCTGGCTGGTTAAATACCGGCCTTCTTTGAGATCATTCAAAGCCTCAGCTATCCTATCTTGGGTCTCCGGATCTAAAGGCTCTTCGTCAAGGGCAATGCTGGCAAGGCGATCAATTACGTCGCTGTAGCTCTCTTCCGGGTGGAGCTTGAGATGATCCAGCCTATCCTTGACCTTCGGATTTATCTCAACCAGCAATGAGGCAGTTGACATATTACTATCATTCGTCTTCAAGGTTAAAAATGTAGTGAAATTTGTGTTGAATGCCAAGACGGGCCTTGAGGAGCGATCTTGCAGCTAATGGTCATGTGCCTCTTCTCTCTCTATTCTCTCAAGGATCTCGGCCGATTTTTCATAGACAAAATCATGATGATCTATATATAAAAATTGGACCCTATCGCCTTTGATCCTGTAGACAATGACGTAAGGATTCACATGAGTGCCGCGAGCATGTTTGAGCTTGTGACGTTTTGGGGTACCGATTGAGGGGTTATCTAGAATCCGGCCGATTTTCTTGAGAAGCCGTTCTTCCAGAGCCTTATTCTTGGTGATGAGCTTCAGGAAATTATCATCAAAATCAGGCGTAGATTCGTATTCCATGTGCCTATTCAAGATCCTTTAAGTGGTTCAAAAATTCTTCTTTGGTCTTGAAAGACCGGACCAATCCGGCATCAGCCTGCCTGATACTCCTTCGCACGCCTTCCTCAAATTCTTTCAAGGCGGCTTCATTGGCGTTTAAGGCAACAGTCTTCTCCTTTGCACCAGCCATGCAAATATGTTCATATCTTTAGACTATAAGGATTGCGTAAGATAGCAAAAGCTGTTGATGGCGGATCTTGGTTGCCTCCTGCCTAGAATCCTGGCGACCTTGCAGCATGGCGCCCCGCTCCCGCCCGCTGGCCTGTTGCCGCCTGGCCGAGAGGCTGCCCCGGACGCACGCGCGCGAGCGGGCCCGGTCGGGCGGGCAGCCGTGACCACCTCCTCAGTCCGGTGGTGGGTGAGTAGATATTCGAATACTGAGATACTAAAGCTCCCGCAAACGAATTCTTCCCGGTTCCACAACTGAGAAATGGCCTGGCCAATCGCTTCTGGAATCCAATACCTCGACAATCATCTTGGCAATGTAGTCGGCAGACCGTAGTGGTATGCGAAAAAGGATGATGCCGCAGGAAGGGCGAGGCTTGGAACTGTAAGCTAACTCTCCGAAGTCTTTGTCAAAGGTAAGCATAATGCGCCCTTCATCCTCCGCAAGAAGCATGACATCTTCGTCGCAAATACTGGGCGCGCTTTCGGCGATGGCGAGAACATCATGCCCCTTTCTGCGCAATTGTTCGATGGCCAGTAAGGGTATATTTTCGTCAGCTAGAAGCCGCATTAAGGCCATCCTGCAAGATGGTGTTGGGATAGACACGTTCCGATTTCATCAAGGAGCTGGCGTAGCCGAGACAGGCCTGAATGTCTTCAGGAGTTAATTTGGGGTAGTTCTGGAGTATCTCGGACTCTTTCCAGCCATTAGCTAAGAGGTCAATAATGAATTCCACCGCCAGGCGCGTGCCTTTGATCACGGGTTTTCCGACAAGGATTTTGGGGTCCAGAGATATGCGGTCTTGCCAATTGATCATAGATCATATTATGTGGACCATTAAGATATATTTTCTGCGGACGGAGGACAAGAGCCTGAATGTGATCATCGACTACTTCAACGAATGGTACGAAATGATGGCAGTTGTCATGCCAAAAAGAAAGGTTAAATCCTAACAGTACGCATAGGTTCCTTCAAATGTTCGCCGAATACATTGCAGCCGCCCTGGAGCGAGCGAAATATGAAATAATCGATGACCCTGAGCCGTATTATGCTTCAGTTCCCGGGCTGCCGGGAGTGTGGGCCACCGGCAAGACAATTGAAGAATGCCGCAGGGAGCTTATCAGCACGATTGAAGGATGGATTGTGCTGGGCCTCCGGATGAGACATCCCATCCCGCCGATCGATGGCCACGCAATATTTGTATCACTGGAGCCGGTGGCGGTTGTCGAGTAAACTATTCAATGGACCATTCACAGGCACAGACCATGAATTTATGACAAAGGGAGCTGTGCGTGTCAAACTGCCAAATCGGCATCATGGACAGGATAAAGGTGTGGATCTTCTGGTCAGAATTTTAAGGGATTCTGGAATCAGCTGCGATGATTGGTTCTCAGTGGCCTGAAACGGCAAAGGCTGTTAACGGCTGGCCTAGCGTCCTTGGTAGTAGCGCATTGCTCAGAATCCCGGCGACCTTGCCGCATGTCGCAGCGCTCCCGCCCGCGGGCCTGGGGCCGCCTGGCCGGAAGG
Organism: Methanothrix sp.; assembly: GCA_026394565.1. Classification (GTDB taxonomy): domain Archaea; phylum Halobacteriota; class Methanosarcinia; order Methanotrichales; family Methanotrichaceae; genus Methanothrix. Next base: position 5,719 of record JAPKYA010000028.1, read on the forward strand.
CTGCCCGGGGCCAGCCGCCACATGCGCGCGCGAGCGGGCCCGGCCGGGCGTGCTGGAGGAGCGCCGATCCCGCGATTGATGGCTCTTCATCATCATTCAATGCCGGGAGCCTCCAGGCCACAAGCAAGCGAAAGATTATAATCTTATCACGGATGACAACTTTGGCAATGTTTGCAGAATACATCTCGGCAGCAATGGAGAGGGCTACTTACGAAACCATTGATGACCCTAAACCCTATTATGGAGAGGTCCCAGAGCTGCAAGGCGTATGGGCCACCGGCAAGACTATGGATGAGTGCCGCAAGGAACTCCAGAGCGTTATAGAGGGTTGGCTGGCTTTGAAGCTGAGACTGGGACATCCAATACCTTCCATTGGCGGCCATGCCATTATTGTGTCTGCGGAGCCGGTGTGTATTGTCGAATAAGCTCGTGCCCGTATCAAGACGTGAGCTAATCAGGCGATTGAGTAGACTCGGATTTGTTGGTCCTTATCCTGGCGCCGATCATGAGTATATGTCCAGGGGATTAGTAGACGCACGCATTCCGAATCCACATGGCAGTGATATCGGCGTAGATCTTTTGCAGAAGATTCTGAAGCGTTCCGGGATCAGTCGCGAGGAATGGTTTGAAGCTGCATAGACTGCGCATGAGGGGGACCGACAGGGCAAGCGAACTCACCTGACCCCCGGCGACCTTGTCGCATGGCGACCGGCTCCCGCCCGCGGACCTGGGGCCGCCTGGCCGGAAGGCTGCCCATGCGCGCGTGAGCAGGCCCGGCCGGGCGTGCGGCTGAGAGTATATTCGGCTGCAAGATGCTCGACAGGTCAACCGGAGGCAATTGCAGTCAATAGTTGCGATAGATTGTGCTCCTATCGCCAACGTCAATAACGTAGATGGCGAGAACCTCTTCATTGACGCTCAAAATAACTCGGTAATCTCCAACTCGATAAGAGTAAATGGGAACCCCGAATGAACCTTTTAACTTTTTTATATAACGTTTGGGATCGTCGACTCGGGATAGATCTTCAATGGACTCGACGACACGTTTTGCTATTCCTTTGGGTATCTTCTGGAGGGCTTTCGCAGCTCCTGGTGAGTAGAGCACCTGGAACATCAGGATGACTCCAGCATCTTCCGGATCTCCTGGCTGGTTAAATACCGGCCTTCTTTGAGATCATTCAAAGCCTCAGCTATCCTATCTTGGGTCTCCGGATCTAAAGGCTCTTCGTCAAGGGCAATGCCGGCAATACGATCAATAACGTCGCTGTAGCTCTCTTCCGGGTGGAGCTTGAGATGATCCAGCCTATCCTTGACCTTAGGATTTATCTCAACCAGCAATGAAGCAGTTGACATATTACTAACATTCGTCTTCAAGGTTAAAAATGTAGTGAAATTTTTGCTGAAGGCCAAGAAGGAGCAGGAAGATCTCGGTCTCTCCTGTCTAGAATCCCGGCGGCCTTGCAGCATGGCGACCGGCTCCTGCCCACGGGCCTTGGGGCCGTCGGGCCGTGAGACTGCTTAGGGCTGGCCGCCACGCGCGCGAGCGGGCCCGGTCGGGCGTGTGGACCGGCGCTAGGTCTCGTGGTTGGTAATTTGTCATGACTCGAAACAAGAGTTAAATCCTTTCTGTGCACATAATTAGTCGCATGAGCGTTCAGGAGACTCCCGATGCTAAAAAGCGTGACTGGAGAGAAAAAGGAGATGCTCTCCTGGCCAAGGGTAAGTATAATGATGCTATCAAGGCATATGATAAGGCAATCAAGATAAATCCTCGGCTTTCCGATGTATGGTACAACAAAGGCTATGCTCTCGATATTCTAGGCAAACTGGAGAATGCTATCAAAGCATTTGATAAGGCTATTGAGATCAATCCACAAGATCCCGATGTATGGTACAATAAAAGCAATGCTCTCAGGTTGCTGGGTCACACAAAAGAAGCCTATGAAGCCCTCGTCAAGGCTAAAGAGCTGAAACATAATATCAGCAGGAGAACAAAGGATTTTTGCCGCAGGCATCATATCCGCCGTCTATCTATCTTTGGGTCAGTGTTGAGAGACAACTTCGGACCAGAGAGCGATGGTGATGTGCTGGTGGAGTTCGAGCCAGGCCATACTCCAGGTCTGTCTTTTTTCGGGATGGAAGAAGAGCTATCTCAAATTATCGGAAGAAAGGTGGATCTTAACACATCCGGATTCTTGAGCCCCTATTTCAGGGACAGAAATCGCAGGAAACTGCGAGGCCATGGTGTCCCGCACCGCCGATCTGCCCGCAGGCCGGGCAACAACTTGCGAGAGGCTGTTCATTTGTCGGCCGCCTTCTCGCCCACGAGCGGGCCCGGCTGGACGTGCAGCTGCGGCCACTTCCTCAGCCCAGAGGAGGTGGAACTGATCGTCAGGGTGCTTGAACAAGAGCCAGAAATACTGCCTGAACTTCGCATGCTATCGGTGGCGCGCGTGCTGGGCAAAACGGAGGCGGCGAGAGTGACAGGAGAGGGAGAGGCATGTTTTACTACGATTATAGTAGATCTTGCAGCTCTTCGATGCTCATATCGGCATCCTTCAAAATTGCGTGCAATGTGCCTTTGCGAAGGTCTTTGCTATGAAATGGAACAACGGCAATCTTTTCCGTTCGCTGGTTATAGTAATAGTAATGACTTCCTTTGACCTGTATCAGCTCAAATCCTGATTTCTCCAAAGCCTTGGCAAGCTTTTGAGGTGTTACTACAGGGAGTTTAGGCATGGGCTTCAACGGAAACAGTGTACTCCAAAACATCGTTATCTGTCGGCACTTTTTTCCCCAAATCTATCAAAGTTTCAATATAGCCTTCTATCGCTTCTTTGGCCATGGAAATGGCTTCCTCGACAGTCTCACCAAAGGTAACACATCCAGCCAAAGCAGGCACTATCACAGTATAGCCGCCTTCCTCTTCTTTTTCGAGCCTGATTCGGTAATTCAGAGTCTTCATTGCAATATCATAGGCTGTTTTGCTTATTCAACTTTTAGATTCCCCGCGTCCCCTGGGTAGCGGCCACCTGCGCTCCGAGCACGAGCGCAACCGCGCGCGACCGCACCTATGCGAGCGGGGGCCCGCTCAGCGTAAGGATCGCGTCCCGCTGCTCGGCCCATGGGCTGCGGGTCCACGAGAGCAACCGGTGATAATGGCAATATCACCTCATCACCCTTATACTTTAGGAGCGATGCTTCCGGCAGTAGTTGAAGTTTGCGAAGTATAAGGTCATTTGGAATTGGCGAAGAGCTAAAAAAGATGATAAAATGGGGGTTAGGACCTACTCGAAGTCCTCTCCACCCATGCCGCCCGGCATTCCGCCCGCGCCGCCCGGCATTCCGCCCGGTCCGCCGGACTTCGAGGCTATGACATCATCGATCCGTAGGATCATGATGGCGGCCTCGGCTGCAGAGTTGATGGCCTGGGTCTTGACCCGCAGAGGTTCAACAACTCCCAGCTTCAGCATGTCCACAGGCTTGCCTGTGTCCATGTCCAGGCCGGAGGTCTTTACGCCCTTCTCATGCTGGCTTCTTAGCGCCACCAGAGAATCGATCTGGTCTAAGCCGGCATTCTCGGCCAGGGTCTTGGGTATGACCTCCATGGCATTGGCAAAGGCCTCAATGGCCAGCTGCTCGCGTCCTCCCACGGTGGAAGCATAGGCCCTGAGACGCAGTGCCAACTCTACCTCAGGTGCACCGCCGCCGGCAACAAGCATCTTGTCCTGCACAGCCACGCCGACAACGCGAAGCGCATCCTCCATGGCCCGGTCCAGCTCATCGACCACGTGCTCAGTTCCGCCTCGCAGGATGATGGATACCGACTTGGGATTCTCGCAATCTTCCACGAAGGTCATCTTCTCATCTGAGACCTTTCTCTCCTCGACCAGGCCCGCCTTGCCCAGGTCATCCTTGGAGATCTCGTGGATGCTGGTGACGACCCTTCCGCCTGTGGCGCGTGCCAGCTTTTCCATGTCGCTCTTCTTGACGCGGCGCACGGTGTAGATACCGGCCTTGGCCAGGAAGTGTTGGGCCAGATCATCGATGCCCTTCTGGACGAACAGTACATTGGCGCCAGTGGCCGCGATCCTATCGACCATGCCCTTCAGCATGTTCTCCTCTTGATCCAGAAAAGCCTGCAGCTGATCCGGGGAGGTGATCTGAATCTTGGCATCAACCTCTGTCTTCTCGATCTCCACGGCTGCGTTGAGGAGAGCGATCCTGGCAGCAGTGACGGACTTGGGCATGTTGGGGTGAAGCCGATCCTTATCGATGACCACTCCGCTCACCAGCATGGAGTCGGTGATTCCGCCCCCAACTTTCTTCTCCACGGTGATGTTGTCGGTATCGACAGTCCCGTCCTCGTCCACTACCGACTGGACTGCTTGAACCGCCATGGCAGCCAGCTCATCGCGAGCCGATTGAGAGCCCTTGCCGGTCATGGCTGTGACGGCGATCTTCCTGAGAAGATCCTCATCTTTTGCCGAGACCTTTATGGCCAGCCCCTGGAGAATCTCCATTGACTTGTCAGCCGCAGCTCTGTAGCCTGCCGCAATTACAGTAGGATGAATCTCCTGCTCCAGAAGTTCCTCGGCCTGCTTGAGCAATTCCCCGGCCAGCACCACGGCAGTGGTCGTGCCATCCCCGACTTCCTGGTCCTGGGTCTTGGCAATCTCCACCATCATCTTGGCGGCAGGATGCTCGATATCCATCTCTTTAAGAATGGTGACGCCGTCATTGGTGATCACAACGTCGCCCATGGTGTCTACCAGCATTTTATCCATGCCCTTGGGGCCGAGAGTGGTTCTCACTGCGCCGGCAACGGCCTTAGCTGCCATGATATTCGATCTCTGTGCATCTCTTCCGGCTGTCCTCTGGCTGCCTTCTCTGAGAATGTATATGGGTGTGCCACTAAATTGTCCAGACATTAATTACCTCAAACAGATACTAATTTAACACCTAACTGTTGTTTGAACTTCTATATAAAGACATGCTTGCGTGGTTCTGTTGCATCCTTGGGTGTTCGTTTGTGGTGGTGCATGCGCGGTGGCAACGTAGATTATTTTCATAATTGGTGTTACTTATTGTTATGCGGCCAAAACCCAACATTAATAATATATAAATATAATTTGATATCAAGCAGGCATCGTTATATTCTTCAAGTATTTTGGCATTCTTTCTTTTGCAGACCCTAAATCTGAATAGACTTTCCCGGATACATCGGATAACTTAGCCACTGCTTTTGAAGTCAGTGCTTGCATATCTTCAAAAACGACAATGGAGTTGTTTTCCACCCCCCAATTTTCAAACTTCAATAATGTAATAGTGGTATCCCTGCATTTATCGTCCGTATTAACTCCAAAAACGAAAACCGGTTTTCTTGCGGGTATGTAGCAATCCACCCTATATCTTTTTTTCTCATCCTTTTCAGGATCTGCATAATTAAAAATCGCGCCATCACTCAAAAAACTTTTAAGAAAATCGAAGAAATCTTCCATAAAAAGTGATTTTATATGGTCTTTTCTAGTAAAAGATAAATTTGATATTTTATTTAATCCTTGGATAAATGTAAAAAACGAATCTCCAAAGGTTGAATTATCCACCTTGCTTCGTAACTCACCATCGACATTTTCTATATAGTGCATCAATAATATAGTATCTAATAATATCTTCCGTCGTCCCTTTGTTAAATCTAAATCATCATACGAGAGGTGCATAAAGGTATGACCCTCATCAGTGAGGTACCATCCATCGCTTTCCCGTCTTAGTACAATTTTTATTACATCTCCGTCATCAAATATGAATGGGGTGTTAATTATTACCCTAGTGCCCTTGGTATCGCTATAAATAAATGATATTGAATTACATATATTTGTTCTAATATCGGATTCAGCTAAAGACAGATCCATTTCTCACACCGTTCCAGATGTAAGGAGGGACTGCACGGGCACGATGATGTATGTGTTCTCTCCCTTGACATTGCAATCTGCGATCAACTGAGCTAATGCGTCTTTCCAGTTTTTGTAAGAATCCGTGAGTTCTGCATACCCATCAATTCTTAGCAATGATCTTTGATATTTTTCCGTGGCTATATGTATATGGTATCCTCGAATTAACGTTCGCTCTAATATGTTTTTATGTTGATGTGTTCCATTATATCTTCTCAAAATATAGTTAAATCCATTTTCAGATATATATTGCAGTATTATTGAGAAGTCGAATACATCCTTTATATTAACTTTAACGGTTATAATGAACGCCCCCTTATTAGACTTAGCTGATAAATCACATTCTTGGTACTTTTTATCAGATTTCTTTTTTAGGGTTAATTGTTCTCGGAAATTGACAGCCAATTTCTTCTCCTCGCCAATTAACTCTATTATTTCTTGATCAGATATCAAAGGTCGATCTGGATGCATGGGACATCACTACACATGACCCATCCACAATTTTAAATCTTAAACCTTTTCAATGCAAGATCATTTCTTAATTTCTAGTGGATCTAGGAGGAGCACTTTAACACGCTTCCCTACCCATTCTTTCGGAACGTAGACTCGCCCCGAGTTCCCGCTAGATTTTACAACCTTTTCTATGACTTGATGTGCCTCTAGCCTTACTTCCATATAAAATACTAAATAGCTTCTATATAAGTACTTTATTGATATTAAAAGCTATTTTGTATTTTTAATTCAACCACCACTAATCTTAAATACTATGTAGCTACATAGTAGCTAGCATGGCACGGGATGAATCAGAAAATCCAGAATACAGCAAGCGCCTCTTGCGTGGGCATCAGATGATTGAGAACGGCTTTGAGCCTAAGCAGTTGTCTCAAAATAGGTTCGAGATTCCATCCCAAAGCAAAGATTTAAATTATATAGTAACCTCTTATGCGAACTCTTGGAGTTGCACTTGTCCCGACTATGAGTTTAGGCATGTCACTTGTAAACACATTCACGCCGTCACTTTATGGCAAAGGCTTTCCAAGAAGATCGAAGAAGATCACAAGGAGAAATCGGTATTCGCTGTTACTCTGAATAGTGGTATTGCCTGTAAGTTCTGTAATTCAACTGAGATAATCAAGTACGGAAAGGCCAATGATAAGCAGGTCTATTTCTGTAAATCGTGCGCGAGAAAATTCGTGCCAAACGAAGGATTTGAGGGCATGAAGTACGACCCGCGCATAGTAACGACAACCCTCGATTTGTACTTCAAAGATGTATCCCTGCGAAAGATCGCGGATCACCTCAAGCAGTGCCATAGCCTTGACATCGACCACAGCACCGTTTACCGCTGGATCTCCAAATACACTGACATCATTGAAGCCTATGTAGCCACTCTTGAGCCAGAGCTAGGGGGTATCTGGCATACTGATGAGATGAAAATCAAGATTGGCGGCGAATGGCATTGGCTCTGGAATGTCATGGATGAGCGAACCAGATTCCATCTTGTCAGCATCATAACCAAGACTCGCGAAATTGGAGATGCCAAAAAGGCCTTCAAGAAGTCCAAAGAAGTGGGCAACAAGAAGCCTGAGCTCATGGTAACTGACGGCCTGCAATCTTACAAGAAAGCGTTCAATAGCGAATTCTACGACCACCACCAGTCATGCAAGCATATTGCAGATGTGGCCTTACAGGAGAGTTTGAACAACGTCCTTGAGAGGATGCACGGAACCATAAGGGAACGAGAGAAGATCATGAGAGGCATAAAGGTGGATGACACGCCAATTATCCCTATGAACAAGATCTATTACAATTTCGTGAGGCCACACATGGGACTTGATGAAGCTACGCCAGCTGAAGCGGCGGGTGTTGGGATTGGAGGAGAGAATAAATGGATGGAGCTACTTAAGAAAAGCATACCTCAAGCTTAGTAGCTTCATGCTCATTTTTCTTTATCATGCTTTTTCATCCATGCCTCCTCTTCGTGATAAAAAATTTCTTCTGGAGATGTTTTGTCTAAGATTACATCTGCTTGATATTTGATTTTTTTCGTTTGGAACCTATCTTGATACAGATTGATGGGTTCCATTTCTAACATCCTTTGACGTTGCCTCTCTTTATTTATTCCATCGAGCACGTTAAGTAATCTCTTGTGATGTTCTATGCATTCCCCAATTTCAGTTTTGAACTTCTCTCGTTCGCTCCGCAATAGTATATCAGTCGCCACTCTCTGTTTTTGTTCGCTTTCAATTTTTTTATTAAAACCAGTTGTTACTATTTCTTCTGTTTTAGCTCGTGTTCGATTTATTAACAAGATCGTGATATATGTATAGAGAAAAATTAGTGGTAAATACGCGAACGGAATGAACGAAATTGTTGATATAACCCAGTTTGGAGAATATGAGAGTATATTTTGTGACAGGGCCGGAATTATCCATTTTGAGATAAAACCCAAAACCTGATCAAGGGCGAAAGCAAACGCGCCTAAACCAAGAATCAACACGAATGCTTTATGCTTGTTATTCATATCATCCCATTTCAACAAAAGAAACTCAATTCCATCCATGAAGCTCGCTTGAGATGCAAAAGATATAAGTTCTTCCAAGAGCGAACTTTAATATGTTTCTTTCACTGTTGCGTCCCTCTAGGTAGCACGCCTTTAGGAAGTCAATCGCGACTACCACCATGATTGCACCACCCAAGGCGCACCACCTTCAGGTGCAACAGAACCGCTTGCGTTTCTTCTCAAATCATTAGGAGGGTTATAGACTACAGGAACCGGTATCGTGCTCGACTGAGTCAACGCTACATCAAGGGCCTGCACACCTTGATCATGAGCAACATTTTGAATCAAATCCAAAAAGACGTAACGAAGTTGATTGGCGACGAAATCAATAAAAGATTACAAAATCAGAATCTTGCCATGCTTGTCGATCTTTCCCTCAGAGATCCTGGTGGAGCTTATGCGGACAAGATCCTGAGCAAGCTGATACTCAATCACCGATATTTGCAGCGGCTTTAGGTTTTTCTTTACCCTCAGTCGGTTGATCTTCTCAGCCATGGGCATGGTTTCCGGAGAGACGACAATAAAATCAAAGTCTTCATAGATGGAGGAGCCGCATTGATCGTCGATCTTTATGATGTTGGCATGCTTGATGCCAAAGCATCTCAGGACGATCGCCCGCAAATTCTTCTCCCTTACCTCAAAACTCCGTACGGCTCTGGTTCTGCTCTCTCTGGCCATATCGTCGGAGGTGAGACCAATTACTACCTCGCCCTCTCCCCCCAACTCAAAGGCACGCCTCAGCAAGGAGATATGCCCATCATGAATGGGATCGAAGGTGCCTCCTACTGCAACTCTGGCCATACAGGCCCGCTAAAGAGAGAGCCGTATAAGTACTTGACGGCATTACCGCGGGCTTAGATTCGCCGCCCCCGGAAGCGCTCCAGGATCTTGGCCACAATGCGACTTGATCTGCAAAGAGGGCAGGGCTCATGCTCCTCGATACGCACAATCCTGGGATGCAGACCGCGGCGAAACAGTTCCGCCTGCAAAGCCTCCTCATCAAAATGCTGATCATAGCCCAGCGTGATTATGTCCGGTTTGAGCTGCTCAACCGTCCGGAAGATATCCTTCTCTTCTCCCAGCACGGCTCTGTCCACCACTTTGAGGGACTCTACCATTCTCAGCCTCTGCTCCTCAGGCAGGATGGGCTTGGGCTTGTGGCGCACATTCACATCCCTGGCCACAATTACCACCAGCTCGTCACCTAACGCTCTGGAGTGCTCCAGATAGAGGACGTGGCCGGGATGGAGAAGGTCAAAGGTGCCTGTTGCGACTACCAGCGTCAAGGCCTGTCCTCTTTGAACTCATCATCAAAGCCGTCGTCTTTGAACTCCACATCTAAAATAGCCAGATCGCGCCGCCTTCCCGCGCCATCATAGCAGGCGAAGCTTTGCTCGTCGAAGGGCGGGCCGACAATGATGTTATAGTCCCCGGTGCGAGAGAAAAAGATTATGTCGGGTTCGGAAGGCCTGAGATCGCCGGAAGGATGGCTATGCGCTGAGCCCGCCACGGCCATGTTGGGCAGCATGTAGAGCCGAACCAGAGCGCTCATCCGGGAACTTTCAGTGCCGGGCAGGATGAGAACCTCGGTGATGATCTCCTTATCAACCTGAAGCAGCCCTGCGAACTCCGTCGGCAGAGAGGAACGGGAGGCCTCCAAGATGAATCGCAGCGTATCGCGGGCAATGCCGCGCACCTTTCTCGCCCTCATGTTCCCCTCACAACGCCTCCGCTTCCAGGGGACGCAGATGAATGCAGTCTCCAGCCAATACCCGTTTCAGCTCATCCCCCACCCGGAGGAGAAGGGCGCCGTCCTCTGCCAGATCCACTGCCTGGCCTACCTGATCGCCTGCTGGGGAAGTGATGCGCACCTGCCTCTTCAGGGTGAGCGAGCGGCTGCGCCATTCCTCATAGATCTCTTTGCTTTCCATCTTCTCGTAGGCGGCCTCGATATCCTCAAGAATCCTGCAGATCAGAACGCATCTGTCGATGTCGTGGCCCAGCTCTGCCGCCAGAGAGGTAGTTCTCCACTCGGCAGGAAAGCCGGACGGATCATTATTGGCATTAAGGCCCAGTCCCACCACGACGTAATCCAGTCGGTCCACCTGCGCGCCCACTTCCATGAGAATGCCGCAGATCTTTAGCTCCCTGATCAAGAGGTCGTTTGGCCATTTGATGCCCGCTTCCAGGCCCAGGGAGGAGATGGCTTTGCAGAGAGCCACGGCGACGGCCATGTTTATCCGGTAGACATGATTCAGCGGCATTTCCGGCTTTAGAATTAAGCTCATCCAGATTCCGCCGGGAGGCGAAGCCCAGGGTCGGGAGAGCCTGCCCCTGCCTTGTGTCTGAGTCTCGGCCAGGATGACGGTGCCGCTTTGGCAGTCCCGGGCCAGGGAGAGGGCAGCCGCATTGGTGGAGCTGACCTTTGCAGATATGTGCATATCTCTTCCCAGCCACTTGGTTTTCAGGCCGCTAAAGATCTGGTCCGCATCGAGAAGGTCTGGCTTTTTGACCAATCGGTAGCCCTTCCTGGTAGAGGCGGAGATCTCATATCCTCTCTTGCGAAGAGTCTGAATCTGCTTCCAGACGGCGGCGCGGGAGATGGCCAGCCTTTTGGCCATCACCTCGCCCGACACCCACTCTTCCGAGATCAAGAATGAGAGGATATCAAGAGTTGCCAACTTCAGCTCTTCTCCTCGACCTTGTTCTGGCTGAGGTAGGAGCCGACGGCAGCGGAGATGGCTGCGATCTGGCGGTTGTCCGCACCTAAGGCTGAAGCCAGCGACATTCCTTTCTCATAATCCTTTACGGCCACGATCTTGACTGCCTCGATTATGTTCTCATCTTTAATGAAATGGGTGTTTATGTCTCCGCTGCGGAATCTCTGATTTCTTAGCACTGCTTTGTGAAATATCAGATTGGTTTTAACTCCCACAATGATGTACTCGAAGAGGGCGCGCTCCATTCTGGCAATGGCCTCTTTGCGGTCTTTGCCGTGGGCCACCAGCTTGGAGATCAAAGAATCGTAGTAGGGCGGGATGACGTAGCCGGTATAAACTCCGCTGTCCACTCTTATGCCCGGACCGCCCGGGCTTCGGTAGCGCTTAATCCTTCCCGGACAGGGGGCAAAATCATTGAGGGGATCCTCAGCATTGATGCGGCACTCGATAGCCCAGCCGTTTATCTTCATGTCACTCTGGTCGTAACCCAGGGGATAGCCTGCCGCCACCATGATCTGCTCTTTGGCCAGGTCTACGCCCGTTACCATCTCAGTGATGGGGTGCTCCACCTGCAGGCGGGTGTTCATCTCCAGGAAGTAGAAATCGCCGCGGGAGTACATGAACTCCACTGTGCCGGCGCTGGCATAGCCGATGGCCTTGGCGGCTTTAACCGCTATGGAGCCCATCCTCTGGCGCAGCTCCTCGGTCATGACCGGCGAAGGGGACTCCTCGATCAGCTTCTGATGGCGGCGCTGGATGGAGCACTCCCGGTCGGAGACATAGATGGTCTTTCCATAATTGTCGGCCAGGATCTGAAACTCGATGTGCCGGGGCTCGGTCAGGTACTTTTCGATGTAGATGGTGTCGTCGCCGAAGGCGCTTCTGGCCACGGACTGAGACGAGATGAGGGCGGGCATGAGCTCCTCGCGACTCTGCACGATCTTCATGCCGATTCCCCCGCCTCCTGCAGCCGGCTTGAGGATAATTGGGTAGCCTATGCACTCGGCGATCTCAGCAGCTATATCCGGATCGCTGATGCCCTCTTCGATGCCGGGCACAATGGGGACGCCGGCATCTTTCATGGTCTGGCGGGCAGTGATCTTGGAGCCCATGGCATCGATGGCCGAGGACGGCGGGCCAATGAAGACGATGCCGTTCTCCACGCAGGCGGAGGCGAAATGGGTATTCTCGGAGAGGAAGCCGTAGCCGGGATGGATGGCCTGAGCTCCGGTCTCAAGAGCGGCTTTGATGATGTTGTCTATCTTCAGGTAGCTCTGGCGGGAGGGTGCCGGCCCGATGAAGACGGCCTCGTCTGCGTATTTGGCGAAAAGGGCATTTTTATCCGCTTCGGAGTAGACGGCCACAGTCGAGATGCCCAGCTCCCGGCAGGCGCGCATCACCCGGATGGCGATCTCTCCCCGGTTGGCGATCAGGATCTTGTTGAACATCCCCTGGTGAAAAGCGCTGCCAAGGTAAAACCTTTTTGGCGTGGCTGGGGTGATCCTATGTGATAATAGTAAGCAAAGCATTATATCGATAGCGCCAAATATTTTATGGAAAAGGGGGAAAACAAAATGGTCCATGTAAACTTAACTGCGGCAATGGGTGTGCTTGTGATTCTTACCGGAATCGCTCTGGTCGGGGTGCAGGTAATGGAGAGTCGAGGCGGAGATATGCAGGGCGAAAGCTTCAAGCTCATAGGGGCGGAGGCGGGGGCCACCAAGTTTCAGGTGGAGACGGCCTTTCCGGGAGTTCCCATGATCGCTCTGGGCATGATCCTGCTAGTTGCGGGAGCTTTTCTATCAGGCAGATCCTGATTGCTCTTTTCGTCAAATCCCATGCATTTGGCAAAACCAGGGTAAAGCAAAAGCTAAAAATGCATGAGACCCAAATTTCGCAGCATGAAGCCCAGGGATTTATCACAGGACGAGTGCACGAGTCTTCTTTCTGCAGCCAGATACGGCCGGCTGGGACTGGCTAAGGACAATCAGCCTTATGTTGTTCCCATGTCTTATGTCTACGAAGACGGCAAGATCTACCTTCACTCCCGCGGGATGGGAAAGAAGGTAGAGTATGCCATTGAGAATTCCAGGGTGTGCTTTCAGATAGATGTTTTAGAAAAGGAGCGCTGGTCGAGCGTCCTCGCTCTTGGCATCAGCCGGCTGTCGGATAGCGTGGAGGCCAAACAGAAGATGTTTGATGCCTTCACCAAAAAGGGCCAGGGCGGGCATGCCGGCAAGAAGTTCTCCCGCGAGGAGCTGGAGAGGATGCCCATGACCGTCTGGGAGATTGAGATTGAGGAAATGACAGGCAGAGAGGGCGTCTGGTAAGGCGTCGGTCGGTCTGAGGTAGAATGCCCCCCGCAGTGAAGTGGACGGAGAAGTACCGGCCCGATACTCTCAAACAGGTTTTAGGAAACGGTAAGGCCATTGAGGAGCTGCGCGCCTGGGCGGCCTCCTGGGAGAAGGGCGCGCCCATCACCGGTGCCGTCATCCTCTACGGACCGGCGGGAACGGGCAAGACCTCCGCAGCTCTGGCCTTGGCGCGCGAATTTGACTGGGACTACATCGAGATGAATGCCAGCGATGCGCGCACGGCTGGCATGATTCAGAAGATTGCCGGGCCGGCCTCACGCTCCATGACCTTCTCAGGCAAGCCGCGACTGGTCATTTTAGATGAGGCGGACAATTTGCACGGCACTGCCGACCGGGGCGGGGCGGCGGCCATGCTGCGTCTGGTCAGAGAGACCAGTCAGCCCGTTCTCCTCATTGCCAATGAATATTACGATATGGAAAAGCCTCTGCGGGATGCGGCCAAGGGCATACAGTTCCGATCCGTGCGCTCCACCACCATCGCCCAGGCTCTGCGGGAGATCTGCCGGGCGGAGGGGGTGGACTGCGATCCTGATGCCCTGATGATGATCGCGGAGCGGGCAGGCGGGGACATGCGCTCCGGCGTGAACGATCTGCAGGCCGCAGCCCAGGGTCAGGCGAAACTGAAGCTGGAGGATGTGGCCACGGGGGAGCGGGACGTAAAATCGTCCATCTTCAAGGTTTTGGAAGTCATTTTCAAAGGCAATAGCGCTCAAGAGGCTTTGCAGGCGTCTTATGCTCTGGATGAGAGCCCGGAGGACCTCATCAACTGGGTGGACGAGAACCTGCCCCTTGCTTACGCGGGCGAGGATCTCTGGCAGGGTTATGAGCGGTTGGCGCGGGCGGATGTTTTCCTGGGCCGCGTCCGCATAAGGCAGAACTACGGCTTGTGGCGCTATGCCAGTTTTCTCATGACGGGCGGGGTGCAGGCCGCCAAGACGCAGCGCAGGCACGGCTATGTTGCTTTCCGGCCTCCCAGTCGGTGGCGGCGCATGGGCCAGACCAAAAAGGCGCGCAACGTTCGTGACTCGGCGGCGAAGAAGATCGGCCGCCATTGCCACGTCTCTGCGGCATTCGTTCGGGCCGAGCTGATGGGCTTTGTGGGCCTCCTCTTGGCCGACAAAAAGAGGGCCGTCTCCCTGGCGGCGGAGCTGGAGCTGGAAACAGAAGAGATCGCGCTTCTTTTAGGCAGCACAACCACTACCAAGAAGGTGCAGAGCATCTTCGATGAGGCGATGAATATCCGGGCGGCAGAGGAGTTCGAGGATATCGAACTGGGCTGGCACGGCACAGGCACGGCGCAGCAGCCGCTCGGGGGAACACCGCTGGCGCGTGCTGCGTCGGCGCAGGTGGACGCGGGCGCTGTGCAGGTGGGCGTGGAAGTGACTGAGGCTGTACGAGCCAGCGCCGAAAAGGCAAGCGCAGTGGAAGCGGAGCCGACCGCGGCAGAGGCTGTGCCGCCGGTCGGGCCCCTGCCTGAGACAACGGTTGCCGGAGGGTCGGAGGCGACCACCGCCAAGCCCGAGGGCCGTAAGAGGGGCGGGCCGAAGAAGGCGGAGAGCGAGGGGAAGGCGGAGAAGAAGACCCCACAGGCGACGGGAAAAAGGCAGAAGTCGCTGTTTGACTTTTAGATTTTCTACATCCCATTTTGGTCGGTCAGGGATACAAAACCTTTTTGTGGATAGATTGTGAATAAGTTAAATCGATGGGCTCAAAACTGACCGATAAGATGGTCATATCATTTGCACTGTTGATTTTGGTATTCACTATGGGCTCATTTGCTGTTGATAATAATACTAATAATAATATTTCTCAATCACAATTCAATGTAGAAAGCATAATTCCCGTAAACGAATCCCAGATATCAACAAATAATATTTCTGTAAATCCTGAGCCAATTTCCTGGGACATATTCAAAGGATTGGATATCTCTTCAATTCTATCCAATGGTGCGAATTTGCTTACGATCTTAGTGATTTTGACCGGCTTTTTTCTTTGGTTAATTAGAAATAAAATAATTAGAATTTTTAAGCCGAAATGTATTTTAGAAAAAAAACGGGGAAGAAATCGATAACATACTATATTATGAGAAGGAAGCTCCGGGAAAAATATTAAAAATGCATCCATCCAATCCGAACTTCACTGGGCGCGAAAAATTTCTGGATGAGCTTCATCAATCCTTGGAGCAAGCCGTTTCCGGCCAGAAGAAGATTTTCGCTCTGGTTGGCAATGGTGGAATGGGAAAAACTCAGATCGCATTGCAGCATGCCCATAGACCCGAAAACAATTTCAAGTACGTCTGGTGGCTGCGCTCAGAAGAGCCCACAACGCTTCTTGATGACTATGTTGGAATTGCGGAGGACCTCAAGCTGCCCGGATGGGACTTGAGGGATACCGAGCAGACAGTAAAATCTGTGAAGCGCTGGCTGGAAGGAGAGTGCAGCTCCAACTGGCTGCTCGTATTTGACAATGCCCAAAAGCCAGATGATCTTATGAGATATCTCCCCGTAGCGGGCCGGGGCCAGGCAATAATTACCTCCCGATTATCGGTCTGGGACGGCATGGCTAAAACTCTGGAGGTGGGCGTCTTTCAGAGAGATGGAAAACAGGATGAATCAGTCGAGTTCCTTCTCAAGAGAACCGGGCAAAATGATAGAAAAGGGGCGGCCAATCTCGCCCGAGAGCTGGGGGACCTGCCCCTGGCTTTGGAGCAGGCCGGGGCCTACATCAAGGAGACCGGGATCTCATTCCAAGACTATCTAAACCGATTCAAGAAAGACAGGAAGAAGTTGCTAGGGCACAGCAAGCCCCTGAATTATCCTGACACTGTCGCCACCACCTGGGAGATCTCTTTTCAAGCGGTGCAAAAAGAACAGTCAGTCGCAGGAGATTTCCTCAATCTATGTGCATTTTTAGCACCGGACGCCATTCCGAGATGGATGTTGGAAGAAGGAGCAAAACTCCTGCCACAGCCTCTTGCCTCCTGCGTGCAGAATGCCGTTGAACTCGACGAATGCATTGCGTTTTTGAAAAGGTATTCTCTGATCAATGTGGCAGAAAGTCTGATCTCAGTGCACAGGCTGGTGCAGGCGGTTGTTCAGGATAGATTGAGCGACGAAGAGCAAAGGATGTGGGCAGAATCTGCATTGAAGCTGGTGAATGAAGCATTCTCCTTCGGTCAATTTGATCAGGAAACCTGGGAGAAGTGCTCAAGGCTGTCCTCTCACGCTTTTCATGCATCTGAGCATGCTCAAAGGCTAGAAGTCTCATCTCAAGAAACCGCAAATCTACTGACTAATCTTGGAAATTATCTGCATAATCGAATGGAGCTTGCATCAGCCAGGTCTGTACTTGAGAGGGCTCTCGCAATCGACGAGAAGGCCCTCGGGCCGGAGCATACCAGCGTGGCCACAATTGCCAACAACCTGGGCTTGGTGCTGAAAGATCTGGGCGATCTGGAGGGCGCAAAAAGCTGCTTCGAGAGGGCTCTGAAGATCTTTGAAATGCGCCTGGGAAAAGATCATCCTAACGCAGTTTTGGTAAGAAACAACCTGTTGTCGCTACAAGAAAAGACCTAATGGAGAATCTTCGAGGACTTCATCCAGGGCCTGATCTTCCGCTTCGATGCCGTCGAGCCTCTGGGCGATCTGGCCGCCAAAGACGCCGTCTTTCGCATCCATAACGACATGCGCCTCGCCAAAAACCTGGCCACCCTACAAGAGCCACTTCTCAGCCGTGCTCGCTCCCGGCGGCAGGCACTCCCTGCGGCTGCCCTACTACATCCACATCATGCCCGGGGGCTCATTTCTGGCAGGCGGCGTGCATATGCCAACATCCGCAGATCTGCAGGCCATCCGTGCCGCCGTTCGCCTGGCGATCCCGGCGCGATCCTCGCCGTCCTAACGTCTCCCCGGCCTCAAACCTTTTGACCTGAAAATGCTTCTAATCCTCCGTTTTTGATAGGCAGATATTTTATCGAACAGAGGATGGTCCGGCTTTACCCTGAGCAGCGTTATTGAGATGACAAAGGCCTCAGGATTTATCCCATCCAACAAACAGATTATGCCGCCCTCATCGCCTGAATCGAATACCTTTGTTATCATTAATTCCGTGTCAGCAGTAATATCTTTTCCGTTTTGGGAAAGATAGCTGCCTAAATCTTTTGTCGGATAAACGGGAATGGGCAATTGGAGTTCCATCTCTTCAATTAGTTTCGTATTTCCCACCTCTATTTGTGATATTTATTTTATTTTTAATGATCTATTCTTACACACGATCTTGACCCTACGCCTCTTTGATTATTCTGTCTATCTCGGCCTTCCTTTGAGGATTCAAGGACACATGCCTGCCGTAACCGGTCGGCTTTTCCAGTAGCAGACCTTCTTTTACCAAATCGTCAGCTATATCTTTCACGCTGCCGCGAAGATCTTTCGGGAACCCTCTCGGAAGATCATCAAAGGCAGTATGACTATTGCCCCAATTATCACGTCTACGAAGCTTCTTTAAGAGCGCCGCCTTTATTTTAAAACGCAATACCCCGCAGCTTGCTGCGGCTGGGATAAAGGGCATGCGTATTCAACATAGGTTTGGATCAGCTTAACCTGGTTCCGTTTTCATGCGGCGGCGCCTTGGATGCCCCGCAGCTTGCTGCGCGTGGGTGCGCCGCCGCAGTTTCACTATTTTTGCCGTATGCTTGGATATACATGCATTGCTGTGAATTAAGTGAAAGAACCTGATGGAGAAAAACGAGGTTGATAAATTAATGGACGAGTCCTTATTCATAAGAGAGCTTGGAATAAAGAGCCCGATGCTGAAAGTGTTGGACTTTTTAATGGATAACGAGACCTTTGATTATTCAAAGACCGACATTGCCGAGGGCGCGGAGATGAGCAGAGCCACTCTATTCAAGGTGTGGCCCAGGCTGGAAGCCTTGGATCTCATCACAGCCACAAGGACGGTAGGCCAGGCCAAGATGTACAGGCTGAATAAGAAAAGCCCTCTGGTAAAGAAGCTCATGGAACTGGATGACGTCATCTCTGAGTACTTTGCCATGAAACACTGCCGCTCAGAGGTCGGATCACAGGATGTAAGCATATCTGAAGTTATCAGGCCGGATCAAGATGAAGCAGAAGCTGTCGCTTAGATAGAAGCATCACACTGAAGTGAAAGTTATCTAAAGCCTGCCGACCCAGTCTATCCCATGCCCCAATTCCAGCCCATCTTCGCTTTCCTGCACGACCTTCGCCAGAACAATAACCATGAATGGTTTGAAGCCCACCGCATCGAGTACGACCAGGCCAAAACGCTCTTCGAGGACTTCATCCAGGGCCTGATCTTCCGCTTCGATGCCATCCAGCCCCTGGGCGATCTGGCCGCCAAGGATGCCATCTTTCGCATCCATAACGATATGCGCCTCGCCAAAAACCAGGGCCGCCTTACAAGAGCCACTTCTCAGCCGTGCCCGTACCCGGCACTCTCTGCGGCTGCCCTACTACAAACACAATCATGCCCCAATGCTCTCTCCTGGCAGGCGGCATGCACATGCCCACATCGGCAGATCTGCAGGCCATTCGCGCCGCCGTTCGCCTGGCGATCCCGGAGCGATCCTCGCCGTCCTAACGTCTCCCCGGCCTCAAACCTTTTGACCTGAAAATGCTTCTTATCCTCTGCTTTTGATAGGCAGAGATCTTATCGAACCGAGGATGGTCCGGCTTTATCCGAAGCAGCGTTATTGAGATGACAAAGGACTCAGGAATCATCACATCCAACAAACGACGCATGATGCTGCAATGGCGCCCTTCAGCGGAAGAGATCCTTGTCATCGAATAGGGTACAATATGCATCTTTTTCGCTTATGCATCGATTGGGGCATACCTCACAAAAACTGAGGTTCTCATCCCAGGCTTTGGAGAGCACATTCAGCATTTTGTTGATCAGCCTGTCGTCGAGATTGGGGAAATAAGATTCAATCAGCTCATATGAAATGCACACTTTTTTATCTTTGCCGGATAATTGTCTTAAGATAACATCCTTCAGCTTCTTCGATGTACAGATGGAAAAATCCGCAAGGATCTCTTCGCTGATTTTGTGTCTCTTTAGTCGATATCCAAGATCATCTCTCATATTATCATATATTCCCATTGATAATTCATAGCAAAACCAGTTTAGTTTTATTTTCTCACTCTCATTGGAATAGAATGATGTCGGTTTTATCATGCTAAGTGCAGATTTATTTTTTCTCTTCGTATTCATCATATCACTATGGTTATACGTCTGATTTTAAAAAGAATATGCTCGGCTCTGCCCTGCTGTCGCACTCTGGAGGAGACACGAGAAGAAGAGTCCCCGGCGAACATCCGGGGAGGCCATGGCCGAATACAATTTCTTTCTCCCCGCACCGCATACCTTTAGATACTTTGTCGATCTTACCACACCCTCGAAAATGCCCGTCGATCCTGTCGCCAAATGGGAGGAATTCCTCCGCTCCCGTTACTGGGATGAGCTGCTGAAGCTAGCCGACTCCTACCCTGACGAGCGCAGCCTGAAGATCCGCTTCTCAGACATTGACAAGTTCGATCCCGACTTCGCAGAGGAGCTTCTGGAAAATCCGGAGCAGATCCTGGAAGCGGCCCGCGCCGCCATGCTGGAGCTGGACCTGCCCATGGATGTTTACATGGACCGGGCCCATGTGCGCATCGCCGAGCTGCCTCGCCATTTCAAGACCCGGGAGCTAAGAAGCGACCACATCGGCAAGCTGCTGGCCATCGACGGGCTGGTGCGCACAGCCACCGAGGTCCGGCCCAAGATAGTCTCCGCCGCATTCCAGTGCCAGAGATGCGGCTTCACCTTCTTCAAGGAGCAGACGGGCAACAAATTCGAGGACCAGAACCTCAAGTGCATGAATCAGGCCTGCGACAGGGGCGGGCCCTTCAAGCTCCTGCTCGCCCAGTCCAAGTTCGTGGATGCCCAGAAGATCAGGGTGCAGGAGTCCCCTGAGGACCTGCGGGGCGGAGCGCAGCCGCAAACGCTGGACGTCGAGCTGGAGGACGACCTGGCCGGCAGGATCTTTCCCGGAGATCGGGTTATCGTCAACGGCATACTCAAATCATACCAGCGCACCTCTCCCCAGCAGGGCAAGAGCACCTACTTCGACCTTGTCCATAAAGGCATCAGTGTGGAGATGACGGAGCAGGAGTTCGAGGAAATTGAGATCGATCCCGAGGAGGAGAAGATGATCCTGGAGATGTCCTGCGATCCGGAGATCTACGAAAAGATCAGGGGGTCCATAGCTCCCTCCATCTACGGCTACGACGACGTGAAAGAGGCGTTAGCGCTGCAGCTGGTCTCCGGCTTCGAAAAGCACCTGCCCGATGGAGCGCGCATTCGCGGCGACATCCACATCCTGCTGGTGGGCGATCCTGGGATCGCCAAATCTCAGCTTTTGCGCTACATGATCAAGATCTCGCCTCGAGGCATCTATACCTCAGGCAAGAGCTCAACCTCTGCCGGCCTGACTGCCACAGCGGTCAAGGACGAGCTGGGCGACGGCCGCTGGACCATCGAGGCCGGGGCACTGGTCCTGGCGGACAAGGGAATCGCCGCCATAGACGAGATGGACAAGATGGATAATGATGACAAGAGCGCGCTGCACGAGGCCATGGAGCAACAGAGCTATCATCCTCTGACGGAAATCCAGCTGGCAGACGGGCGAAAGGTGCAGATCGGCGAGTTTGTAGACAGGCTGATGACGGACCGGCCTTTTGAGATAATTGCCGGAAAGGACTGCGAGATACTGCCGGTTTCTGATGATATTAAAATAAAAAGCACCGACATGAGCCGAATCTTCGATCTGCCGGTTGATAGAGTGAGCAGACACTGGGCCCCAGACCACTTCATCAGAATCACTTACTCCAATGGCAGTGAGATTCTAGTTACTCCTGAACACCCAGTCTATATCGCCAAGGATGGGATAGCTTGCGTCCCAGCTTGCCAGACAAAAGCTGGAGATCTTGCCCCTGCACCGAAATCGAGTGAGATTGTTTATCTGAGAATCGTAGATGTTAAAGTCGTCGCCAATCAGGGCGAGCACCTTACAGATTTCGTTTACGACATGACCGTCGAGCCCACCCACACTTTCATCTCCCAGGGCCTTGTTCTGCACAACACGATCAGCGTCGCCAAGGCCGGCGTCATGGCCACTCTCAAATCGCGCTGCTCGCTGCTCGCCGCCGCCAATCCCAAACTTGGCCGCTTCGACAAGTACGAGCCCATTGCTCCCCAGATCAACCTCACCCCAGCACTCATGTCCCGTTTCGACCTGATCTTCGTTCTGACCGACGATCCGGACACCAAGAGGGATTCGGCCATCGCCCAGCATATTCTGAAAAGCAACTATGCCGGAGAGCTGGCCACCCAAGCCGCCTGGAACCAGGATATATCTCAAGAGGACATCGACAACGCCCTGGTGGTGATAAAGCCGGTCCTCGATCCCGAGCTGCTGCGAAAGTATGTGGCCTACGCCAGGAAGAATATCTTTCCAACTTTAAGCGAGGAGGCCAAGGAGTACTTCCTCAAGTACTACGTCGGCTTGAGGAGCCAGGGCCAGGATACCAACAAGCCTGTGCCCGTCACCGCCCGGCAACTGGAAGCGCTCATACGCCTGGGTGAGGCCAGCGCTCGTCTGCGCCTCTCCGATAAAGTCACCCTTGATGATGCCAAGCGGGTGGTCAAGATCCTGGAGGCATGCTTGCGAAAAGTAGGTGTCGATCCGGAGACGGGCTTTTTGGATGCGGATATCATCGCCTCAGGCACCACCAAGAGCAGCAGAGATAGAACTAAATCGGTGATAGACATCATAAGGGATGTGAGCAGAGAGCAACAGGGCCCGGCCCCCAGGGACGCCGTCCTGGATCGTGCCGAGGAGCTGGGCATAGAAAGAGCTAAAGCGGAAGAGATCATCGACCGCATGCGAAGAGATGGGGACGTATTTGAGCCCCGGCCGGGAATGTTGAAGCTGCCTTAAATACAAGCGAAGCATTGATTGAAGTGTCCAATATGCCTGAAGAGATGGAAAGGAAAGAGATGTATTTGAAAAGCCACCAGCACGGAGCACATACCCTCATTGCAGTCTGTGACTGCGATATCCTGGGAAAGAAGTTCGCCGAGGGTCATCTTAAGATAGATGTCAGTCCTGACTTTTTCGGAGGCGAGAAGGCCTCCTGCACCGAGGTTGAGGCGGCACTCGCCGCAGCAACAATGGCCAACTTTGTGGGCTGCAAGACCGTCGAGCATGCCATCTCCCTGGGCTACGTGGAGAGAGACTGTGTCCTCTCCATCGATGGAGTTCTCTACGCCCAGATGGTGCGAATGTGATGCAAGCCATCTGTCATCGGTGCGGCCTGCCCACAATTGAGGGGCTCTGCCCACAATGCACCCTGGAAAAAGCAAAGCTGGTTGGTTGCCCCGACCAGGTTGAGGTGGTCATCTGCTCTGTATGCGGCTCCCTGCAGGTGAAAAACAAATGGCAGCTTCCCGACAGTCGCTCTGCAGAGGAGCTGGCCCATCAAGCGGCAGTAGATGCACTTTGCCTTCATAAAGAGCTGGCAGCGCCGCAAATTGAGATAGACCTGAGAAAAGTCGGAGCCACCCGATATCTGGCAAAAATCAATATCAACGGCAGTTTCAGAGGCCAGAGCATAAGCGAGCAATGCGAAATTCCTGTGCGCATCAAACTGGTGGCCTGCGATCGCTGCAGTCGCATGGCCGGCAAGTACTTCCAGTCCACCGTCCAGCTCCGGGGCAATGCCGTCCGCTCCATGACGTCGCACGAGATTGAAGAGTGCAGGAAAACTGCCAGGGATATGGCCGACTCCGGCTATCACGGGGGAGACCAGCTATCCTTTATCCAGGAGATGAAGGAGGTCAAAGGCGGTCTGGATATCATCCTTGGCTCGACTCAGCTCGGCAGACGTCTGGCCCGAGCATTTGTCGAGCGCTTCGGCGGCAAGCTCCTGGAAACGGCCAAACTGGTAGGCAAAAAGGACAGCCGCAATGTGTACCGCTCTACCCTGCTGGTCAGGTTCCCCAGATTGAAGAGAGGAGACATTGTATCCTTCCGGGGATTGCTCTTCTCTGTGGCCGGTTTTGACGGCAAGACGACGCTCATCTCCTCTCTTAGAGAGGGCCGCAGGACTTCTATGAGTGAGGAGAACTCAGAGACGGTGGAGATTTTGGGAAATAGAGCCGATGCGCTAGCAGCGACTGTGATATCCAAAGATGATGACGTCCTGGAGATCATGGACCCGGAGACTTACAGGACAGCTCTCGCGGCTCGCCCCAGAGATCTGCAGGTTGAGCCGGGAGAAGAGGTAAAGGTAGTAAGAACAGCGGACGGATTTATAGTATTATAGGAACTTTTATACATCTTGAAGAAGTTAGCAGACTCTATACCCACCACAAAGTTCTTAAACTAGTTTCGTACAATTTTAAATGGTAGATGCACGCATTTGAGCAACAAATCACATGATAATTAAGCCCTGAGTGGAACTTTGGGCGATGAAATGCCAGCTAAGTGAGGATAAAAAGGCTCATGTGTGGGCATTTCTATCAGATGCTCCATGATATTGGTAAATGGACACTGAAATAGTTGGATGAACCTCATATTCACCATCATTCACTGCTCACTGCCTGCCTGCAAAACGGCATGGCTATAATTGCAACAATGAGTCGCGAATTGGCCCTTGTTGGCCGCAGATAGCTTTGGCTCTTTTGCATCTTTGGGCATGGGGGTGACTTTTATCTAACTATTTTAAAATAAGAGGTGTCTTATATGCAAAATGTTGATACAACTAAATATGTCATTTATGCGGATATAACTGCTGAGGGGATAGTGGAGCGGCCGGACGTGGTCGGCGCTATCTTCGGCCAGACCGAGGGCCTCTTGGGATCGGACCTCGATCTGAGGGATCTCCAAAAAACTGGAAGGTTAGGCAGGATCGACGTCCAGATCACATCCAGCGGCGGAAAGTCCAGCGGCACCATTTCTATTCCGTCCAGCTTTGATAAGGTCGAGACGGCCATATTGGCTGCCGCCCTGGAGACCATAGACCGAGTGGGACCATGCATCGCTCGCATCGCTGTAAACCGCATTGAAGATGTGCGCGCCGCCAAGAGAAGGTATGTCATAGAACGGGCCAAGCGCATCCTGGTGGAGATGTTCGACGAGAACATCCTGGAGACGGAAGAGATCACCGAGGAGATAAAGCAGTCCGTTCGCGTGGAGGAGATAACCCATCTGGGCAAAGACAGCCTGCCTGCCGGACCCAATGTGCTGGACTCGGATGCCATCTTAGTGGTTGAGGGCAGGGCGGATGTGCTCAATCTGCTCAAGTACGGCATCAAGAACGCTGTGGCTGTGGGTGGAACCAATGTGCCGCCGACTATCGCTGATCTGTGCGCCAAGAAGGTCGTTACCGCCTTCACCGATGGCGACCGGGGTGGAGAGCTGATCATCAAAGAGCTTCTCCAGGTAGCAGACATAGACTTTGTTGCCCGGGCACCTGAGGGAAAGAGCGTAGAGGACATGACCCAAAAAGAGATTGTCCGGGCGCTGCGCCAGAAGATCCCAGTGGAGCAGGTGCTGGATCAATACAAGATCAAAAACCAACCCAAGAAAAGGCGTGAGATCACTACCAAGAGAAAGAGCCTTATCCGCGAGAAGCCCTTCTGCGTGCGAAACACTACGGAGAGGGCGGAGGCTATCGCGCCGCGCCGGGTCGTGCCCCGCGAAGTCGTGCCCCAACCTGTTCCCGTAATCGAAGAGGTAATTGTAGTTGCTCCCGAACCGGTTCCTGAACCCGAGCCACAGAGAGAATGGTTCAGACAGCATGTGGATGAACTGGATGGAACTCTTTCCGCCAGGATATTGGATAGGAATCAAAATGTCCTCAAGGAGGTAGCAGTAAGAGATCTGGCAAGAGAGCTGAAGGAGGCAAATGGGGAGGTGAACGGCGTGATATTCGATGGCGTAGTGACGCAGCGCATCTTGGACATTGCCGCCGAAAAGGGCCTGGAGTATCTCATCGGTGCCAAGATGGGAAATATCGCCAAGAGCCCGTCCTGTGTCAAGGTTCTAACCAAAGAGGCGTAACATTCTCGCCTCTTTTCCTTCACATTTTTCGTTTCGATTTACTTATCGCGAGGTTACATCTCATGGAGTTCAAGCAGTGCATTGTGATTAGAGAGGATCTGAAGCTCTCGGCTGGAAAGCTGGCCGTGCAGGTGGCTCATGCTGCAGTTATGGCTGTGGAAAGAGCTGAAAAAATGGACAGATCCACGGTCTCGGAATGGAAGGCCGAGGGCCAAAAAAAGGTTGTCTTAAAGGTACCTGGGGTGCCTGACCTATTCCGACTGCGAGAGGATGCAGAGAGGGCGGGGATAGCCAGCGCCATTGTCGCTGATGCCGGGCTGACCGAGATTCCTGCCGGCACCATAACCGCACTGGGCCTTGGCCCGGCCCATGTAAAGCTGATGGACAAAGTGACGAGCAAGCTCAAGCTCTTATGATTTCGGCAAGCGATCGGGACCGGTCCTTAGGCATGGATTATTACATCACAGACAGCCCAGGCTGCGGGGGCGTCATCAAGAGCTGTGCTGAGGACTTCCAAGTAACAGAAGTATTCGAAGAGCTGCGCTACGTTGGCGGAAGGTATCTGGTCTTAGATGTGGAGAAGACCAACTGGGATATGCATCACCTCATCCGGGAGATGGCGAGAAAGCTTCGCATCAGCCAGAAGAGATTCGGCTGGGCCGGCACCAAGGACAAGAGGGCGGTAACAAGCCAGCGCATCAGCATCATGAACCTGGATGAATCGGACCTCGCAAAGATCAACTTGCCCGACCTGAAGATCAGGGTGCTGGGCAAGACGAACCGGGCCGTAGGCCTGGGAGATCTGCTGGGCAATAGTTTTCGTATCATAATTAGGGATATGAGCGGCCCCGATCCTGCCGCGCGAATGACAGGCATCACGCAGGAGATAGAGAAGCAGAGCGGCGTTCCCAACTATTTCGGCGTGCAGAGGTTCGGAGACAGCAGGCCAGTCACCCACAAGGTAGGGGAGGCCCTGGTGAGAGGCAAGATCGAAGAAGCGGCCTTTATCTACATGGCCCTGCCTTTTCCCGGCGAGCTCCCGAGGACGAGAGATGTCCGGGAAAAGCTCTGGGTCAATCGAGACGTTCCTGCCGCTCTAAAGGAGTTCCCGGAGTACCTGCATTACGAGCTGGCCATGCTCAATTATCTGGTGGAGCATCCCGGCGATTATGCTCACTCTTTTGATGTTCTTTCCGTCAATTTAAAGCGCCTCTTTGTGCATGCTTACCAGTCCTATCTCTTCAACCGGATTCTCAGCCGCCGTCTGGCTGCAGCCATGCCGCTCTATAAAGCCGTGGAAGGCGATATAGTTTGTTTTGCCAAAGAAGGCTTGCCGAATATGGATCGAATTCAGAAAGTAACCTCAGAAAACAGGGAGGCCATAGACCGGCTGGTCGGAAGGGGCAGAGCATTTCTCACTCTGCCGTTAATCGGATTTGAGACGGCAATAGGGGAAGGAGCACAGGGTGAGATGGAGAGAGCTATTCTTGGCGAAGAAGGCATTTCACTGGAGAACTTTAAAGTATTGGAAAACCCGGACCTCGGCTCAAGAGGCACAAGGCGCGCCGCTCTGTGCCCGGTCAAACCGCAAATCAGAGTCGAGGAAAACCTGGCAGAGCTGCAGTTCGTTCTGCCCAAAGGAAGCTATGCCACAGTAGTATTGAGAGAGTATATGAAGAGGAATGAGCCTTGCAACTAGAATTAGTTGATCCATATGTGGTGATCTACAAGCAGATCCATGCCGTGGTTGATGATGAGGGCAGCCGGGTGGAGCTCATGGAGCGCTCCAGTTGCTACGGCGGATCGGCCTGGGCCAGATATCATTACTCTAATGGGCCCCTGGTGAAAAGCTCCCGCAATTTAGGCGAATGGTTCCGCTATATGATAACGCCTGGCCGGGTCGATTTGGATCTGGTCTCCTCCAAGAGATCGGCGGGCATCGAGTCGGTCATAGTCAATGAAAAGGAAGTGGAGGTAACTTATGCCGGCCTCGGTGGGGGCGGCGTGGGGGCTACCCTCTCCCGTGCTCACGCGCAGGATGTCTTGCGCTATGATGTAACCGAGTGTGGTGGAGGGCGCGTCGCTCGCGGCACAATAGTAATGCCTCGAAGAGAGAGGCTGATCATTGGAGTTGATGATACCGATTCCAAGACGGAGGGGGCGACATGGACTCTCATTCACAACATCGCCGCCAAGGTTGATCGACCTCCTGCGCGCTATGTCTCTCACTCCCTGGTGCAGCTCTTTCCCGTGCCGACAAAGACCCAGAACTGCGTCTCCACTGCTGTGGAGTTCGCCTGCCTGCCCGGCAAAGCGGAAGCCATGCTCTCCGACTTCAAGGCCCTGCTCAGGAAGTACTCCGTCTCCAAGCAGACTGGCATGGCCGTCTTCCGGGACTTTGATCCCTCCTCGCTTCTGGCCTTTGGTCTGAGGTGCAAGCGAGAGAGGGTGACGTATGAGGATGCTCTGGAAGCGGCAAGGGAGAATGGAGTTCAGATCATGATGAACGGCCAGGGGTTGATTGGAGCCGTGGCTGCATTGCCCTTCTGCGCCCGGCCGGATGAGTCCGTTGTGCCGGCAATTCTATGAAGTCCATGAACGGCCTGCAGGCAGCTGTCCAGGCTGCAGAAGATGCAGCAGCATGGGTTCGAACCTACGTCCCCGGCTATCCCATAACCGATCTGGCGGCGGCGCTGCAGGCCGAGATCTCAGTCAATGAGAAGGTGGCCCTGGAGATCGCCCTGGGGGCGTCAGCTACGGGCTCGCGCTCCCTGGTTATCGTCAAGCAGGTGGGCATGAATATTCTGGCAGATCCGCTGGTCATCTCGGCCACGCATACCATCGGCTCGGGGTTGGTGATCATCTCCGGAGATGATCTGGGCCCGAGGGGCTCTCAGGCAGAGATGGACAGCAGATTCTATGGACCGCTGACTGAGCTGCCCATGCTCGATCCCAGAAGCCCGGCCGCCTTGCACGCATCTATTTTGGAAGGCTACACCCTCTCCGAGCGGCTGAGAATTCCGGTTATCGTGCGGGTGACAGCACGCCTTCTGGCCGACCAGGGCCCAATTGTCACGGCGCGGCCCGGTCGGGGTGCAGCCCAGCAATTCGAGAAGGAGAGCTGGGATTTGACTATGCGCGGGCGGCATCAGAGGCACCACGACAAAATCCTGGCCGATGCAGAGGAGACCTCCGAGTCCACGACCCTGAACCGACTGGAGATCTCCGGGAACGTGGGCATCATCGCCGGCGGCTGCCCTGCGGCCCTCGCCGAAGGCCTGGGAGTCTCGCTCCTCTCCGTGGGCTACAGCAATCCTCTGCCTGCAAAGCTCCTGCACCGCTTCATAGATGGTCATCGTCTCATCCTGATAGCAGAGGAGCCGGAGCCCTTCATTGAGTTGCATCTGGCGTTGAGCCCTAAAGTCAAAGGCAAGCTCACCGGCCATCTGCCCCGCGGGCCTCTGGAGAGGGCGGACATCATCCGGGCGCTGGAGAGCCTGGAAGAGACGCCGGAGAAGAAGCCGCAGGTCTATGAGAGCGTGGCAGAAAGGGGCTACGCAGGCATTTGTGATGACTGTCCCTTCGTACCCCTTTTCCGGGCGCTGGCAAAAGTGGACGTGCCCGTGGCCGGGGATGCGGGCTGCGCCATTCGCACCACTCGCGAGCCCTACCAATCGGTGGACGTGGTCTACGGCCTGGGATCATCGGTGGGCGTAGCCTCGGGCTTTGCCAAAAAGGGTATTGCCGTGGTGGGAGACTTTGCTCTGGCACACTCGGGCCTGCAGGGCCTGATCAATGCCGTCTGGCAGAAGCGCTATGTTCTCGTCATCTTGCTCAAGAACGATGTGGCAGCCATGACCGGCGGGCAGGAGGCCCCCGATCTCACTCACTTGCTGGAGGCGCTGGTGCCGACGCGCCGCCTGGAGCTGCCCGGCTCGGAGGAAGTGGTGGAGCAGGTGCTCAGGGAGGAGCTGAAGAGATCGGGAGCTTCGGTCGTGGTAGCCCTGGGCAAATGCACGAAGCACGCATAGCTATACTGTTTTAGCTGCTGCTGTTATCGATGCTACATCCAAGAAGGGCATAGCTCCACCAGTGTACATGGGCAATTTGCCATCCCACTTCTCGACAGCTTTGGTTTGCATCTCAACTTTGCGCAGTTCAATCAGCTCAGGTGTAATGGCCTGCTTTTGCAGATTCAATGCGTCAGCTTCTGCTTGTGCCTGGGTGACTTTTTGTTGTGCCTCCACCTGAATGCGCTTAAGATCGGTTTCAGACTTGAGCATTTGTTGCGAGGCAGTCACCTTTGCTTCAATGGCCTGTGTAAAAGATTCACTGAATTTAAAGTCAGTGATTGCGGTTGACTCTACGATAATTCCATAAATAGATAGTCTTTGATATAACAAATCCTGGATGGTGCTGGCCACTGTTGACCGGTTTGTGATCAATTGTTCTGCGCTAAACCTGGCCGCGCTTGCCTTCAGCACTTCTTGCACGGTGGGCTGGATTATGCTCTCACCGTAAAACTGTCCCAGGTCTGCATAGATCTTCGGCACGCTTTCCGGCCTCAGATGGTAAATTACCGCCACCTTGGTGTTAACAGTCTGCAAATCCTTGGAGGCCGCAGTTCCCTCTGCTTCATACTTCTGGGTTTTAACATTGAACCGCTCAACGTTCTGCATGATTGGAATTCTGAAATGTATTCCTGGATCGATGGATTTGTCACTGACTTTTCCCCAGGTCACAAGTACACCACGCTCAGTTGCATCAATAGTATAAACCGGTCCAAAGAATACAACTATAACGATTGCAAAAATCACCAGCAATGGCCATAGCTTAGCCAATTTAAGCTCCACTATTTCTCCGCCTATCGTTGTTCTCAAATTAATTCCTCTCTGTTTGCCTGCAAAGCCTCTTGGCGCAGAAAGTCGGGCGAGTCCCTCACCGCCTCCAGCACCTTCTTCGCTGCCGAGCACCTCTCCACCTTGGTAGCATCGGCTGCCATCTGCACCAGATCCTCGACATCGATCTGGCCCATCTTGAACTTGGTAACGAGAATGCCGGTCATGACGGCATCGCTATGCTTCGCTTTCTTGGCCAATTTTTTCAGAGCTCCCTCGGCCAGGACAGACATTTCAGGCCGAGCCATCTCTGGTGGTGGATGATGCACTAATAGCCTTTCCCTCTAACCAGTCTTTATCTATAATGTGCATCGCCAAACATTTTCCCATCACCAGCTTAATGGGTCAAACTCCGTCAGGGGATCGTCTCTCGGCATGCCGTATCCTGCATCCACATAGATCTTATTGAAGTTCTTTTTCAAATTGGCAGTCCCATTGGCATTGGCCTTGTAAACCACGCACATCCAGCATCCGCCTTTGTCCTGGCCGGTTTTGTTATCGATGTCCAGGAAGACCTGCGTGCCCATCAGGTTATCGCGAGTGAACTCTCTGGCATTCAAACCAGCCTGGGAATTGGCATTAACGCTCATCACATCTGCCAGGCGGACACAGCCCAGCTCGCTGACCTCAAAGGTCACGCCGTCTGTAATCCTCGTCACAACTCCAACAGCTTCCTCTGGATGAGAGGATGCGGTTAGTGTGAGCAGGAACAGGACGATCATTGCCATCTTCTTCATAATACAAATGCCTAATGCTCGATAATGCAAAAAATCTTTCCCTCAGTGAAACGGCGGCGGCGTACCCGCACAGCAAGCTGTGAGGCATTCATTTTAAATTATAATTATACGCACCAGAAGATTTAATACTCATATAGACCTAATTAGGCAATATATCAAGTAAGGAGGGATCATATTGAAAACCCATTTCAACATAGCAATCCTTCTCTTTCTCATAGGGATTATGGGATTGCCGAGTGCAACATCTAACTGCGCGGACGAATATACAGGGACTTACCATTCTTTGTATAAAGCGGACATCAGTCATCCGTGCCCAAATCCATACACATACGCAGAATACAACCTGTATGGAGGTGCCAACGCTGACTTTGATCTTTATGTCTTAGACACATGGAATAACACCTGGTACAAATCGACAACCACTGACTACAATGAATATGTAAAGGTTCCAATTCATTGCGGCTACTCTCATCAAGCTTATGTATGGACCTACAGCGGAAGCGGAACCTGGAGAGTATGCTCACCACAGGTCAGTTTTGGAGAAGGATTTAGTCGGATTGCCGACTCAGATTCAGCGCCGGATATAACCATTACTACATCAACTATCTCACATCAACCCAGTGCAGGTGGAATTGAAGGCAGATGGAAACTTACATTTGACTGGGACTGCGATGGATCATCCAATGATGATGAATTAATCTTCTATGATGATGGTACCTTCGGCGATGATACCACTCTTAGAGAGGGAGAATGGACAAAGAATGGGCAGTCAATCCGCTGGGAACATGATGAAGATCCAAACGCATTGTATAGAGGATCGATATTCGGCCTTTATATGAGCGGAACAATGTCGACCGGCGATGGCCAGCATGGTTGCTGGACTGCGAGAAAAGAAGATTAGAAATCAATGAATAGGCAAACCTAGGAATAGGAACGGATGCCAGGACAAACGCCTTCGCAAAAAGAAATCGGCATCCGTTCTTGATAATTTCACCATATGAAAAGAGACATTCAAAGCCTGAAGAGACGGCTGGGCATAGCTCTAGTTATCCTCTCCTTTGCCTTTTACGGATGCCTCTTGCTCGTGCCGCTCTCCTCTTTCTCCGCAGATAGAAAAATAGCATTGTCTACCTTGCTGATCATTTTGGGAGAGGGGTCTTTCTGGCTGGCGGTCATCATCCTGGGGCGAGAGGCGATAGCAAAATATCGAAGAGTCGATTGGCGAACTCGGCTCTCCGGATTGCTGAAAAAACTTTAAGGTCGTGCGCGTGGACGCAGGAGGCACCCTAAACGGCCAGCTCCTGCGCCAGGACTTGGTTGCCGTGGTGAGCCTTCTCATCTATCCCAGCCTTGTGGGGGGAGAAAAGCAAAGCAGCATCTTTCGCGCTCACGACCTGCCTGACATTGCTGATCCGCTGACTGGGCCAGAGGGTGTGTTCTCCCTTAAGCTCATGCAGATGGAGAGGCTCACGGGCGATGTTATATGGCTGCGCTATGAGGTCAAGTGATCGGGTCCGGCCCAAAATGGTTATATCCATATTTTCCGTTCTTTATTATCATGAAAGTATGGAATAATATCTCGAAATTAGTGACGCTTCTTGGCATCTTCTTGTTGCTGGCCTCGACGGCAGACTCTCAGATGAACCGGGACAGCCCCTTCTTGGGGAGCAAGCTTCCCAGGACCGATGATCAGAGCATGATCGGCCAAGGCCGGCAGCCATCGACGCCCGTCATGATCTCTGAGCCCTTCAATAATCAGGCCGTCTCTGACTTGTCGATATCTGCTGATCAGAACAATACCACCTGCAATCAAGTCTCATTCCTGCTGACATTGACTGCATCTCCCAGCGGCTCCACTGGATATCTGCCGGTAAAGGTTAGAGTGCTGGAGAACCGCCAGGGCACGCCCACCGCAGTTGCCGAACTGATTCTTCTCATGCCGGTCACTGGCGGCTCACTGCATGAGACCATCGGATTTTCCAGCGCAATTGCGCCGTTCGCGGACAGCCGGAATAGTGAGATCACTGTGACGGCAGATCCGGATAGAGAAATTCCGGAGACGAATGAGGGAAATAATGCCCTGACCTTTAGCGTAACCTGCCGGGGCTAGGGGCAAAGGCAAGGATGGGGCGCTTTTCTCTTTCGGCACTCATCCGACTAACTATTCGCGAGGCTCGTCCAAGTATCCGTCGTTCGGGCATCCATTTAGAGGACAACTTAAGGCAAAAAAGCATCTGCATCCTGAAGACGGCAGGAAAAAGCAGTGCTGTACCGTCTTGCCTTTATAATCCTGCATAAAATTCTGCGCTTTCGAGGATTTCCTGCAACTTATCTTCAGAGATGCCCTCAAGGTCTTCCTGATGCATCCATCCTTCATATATCAGTCGAGCGAAGACAAAGCGCAGGACAGAGTAACGATAGTCATACTTCTCATCGGTCTCCTTGCGCTTTTCTGTCAGGTAGTCATGAAGTCTCCATAGATCAGTCGAATCCCGGGTCTCAGCCGCCATTTTGCGGACTTCCTCCATGATGGCTTTGCACTCACGATTGTAGGCTGCCTTGTAAGCTTGTCGTGCTATCTTTTTCTCGCTTTTTGACCATTCTTTCTCGTTTGGTATCATTTCTCTTTTCTCATGCCCCAATCAAATCTCCTGCTTAAATATCTCCACCAGCGAATCTTTGGCCTTCTTCATCACTTCCGTGGGACAGGTCTTGTAGGCCCGCTGCAGCGGCTCTATTGCCCTCTCGTCTGCAATCTCTCCCAGGCTCCAGGCCGCCCAGGCCCGCATCTTCTCGTCCTCCCTACCGAACATAATCTCCACCAGGGGCTCCAATGCTTTGTTGTGACCTATCTCGCCAAGCGTTGTGACGGCTGTATAGCGAACCTGCCAGTCCTGGTCCTGCAAGGCCTGCATAGCCAGATCGCAGGCACATTCCCCTTTTATCTTGCCCAGGGACTTCAGTGCCTCGCACCGCACAGCGCTCTCGCCATCCTGCAAAGCCCGGGCCAAACAATGCAATGCCTCATCGCAGGCCACCTCGCCCATGAAGGCTGCAGCTCTGCGCCGAACCTCCATCTCCTCATCCTGCAGCAGGCGTGCCACATCGGTCAGAGATTCCCGGTGCCCGATCTTGGCAAGACCCGTCACGGCCATGCCCCGGACCTCGGGCTCGCCGTAGCCTAAGAGATCACGCAAGGCTTCTGCCGCCCCCAGCGTGCGCAGCGCCACTGCCGCCCGCAGACGCACATCTTTGGAGCTGTCCTGTTTCATGGCCAAAACCAGCGCGGGTACCGCATCCTGGCTCCTGACAGCCTCCAGGGCGGCGGCGCACCATTCGCGAACCACCTGATCAGGATCACTGTGCATGGCCCGGCAGAGCGGCTCTACTCCTCTGGGGCTGCCGATCTTTCCCAAAATCCAGGCGGATTTATATCGCAGATCGGAGAACTCGCCCGCCTCCAGGGCAATGGCCGTCTGATCCACGGCTGCCTCTCCCAGATTCACCAGGGCCCATGCCGCCTTCTGGCGTTCGAAGTAGTCATCGCTCTTGCCGAGCATTTCGATCAGTTCACGAGCCTTATCCATGCTGGTTGTTCGGGCCTGCCGTCATTTAAGCTTTATCGAAAGGATAAATAGTAAGGACAAATGCAGATCTGGAAAGGATTATGGGATACCTCTTCGGGCCTGTGCTCTCTCGCCGCCTGGGCCTGTCCATGGGCGTGGACCTGCTCAAATACAAGACCTGCAACCTGGATTGCGTCTACTGTGAGTTGGGCAGAACCGCCTGCAAAACCTCCTGTCGGGATCGTTTCGTGCCCCGGCAAAAGGTCTTAAAGGAGATCGAGCTGAGACGGGGCGAGCCCTTCGACCACCTCACCTTTGCCGGATCGGGAGAGCCGACTTTGAGCCTGGATCTGGGCGAGATCGTGGCTCGGGCCAAGGAGATAATCGACTCTCCAGTGGCCGTGATCACCAACAGTACCCTTCTCTCAAACCCTGCGGTTCGAAAAGAGGTTGCAGCTGCGGATGTGGTCCTCCCCTCTTTGGATGCAGCCAGCCAAACGGCTTTTTTGGCCATCAACCGGCCGGCATCCGGCTTGCTGGCTGCGGAGATGATTGCGGGCTTAAAAGACTTCAGAAAGGAATTTTCCGGCGAGATCTGGCTGGAGGTGATGCTGGTGAGGGGCATGAACGACCAGGAGGCGGAGCTGATCGCCAGGGCCGCAGAATCTACAGAGCCGGACCGAATTCAGCTCAACACCGTGGTCCGGCCGCCTGCGGAGCCAGTGCAAGCTTTGAGCGAGGAGGAGATGCAAAGGATGCTGGAGATCTTTCCCGGTGCCGAGTTGATACCGGACTGGGACTGGAGCGTTCCCGCACGTATCCGGGATCGTCTGCTGGATCATCTCTTTGGCAGGCCCTGCACTCTGGAGGAGATAAGCCGCCACCTGGAAATAGACGGAAGCGATGCCATCAAGTACTGCAAGATCCTGGAGAAGGACAGCCTGATATCCAGAAGGCTGCATAGCGGCAAGCTCTATTTTCATGCCATCGACAAATCAATAAATAATGATTAAAATTTTAGGATTAACATTCAAATTTAACCAATAGTAATTGTAACCATTGTTGTGCCAATCATAATAACCAATTGCGTGCCAACTAGCGGAATGACTCTCATGACAAAAAATAACAACAATTGCGATTCGTGTGCCCAGAATGGCAGCTGAATCAAGGAAACCCGAAAACGAGCGCCTTTTTTCGACCCTTACGCCATCCGTTTCGCAAGCAAGAAGGCCCTGGAGTTTGCGGCCAAGCACCCTGAAGAAGCAAAGGCTCTGGCTGAGAAGCTGGACCGTCTCCTGCCCGGGGTGAACAATTCAATGCTTGCTAGGGTCAGGTTTTTTGACGACGTAGTTGAGGCATCGATAAACTCTACTTCGAGCAACTGGTAATCCTTGGCGCAGGGTACGATAACCGGGCCTTCAGGATCGAAGGGCTGAAATGGACGCTGAAGGTCCTTGTGCTGGATCAGATTCACGAATCGAGCATGAAATTTGCCATCGTAAAAAGGCCAAGAAGAATTATCATGGAACCGGCTGCCGTATTGAATAGGCGAAGGTTTTGAGATATGCGATGATCAAGGAGGCTTGCACTGCTGCTCAGCACCAACCACCAAATAGATGATCCTAATAATGTGCCTACCACGAATAATAAAATCCAAGATCGTTGTTCATCAATTATCGGGACTTTTATGCTTGAGAATGCGGCCATAAAGAACAATATTGTAGCGGGATTTGCAAGTGTCAGAAGAAATATGGATGCGTATGCACCTAATATCCTTTTTCCTTTTATTTCGTGCTTCGGACCGGATGGTTTTGAGTTTAAAATGCTCAGCCCCATCAGACATAAAACCAAGCCGCCAGCAAGCTGCAGATGGTGCCGATAATTAATTGCCAGATCTGATAGAAACCAAATGCTAAATCCCGCTGTTGCTGCATAGATGGCATCTGCGCTAGCAGCTCCGATACCTGATGCAAAACCGACGAGTCTGCCCGGCGCTATGGTACGATGAAGGCAGAGTAGACTTATTGGCCCTACCGGCATAGCTACAGCCAAGCCTAAAACCAGACCGCGCAAAAATGGATCAAAACCGATCTCCATGAAATGCCTCTTAATCCTTCATGCCAATCTACCAGGCAGTTGATGCTTTTTCGGTAGAGTACCGAATTTTCTGTAATTTGAATATGGCCTGTATCCAGCATTCTTAGTCATCATCCATAGATAAATACTTTTTAATGGTCAGGGCTTTGCACTTAAAGTCGTGTTTGTACCTAGAGTCTAACGTCTGCATCCAAAGTCGAGTCAAATGGGACTTGAGATGCAAAGCCGTCTCGGCCCAAATGTCTCTGTCTCCTACCGCACAAAGCGATTCTGTTCTTAACCAAATACGCATGAAATGCAGATGGTGGCAATAGAAAACGGCTATCCTTTGACCACCATCTTTGTTGCAACAACCCTTATGCAACAGTATCGGATCAGATCAGCTTATAAATCCTCATCCGGTCGTTGTCAAACGCTTTCGAGACCCCCTCTATATTATCGCCGTTGACCATCCTGGTAAAGACGGTTTCCTTCTTTAGGTACGGTCTGATATCAGAAATACCGGAACTGCGGTTGGTCGGCATCCTCATGTAATCGCTGAAGTTTCCGCCGGCAGCCATTACCACCGAGAAGTACTTACCCAAATCCTCGGACATTACAAGTACGTAATTCGCTCCATACTTTCGGGCTATTTCCTTAGCCGATGTTACGTTCTCAGATATGAAGAAACCAGCTACATCCCTGACTTTCTCATCAGACTCAAAGGGATACCACAGAGCATATTCTATCTTATGCCAGGGCTTTCCGGGTTCTGCGTAGCCAGCAACAGTATTCTTGATTTTTCTGGATGCCTCGTTTATCACAACTCTGCGGTGCCCAATCTTCTCAATCCCGTCAGCATAGTCCCACCAAGCCAGGACTGCCACATCTCTCTCTGTGTTGTTCGCTAACCACTGGTAACCTTCTACAGCTTTAGGATCGCTCATGAACCAGTCCAGGGATTGCATGCTGTCGAACTCCAGTCGCATCCCCGCCAATGCTGCGACAAATACCAATATAATTGCCGCTATGCCTTTTGTCCTGCTTCTCATGCTTTTCTGTGTTTTCATGGATGTTTCCTCCGATAGAAAATCGATCTCAGAAGCCTTCTGTACTTTCTGCTTCCTTGGGCACCACCCGGTCCAGTGTTCGATAATTTCCGCTAACTGCACGATCAAACCACCTCCTTCACCTTTGCGAATAATTCCTCTGCCATTTTCGTGGGATCAGCCGTCCGATTGAGCTTGATATTGAGCTCGTCGGCGTAATCCCAGAGCAGTTCGATGCACTTCGCGTACTCCTCGCACGCCCTGCAGTCGCCATCGTGCTCGTACCAGACCTGGACACCATGGCTCCCGGAGACAAAGATGATCGCATCTACGCCAAGCGGAACCGAACGACCGAGAAGGACGCCCAGTTGTGGATTAATTTTCATGATTGCGATTTTGTTGGCTTTTGCCATTTCACGGAGAGTGGTCTCGATCTTCCCATCTATTGTGAGAAGAGCTTTCGAGACAGCCTGTCGGGAGATCTTAAAGTTCGTAGCGATGGTTATATTGGATATCCGGGCACGTCTTAGCTTCCAGAACTCGAACTGTTTTTCGTTGATGAACAAATTCATATGTCAACCTTTGAAGGTTGACAATATTTATAGTTATCCCAAACCTCGCCATAGTGTCAGAGCCTAAATCTGGCAATGGTGGCTGTAACACAAGTTGGGCGAAAAACTCAGGTGCTGGAAATGACAGAAAGAGCTGGCCCCTCGCAGTCTCCGCGTGACCGTATATTGTGGATACTCACCAACAGCGGCGGAAAATTTCAGGACTCCGCAGTTCTAAGGCTCTGTCAAAAACCTTAAGAGCGTTGACGTTGGAAAGGTTTTCGAGAGGATTGAAGATGAAACCTGCACCCAAATGGCAATATGACGAAATGAAACCCTGCGGTGTTGATTTCACCGATATTGAGGAAGTGGCTGCATACGACATCATGCACCAGAAGCTCCGTGACTATGCTAGATCAAGCGAAGGGGTTATGCAAAGATTGGGTCTTGGTTCTGGGAGCATCGTCATCGATATGGGGTCGGGCACTGGTGCTTTCGCACTTCACGCAGCAAAAAAGTGTCGCACTATTTACGCGGCAGATATTTCCGCTGCAATGCTTGAATACTGTCGCCAACAAGCTGAAAAACAGGGACTTTCCAATATTGTCTTCTGTCATGGCGGTCTGCTCACTTATGAACACGTTGGCGACTTGGCGGACGCTATTGTATGCGTTTTAGTTCTCCACCACCTGCCGGATTTCTGGAAGCAGGTCGCACTCAAACGGTTTCGCACAATGCTCAAGCCTGGAGGCAGACTACTCTTGTTTGACTTTGTGTTTCCGTCATGGGAAGAAAATAGCGGGGCGAAGATCGAGGATTGGATACAGGCGGTCGGGGTCACGGCAAATGCC
The DNA here is from genome assembly GCA_026394565.1 of Methanothrix sp. Classification (GTDB taxonomy): domain Archaea; phylum Halobacteriota; class Methanosarcinia; order Methanotrichales; family Methanotrichaceae; genus Methanothrix. The sequence goes on from JAPKYA010000028.1 coordinate 45,201, forward strand.
CGACTGGCACAAGAAGCACTGATTTTTGTCAGGGACGAGTTCGGCACATATGACTGGATCATGGAAGGCATCATCAAACAGGGATGGATTTCAAGCGACCTATACCTGCACACGCGAATGAACAAGGACCTTGATTGCATTGCCAACAACTGAGATGATCTCTTCAAATGCCCTGAGGTGCCCGAGGGCTTCAAGCCCTTTTCAGTGATCTTAAGAAATAACGGTGATGGAAACAGAGGAGGAATGAGCATGTTGCCAGATTCGAAAAAGTTCGCAGCGGAATGGATTGAGTCGTGGAATTCCCACGATTAGGATCGCATCTTGAGTCACTATACCGACGATGTCGAGGTAACTACCCCGATGATCAAGGTTGCCATGGGAAAGATGGCCATCGAAGTCATGTTCTTCGATCCAAATGCAAAGGTGTCCAAGGTGATTGCCCACTACAATTGAGATCCACAGATAGCAAGGAGTGCTATGGGGTGGCTGGGAGATCCTCTGGCTGCTGGCCAAAACGGCTGCAAGAACATATCTACTGGACCAAAAAGTATATCGGTTCTTGATGGCAGGGGGAAGTGGTAGCTATATACTTCTCTCTCGGAGGAATCTGATATCAAATACTGTAATTCTTCGTGCGCCCAGAAGGGCTCCTGCAAGGATCAGAGCGTCGGACAAGAATGCACCTGCAAAGTCGATCGCATGGCCAAAATCAAGCACAAGATCATTATCGCCAGCGGCAAGGGGGGCGTGGGCAAGAGCACAGTCTCCGTCAACCTGGCCCGTGCTCTGCAGATGAAGGGCCTGCGAGTGGGAATACTGGACGGCGATATCACCGGCCCGGATATTCCCAAGCTTCTGGGAATCGAGGAGGCAAGGCTGTTGCAGGGGCCGGATGGAATTGAGCCGGCTCAAGCCGACGGCATCAAGGCCGCCTCCATGGCTCTAATTCTCACCAGCCGGGAAACGCCTGTGGTCTGGCGCGGGCCCATGAAGATGGCCGCCATCAAGCAATTCATCCAGGATGTGAACTGGGGCGATCTTGATTTTCTGCTCATCGACCTGCCGCCAGGCACCAGCGACGAGCCGCTTTCCGTGGTGCAGCTCATCCCCGAGCTGGCGGGGGCGATAATAGTAACCACGCCCCAGGAGGTCGCGCTCCTGGACAGCCGAAAAGCGGTGAACATGGTCAAGGCCATGAAGATTCCAGTGCTGGGCATCGTGGAGAATATGTCGGGGCTTGTCTGCCCGCACTGCGGCAAGAGCATGAGCATATTCGGCGCCGGTGGTGGACGAGGAATGGCTGAGGAGATGAATGTGCCCTTCCTGGGAGCAATTCCCATCGACCCCGCGGTCTGCGCCCTGGGCGATCGCGGGCGAACGTTTGTGCAGAGCGAAATCCCGGCCAAGGGCAGCTTTGGCCAGATTGTGGAAAAGCTGCTTGCAGTCTTTAATATTATCTGAAAGCGCTCTTTCCGTTGAGCTGAGTTCTTAAGCTAAGAGACACGCTAAAATTCGTATCGCTCGGAAAAAGCATTTATACTTGTTTCTGCGTAAGGGTTCTGGTTTGTTCCTTATCATTTGGAGGATTGAAGGATTTGACAACTGTTTACGATGTACCTCCCCATGACTTGATAGCTGCCGTAGCCGAAGAGCTAAAGGCGGCAGGCAAGGTTCAGCCCCCGGAATGGGCTGAGTTTGCCAAGACTGGGGTAAATAAGGAGATGCCTCCCACAAACCCCGACTGGTGGTTTGTGCGGTGCGCATCAGTATTGCGCAGAATATATATCGACGGCCCGGTGGGCGTTTCCCGCCTTAGAAGCTTCTACGGCGGAAAGCACCGCAGGGGTGTAGCTACAGGATTCTTTGCCAAGGGCAGCGGCTCAGTGGCAAGAGAGTCCCTGCAGCAATTGGAGAAGGCCGGCTACGTAAAAAAGATAAAGAAGGGACGGCAAATGACCCCTGCCGGTCAGGCATACCTTGACGGGGTAGCCCATAAGATAAGAAGCAAGGTGCAAGACACGGCTGCACCAGCAGCACAACCGGCTGCCGATTCGGCATAAAGCGTGCGAGGAATGGGAAAAGTATGGCTGATGATGAGCTTGCAGATTTAAGACGAAAGAGGATGGATCAGATCCAAAAACAGCAGATGGATTCGCAGATGGCCTCGGCCCAGCAAGAGCAGGCAGCGCAGGAGATGGAGGCCAAAAAGGCAAACTTGATGAGGACCATCCTCACTCCAGAAGCACGGGAACGGCTCAATGCGATACGCATGACCAAGCCGGAGTTCGTCTCTCAGATTGAAGGCCAGCTCATTATGCTTGCTCAGAGCGGCAGGCTGAGGGGCGCAATCACAGACGAGCAGCTCAAGGCGATCCTCAAGCAGGCTCAGCCCACGAAGAGAGACATCACTATTACCAGGAGATAACGCGGCTGTAAGCTGTAGGCAGTTTATGAAGGTTGCAGTCTTGTTTTCCGGCGGAAAAGATAGCAGCCTGGCGGCTCTTCTTCTCGAACCGTTCTTTGACGAGATAGAGCTTGTCACCTTCAGCTTCGGCCATGATGATGCCTGGACGAGAGCTGCTGATGCCGCTCTGGAACTGGACCACCCCCATAAGAGGATGGTCTTTGAAGACGGCGTCCTGGAACAGGCCCTGAATATACTGCTTTGCACGGGCTATCCCAATGATGCTCTCAATTATGTTCATCCTATTGCAGTAGAAACATTAGCTAAAGAGTGCGAATTTGTGGCGGACGGAACGAGGCGGGATGATCGCGCACCCAAAATGGGCTTTAGCGCTATCCGAAGCCTGGAAGACCGGTTGCACATGCAATACTTAAGACCCCTGGCGGGCCTGGGTCAAAAGACTATCCGGGCCATGGCCTCGCGCTATTTGGACTTCGAGGAAGAGCCATCTGAGAAGTATCCCGCCTCGGACTTCGAGGTGGGCCTGAGATATGCGCTAAAAGAGAGGTACGACCAGGCTAAGGTCGATGAGATCTTCCCCTCCAATCATACGCACACCAGAGTTATCCGGAGGAAAAGATTTGTCCAAGAAATTAAAGGGCAAGAAGATCAGGCTTGCCAAGGCGTTCAATCAGAATCGTAGGGTGCCCTCCTGGGTCATTGTCAAGACCATGAGGCAGGTAGTTACTCATCCCAAGCGAAGGCATTGGAGAAGAAGCAGCTTAGAGAGATAGACATGGCGGACACAGAAAGAGTTTACACAATACCACTGGGTATAGTCAAGTGCGCTCCCATTTACAGAAGGTCCAACCGGGCCATAACCGAGATTAGAACCTACCTCGCCCGGCATATGAAGGTGGCAAAGAATAATATAAAGATCGACCCAGGCCTGAGCGAAGTCATCTGGGCCAGAGGCGATATGAAGCCTCCCCGGCGCGTAAGGGTGCGCGCGGTCAAGTTCGAAGACGGCGGGGTTGAGGCGGAGTTTGCTGGTGACAGATAAGCGAATAAAAATAGCAGGAAGCAGCCTTCTCGGTGTGTTTGCCAGATGCACGGAGAAGATTGTACTCGTGCCGCTGGAAGTGGGCGAAGCTGATCGACAAGTTATCGAGGCCGGGCTGAAAGTGCCGGCCGTGCGGGTGCTGGCCGGTGTAGGCTCCGTCCTGGGGTCTCTGGTTGCCGCCAACAGCAATGGCTTCGTGGTTACCCATCATGCCGGCAATGAGGAGATCGAGATTCTTCGCGAACACGGCCGGGTCGCAAGACTGCCGGCCAGGATCAATGCCGCGGGCAATGTAATTTTGGTCAACGACAGCGCTGCTCTGGTCCATCCGGGGCTGTCGACCAAGGCCTGCGAGACGGTAGAACAGACCCTAGGCGTGAAGGTGGAGAAAGGCACCATTGGCGGCCTGAAGACCGTGGGAATGGCGGGCGTAGCTACCAACAAAGGGCTTCTCGTGCATCCGCGCATCTCCGCTGAGGAGATAGTTGTCTTAGAGGGACTCTTCGAGCTGCCTGTGGACGTGGGCACAGTGAACCTCGGCTCGCCGCTGGTGGGCTCAGGAGTGCTGGCCAACAGCCATGGTTACTTCGCAGGAATTGGCACATCCGGCCCGGAGCTGGGGCGCATCGAGGACGCACTGGGTTTCCTGGTTTGATGATTCCAGTAATTGATGAATAGAGTAGGGGTGGAATAGTGAGCAATTTCGAGATCAAAGGAAAGTACAAGGGAGGACTTGTCGGCAAGACCTGGCTGCCCTTTTGCAAGGTTGTGGATAGCCAGAACGAGAAAAATGCCGTAAATAAAGTCTATTCCCTCATGGGAAGCGAACACGGCCTGAAGAGGGGCCTCATCAAGATAGACGAGGTGTTGGCTGTTGAGTAGCGCTCCTGGAGGCGAGGAGGAGGTCAGAAGGCTCCTGGCCGCATATCAGCAGTACCAGGCCCAGGCGGACGGCATCATGCAGCAGCTCAATCTGACGCAGATCACGGCGGAAGGCCTGGAGAGGGCACTGCTTGCAGTAGAGGCCCTGGATAAGGCACAAGTCGGACAGGAGATTCTCGTTCCCATCGGATCTGGGTCGTTCATCCATGGAAGTCTCGCCTCTAAGGAGAAGGTAGTCTTGAATGTGGGCGCGGGCGTGAGCATCGAAAAGCCCGCAGCCGAGGCCAAGGAAATTCTGAAGATCAGGAAGGCGGAAGTTCTTGAGGGATCCAAAAAACTGAACGTTGTCCTTGCCAAGATCGATCAAGAGATGCAGAAGATCCAGGCCATAATGCAGCAATTTGAAGCGAGCGCAGAGCAGCATCAACATCAGCACGGCCCGGGGAGCGAAGGGGTTGTTTAGTCGCTTCAAGGAGAAGCTCTCCGACTTCAAAGAGGCTCTGTCCTCCAAAATTGCCGAGAAGGTCTCCCTAGCCGAGAAGATGGCCGTAAAGAAGGATGAAAAGCCTGGGGATGAAGAGATAGGCAGCCAGGCCAAAGAAGTTCTCCCTCCGGCAGACGGAAATGGTGCTTCCTCGGCAAAAGCTCCTCTATTCCCTGAAAAAGCCGTTGCCGACAACAAGCCCAAGAGCCGATTCTCCTTCCTGGAAAAGGCCAAGAGCCTGATATTTGAGCAGGAAGTAATCCTGGAAGAAAAGGATCTTGAGGAGCCCATGTGGGCCCTGGAGATGGCCCTCATGGAGAGCGACGTGGCCCTTCCCGTGGCTGAAGAGATTGTCAGGGAGGTCAAGAGCAATCTGGTGGGGATGAAGAGGAAGATCGGCGCGGACACAGGCGCCATCGCCGAGCAGTCCCTTCGAAATGCTCTTTTAACGATTCTTTCCAGGAACTATCTGGACTTTGACGAGTATATCAAGACCAAAGAAAAGCCCGTCAAGATTCTTTTCGTTGGTGTGAACGGCACGGGAAAGACGACCAGCATCGCCAAGCTGGCCAGGTACCTGATGAACCAGAGCTACTCCGTGGTTTTAGCGGCTGGCGATACATTCCGAGCCGGAGCCATCGAGCAGTTGGAGGTGCACGGCAACAACCTGGGCCTGAAGGTCGTCAAGCACAAGACGGGCGGCGATCCGGCGGCTGTGATCTTTGATGCCGTCGAGTATGCCAAGGCGCACAACAAGGACATCGTGCTGGCGGATACGGCCGGCAGACTGCATACTAATATCAATCTCATGGATCAGATGAGAAAGATCGTGCGCGTGACCAAGCCCGATCTGCTCATCTTCGTCGACGAAGCAATAGCCGGCAATGATGCCGTGGAGAGGGCGCGCCTCTTCAACGAGTCGGTGCCCATCGGCGGCACCATCCTCACCAAGACGGATGCCGACGCCAAGGGCGGCTCCGCGATTTCCATCGCCTACATCACAGGCAAGCCCGTCTTGTTTCTGGGCATAGGCCAGACCTATCCCGACCTGGTGAAGTTCGAGCCGCAGTGGCTGGTGGACAGGCTGATGGGTGAGGCGGAAGCGTAATCTTTTTTTGGGCTCTTCGCTATTTCAGGTGGTTAACCTCAGGTTACTATGATTATCCAGTTGTTAGTCAGTCGCTCTGTGCGTACTCTGTGAACTCTGTGTCTCTGTGGTTGAAACGTCGTTAGCCGCTGGTCATAATCAAATGGCTGGACGGTACTGCCACCACCGCAGACACAGAGCGCACGGAGGACTCACAGAGAACTCGATGATTCTACTGCCCATTCGAAACATCGAGGAACTCATTTTCCAGGCAGAAAGATGTAAATATCTAGAAACAATAGTTATTTAAGGAGATATAGATGACCGGCATCGATGCCAAAAAGGCCACCCTGGATGAGCTTCTCGATGCTCTCTCGGCCCAGAGCATAATGAGCGAGCCGATAGAGATGGAGGACAAGATCATCATACCCGTTACAAAAATGGGCATGGGCTTTGGCACCGACCTGGGACGGACAGACCGGGACGGAAGCCATGAAGGCCCGGCAAGATGCGGAGCCGGCGGAGGAATAGGGATCTATCCCGTAGCCGTGGTGGTTGTCTTCAAAGGAATCTGCGGGCCGGAGGGCGTGAAGGTCATAAATATGGCCGCAATCAATGTAGAGTAGCTGTCGGCTGAGGCTTGGGGATGCAGTTTTCTTATCTAGCCATATTTTTGTTTTTCATTATTCTTCTAGCTGTTCTTCTCATCGCACCCTTTCGTCTCTCCCTGAATATCGGCAAGGAGGGTGCACTGATCGCGGGTAGCATTAAACTGGCCTGGCTGGGGGCCACTCTAATGAAGATGGAAATTCCGCCTCAATCCGCCGCAGAGGAGATAAGATCCAACAAGGATAGGAGGGCCGGAAATGAAAACGAAGATGGAAAGAAAAAAGGGAAAAACGAGAGAAAAATTTCCGCGGATAATGAGAAGACCGGTATCACCAGGCCACCCAGTATTCAATCCATGATCAATGCTGCTCCAGCTCTGGCGAATATCATGTTGGATCTGCTCAAGTCAATACTCTTTAAGAAATTTTCCTGCAGCTTATGCTTCGGCCTGGACGATCCCTCCCAAACTGCGATTATCAGCGGCTATCTCTGGTCTGCCGCATCAGTGCTCGGCCTCTTTCCGGGCAGGATCTTCATAGATCCATGTTTTGAAGGTGAGCGACTGGAAGGGGAACTTGCGGTAGAGATAGAGGCCAGACTGCTGTGGGCCGCTTTTGCAGTGATCCAGGCACTGCGGGTGAGAGAGATAAGATTGCTCTTGAGAGAGATGATGGGATGGGCATAACTTTAGAGGATATCAGGCTTCCTGAGATGGATACGCGGGTTTTGGTGGGCAAAGAGATGATAGCGGGTGATAGAACCATCTGGCCCGTGATGAGGATCTCCATTCTAAAGACCTGTGAGGACAGAATCCTGGCAATTCGGATCACGCCTCTGGCTATGCTCGTCATAGAGCCGACAATGGAGTACGCAATATCCTTTGATGGAGAGCCGATGACCGTCGAGGCCGTTATCGAGCTGGCCGCTTCCCTGCGAGATGTTCTGGAAAAAGCTCGAGGATCTGCCAGGATCAGGATAGATTAGCATGTCCCTTCATCTCAACAAGCCAGGTCTGCGTGCTTTAGGAATTGCGGAGAGCTTTGTGCGCTCTCGCCCCACCTCCATAATGGCCGGCGTGGTCATGCGCGCAGATCTGCGAGTGGACGGCCTGGCCTATGCCCATGCCACTGTGGGCGGCGACGACGGCACAGAGAACGTGCTCAGACTTTACCGACAACTGAATCGGGCAGATGTGAACGCCCTGATCTTAAGCGGCGCGGCCATAAGCTGGTTTAACATTATCGATCTACAGGAGGTCTTTGAAAAAACAGAAAGGCCTTTGATCTGTTTGACCTACGAGGAATCTCCCGGCCTGGAAAAATACATTCGCGAATATTTCCATAGTCCGGAGGAGAAGCTTCGCCGCTACCGTGGGCTCGGAGAGCGCCTGCCTGTCCGGCTCAAGACGGGCTATGAGGTCTTCGTCCGGGCCCGGGGAGCCTCGATCGAGGAGGCAAGAATTCTGCTCAATAAATTCACGCGAGACGGCCGGGTGCCTGAGCCGGTGCGCCTTGCCGGGCTGGCGGCGCGAGCCGCATTAAGAGATTTAAAAAAATAAAAGAGGATGGGCGGCTAAAGTTGCTTCTTTTTCAGCAGCATAATGCTGCTCTCAAACAGCTCCTTGCCGCGGCCTGTCTTCCACCAGGCGTACTTGTCTACGCCTCCAGTGTTGCTGCACAGCTCATTGATGTCTTTAAACGTCTTCTGATAGCTCTTGTACTCGGGCGTTGTGGGACAGATGGAATCGGCTTTCATCCGATCTGAGCTGGGGTCCACATACATGCTCTCACCTTGCTGATTTTTCACTAAGAGCCAGACATGCTCATTGCCCTGATTTCGGAAATTATCGGTGTAAGCAAAGCTCACATTGAAGCCCCGATTCTTCAAATACCATTGGTAGTAGGCAGCTCTCTGTGGGATATCCAGGCTGCTTGCATCCGGTTTGATGCTGGTGGCAAAGCGGATCAGTTCAATGGGGCTGTCTATGTCGGCAGCCAACATGCTGAAATAATAGTTCTCGGGAATGCCTGCCGCCTTATAGCTCTCTCTGGATGTAGATGATTTAGGGCCCCCGGAAAATAATATTGCTCCTGCGATCAGTACCACTGCAATTATTATGAGCCATGACTTGCTGGTTATATGCATCACCTCAACAGTCTAGACCTCGTATCTCCTCAGATACGACTCTATGTACTTGCCTATCTTCTCGCCCCGGTAAATGCCCGCATGCCCCTCGCAGAGCACATCCGCTCGTAAAGCCAGCAGCTTTTGCATTGACGCGCGCCACTTCTTTAGATCTGAGCCCCAGGCAGGCGAGAACGGCCCGTGAATGTCCTGTCCGAATAAGACCCGTCCGTCCTTAGTATCGATATAAATGGAGATGCTGCCGGGCGTGTGCCCAGGCGTGTGCAGGAAATTAAACTCCAAATCACCGTAGGTATGCTTTTCCACCTTGCCCTTGAGGAGCGTGTCCACTTTGACCGGTTTGTAGGCCACACCGTACATGCCGGCCGCAGTAAGCTCGTCGTTCTCACCCTCAATTCCCGCCCGGTCCAGCTCGTGGGCAATTATCTTAGAACCGTAGCGCTCCTTCCAGGCGAAAAGGCCGCCGATATGATCGATATGGCAGTGGGTGGCAATTATTTGCCTGACGTTGTCCGGCTCAAAGCCCAGCGACCGGATATTGTCCTCGATTCTTCTCATCTCATGGCCTACTCCGCAATCGATCAGCACCAGCTCGGCTGCGGCATCGACCAGATAGACGAAAGCGTCTTCGGGCGCAGATAGGCCTGATCCTCCTACGGCATAGACGCGATCACAAACGGCCAATGCCCTGCTCATTATTTTTCCCTTCTGTCGCCCCCGGCTCGATTTCCGCTTCAAGAGCAGTCATAACCAGCAAAAACTCCGCCTTCAGCCTTTGCGCCAACTCTCCTGCCCCCTGCAATGAATTGGACCGCCCCATCAGTTCCAGCTCCTTGGCCAGGGCAGAAAGACGCATCGCACCCACATAAGCGCTGCTGGACTTCAGGCTGTGGGCAGCCATGTGCAGCCCCTTGGCGTCCCCGTGTTCCGCGGACTGCATAATGGCATTTACCTTCTCAGGCGAATGCTTGATGAATAGACCGCCCACCTCGGCGACGATATCTGGGTCCCCCTCATCTTGCAGCTCTCGGAGGCTGGCCAGCACCGACCGATCGATCACATCGCAGAAAACTTCTCCTCCTTCCTTCATCTCAACCCTCCCTGCCGGCAGCCGTGATTTTAAGAGAGCTGCTGGACTGCTCTCTTACTTGTTTCTGCTGTGTTGCATAATCTATTTATCGTTAGAAAAATAAATACCATATCATGACATATGAAGACAATAGAGATTGGCCCAAATATAATGAGATTCTGGTGAAAAGAGGTGAATTCTATCTCGATATGAACTGTGTTAA